>NZ_JBGQOI010000002.1:0-522265 GCF_052113765.1 Pseudomonas sp. W22_MBD1_FP4 | reverse complement strand
TGGCGTCCCCTAGGGGACTCGAACCCCTGTTACCGCCGTGAAAGGGCGGTGTCCTAGGCCACTAGACGAAGGGGACAAAACCTTCTGTACAACCGATCAGAGCTGAAACCTGATCTATTCAAGGACGGTGTGGCCAGACCTTGAACCTGTAAATTGGTGGAGCTAAACGGGATCGAACCGTTGACCTCTTGCATGCCATGCAAGCGCTCTCCCAGCTGAGCTATAGCCCCTCATCGGTGAGGACGGGGCGAATCTTAATGGCGGCTTGGAAGTGTGTCAAATTTATTTTCAACATTTTCCAAATTTTTTTGCCGGGATAACAATCACTTACCGACGAAACCCCGGAAAACCGGGGTTTCGTCACTGCAACGGCCTGCTTAGGCGATAGCGCCCAGCAGCTTTTCCCACTCTTTGTTTTCTTTCTTCGAGACACCACCAAGCAAATCAAGGGCTTGGCGCAGACGGAAACGGGTGAGATCCGGACCGAGAATTTCCATCGCATCGAGCACCGACACCGAACTGGCCTGCCCGGTAATCGCAGCAAACATCAGCGGCATGGCATCACGCAACTTCAGTTCCAGGGATTCAACCACCGCCTGAATCGTCGCAGTGATCGCATCCTTCTCCCACTGACGCAGGCTCTCCAGCTTCCACAGGATCAACTGCATCAACTGACGAACCTGGTCGCCAGAGAGCTTCTTGGACTCGAACAGCTTGGCATCCGGGTTAACGCCCCCGGCAAAGAAGAAACTGGCCAATGGTGCAACCTGGCTGAACGTTTCCACCCTGCCCTGCACCAGCGGCGCGATCTTCATCATGTACTCGGGGTTCAACGCCCACTGCTGCACGCGGCTGGCAAACTCTTCCACCGGCAGATCGCGCAACCACTGGCCGTTGAGCCAGGACAGTTTCTCGACATCGAAAATCGGACCGCCCAGGGACACGCGTGACAGGTCGAAGTTGTCGACCATTTCCTGCAACGAGAACTTCTCACGCTCGTCCGGCATCGACCAGCCCATACGGCCCAGGTAGTTGAGCATCGCTTCCGGCATGAAGCCCATGCGCTCGTAGAAGGTCACCGAAGTCGGGTTCTTGCGCTTGGACAGCTTGCTCTTGTCCGGGTTACGCAGCAGCGGCATGTAGCACAGTTGCGGCTGTTCCCAACCGAAATATTCGTAAAGCAGGATCAGTTTCGGGGCCGACGGCAGCCACTCTTCGCCACGCAGTACGTGGGTGATGCCCATCAGGTGGTCGTCGACCACATTGGCCAGGAAGTACGTCGGCAGGCCGTCGGTCTTCATCAGCACTTGCATGTCCATGCGATCCCATGGGATCTCGACGTCACCGCGCAGCATATCCGGCACCACGCACACGCCGTCGCTCGGCACTTTCATGCGGATAACGTGCGGTTCGCCAGCAGCCAGACGCCGAGCCACTTCTTCCTTGGACAGCAGCAGCGCGCGGCCATCGTAGCGCGGGGTTTCGCCACGGGCCTGTTGCTCGGCGCGCATCTGGTCCAGTTCTTCGGCGGTGCAGAAGCACGGGAACGCATGGCCCATGTCGACCAGCTGCTGTGTGTATTGCTTGTAAATGTCGCTGCGCTCGCTTTGGCGATACGGACCGTGCGGCCCGCCGACGTCCGGGCCTTCAGCCCAGGTAATGCCCAGCCAGCGCAGGGCATCGAAAATCTGCTGTTCAGACTCGCGAGTGGAGCGCAGTTGATCGGTGTCTTCGATCCGCAGGATGAATTCACCGCCGTGCTGCTTGGCAAAACAGTAGTTGAACAAGGCGATGTAGGCGGTGCCGACGTGGGGATCCCCAGTAGGCGATGGCGCAATGCGCGTGCGGACGGTGGTCATGGCGGGTCTCGAATGGGCGATAAAACTTAAAATTGAAACAAGGGGCGAATGGTAACAGCCTGGGTGATTTCTGGAAAACCGAGGCGTAGCCATCGAGGGCAAGTCGAATCGTCGCACCGCCCCTCCCACATTTGACGGTGTTCACAAGTCAAAGCGTGGGAGGAGGCTTGCCCCCGATAAGGCCCGCCCAGCCACCGCAGATCAGACAGCCAGCAAGCGCTCGCGCAACTTGCCAATCTCATCCCGCGTCTGCGCCGCCGCCTCGAACTCCAGATCCCGCGCCAACTGGTACATCTTCTCTTCCAACTGGCGGATCCGCTTGGTGATCTCACTCGGCGAGCGCAGTTCGTTCTCGTACTTGGCGCTTTCCTCTGCGGCCTTGGCCATGCCCTTGCGCTTCTTGCTGCGCGAACCGGGCACGGTGGCGCCTTCCATGATGTCGGCGACGTCCTTGAACACGCCTTTGGGCGTGATGCCATTTTCCAGGTTGAACGCGATCTGCTTGTCGCGACGACGCTGAGTCTCACCAATCGCCCGCTCCATAGAACCGGTGATGCGGTCCGCGTAGAGAATCGCCCTGCCATTAAGGTTTCGCGCCGCCCGCCCGATGGTCTGGATCAACGAGCGTTCGGAGCGCAGAAAGCCCTCCTTGTCCGCATCGAGGATCGCCACCAGCGACACTTCCGGCATGTCCAAGCCTTCGCGCAGCAGGTTGATGCCTACCAACACATCAAAGGTACCCAGGCGCAGATCACGGATGATCTCAACGCGCTCCACGGTGTCGATATCCGAGTGCAGATAGCGCACCCGCACGCCGTGGTCGGCCAGATAGTCGGTCAAGTCTTCGGACATGCGCTTGGTCAGCGTGGTGACCAGCACCCGCTCTTCCAGAGCGACACGCTTATTGATCTCGGACAGCAGGTCATCGACCTGGGTCAGCGCCGGGCGGATTTCAATTTCCGGGTCCACCAGGCCGGTCGGACGCACCAGTTGCTCAATAACGCGGCCGGCATGCTCGGCCTCATAGTTACCCGGTGTGGCCGACACAAAAATAGTCTGCGGGCTAATAGCCTCCCACTCGTCGAAGCGCATCGGCCGGTTATCCAGTGCCGACGGCAGCCGGAAACCGTACTCCACCAACGTCTCTTTACGTGAGCGGTCGCCCTTATACATAGCGCCCACTTGCGGCACGCTGACATGGGATTCGTCGATCACCAGCAGCGCGTCATCGGGCAGGTAGTCATAGAGCGTCGGCGGCGGCGCGCCGGATTCGCGACCCGAGAGGTAGCGCGAGTAGTTTTCGATGCCGTTGCAGTAGCCCAGCTCCAGGATCATCTCCAAGTCAAACCGGGTGCGCTGCTCAAGACGCTGGGCTTCCACCAGCTTGTTATTGGCCCGCAGGTATTCCAGGCGCTCGGCCAACTCCACCTTGATGCCCTCGATGGCACCCATCAGGGTTTCACGCGGGGTCACGTAGTGACTTTTCGGATAGAAGGTGAAGCGCGGCAGCTTGCGGATAACCTCGCCGGTCAACGGGTCGAAGGCTGAGAGGCTCTCCACTTCATCGTCGAACAGCTCGATGCGGATCGCTTCGAGATCGGATTCGGCCGGGTAAATATCGATCACGTCGCCGCGCACGCGGAAGGTGGCGCGGGCAAAGTCCATGTCGTTGCGGGTGTACTGCAAACTCGTCAGGCGGCGCAACAACTCCCGCTGGTCGAGTTTGTCGCCACGGTCCACGTGCAGCACCATCTTCAAATACGCTTCCGGGCTGCCCAGGCCGTAGATACACGACACCGTGGTGACAATGATCGCGTCCTTGCGCTCCAGCAGCGCCTTGGTCGCCGACAGCCGCATCTGCTCGATATGGTCATTGATCGACGCATCCTTCTCGATAAAGGTATCGGAAGACGGCACATAAGCTTCAGGCTGGTAGTAGTCGTAGTAGGAAACGAAGTATTCCACTGCGTTATTCGGGAAGAACGCCTTGAACTCGCCGTAGAGCTGCGCGGCCAGGGTCTTGTTTGGCGCCAGCACCAAGGTGGGCCGGTTGATCTGTGCGATCACGTTGGCAATGCTGAAAGTCTTGCCTGAACCGGTCACCCCGAGCAGCGTCTGGTGAGCCAGGCCGGCCTCGATGCCTTCGACCATCTGGCGAATGGCTTCTGGCTGATCGCCAGCGGGTTCAAAGCGGGTGACTAGTTGGAAATCCGACATAACGTACCTCTTGAAGTCACCCCGGACTGTAAACCCGTCGGGGAAGAAATAGACCACCACCCGCGAACTTTCAGAGCGAGCAGTAGGAAAAAACCATGATAGCCATAGAAGTGGTGGCGAATGTGACGGGTTTCAAGGCAATCGTCCTGCCTGCCATCTGGGATCGACGTTGCAATAAGACTAACGGTCAGCAAATAAACCGAAAAACTTGGCCGAAAAGCCGTTTCGGTTGTCGCCCTCAGCCGTGATGGCCTCTATACTAGCTCCCCGTTTGTGCACCGCTCTAGTGCATTCGGCTGGAGCGCGACACGTCCCTCCCTTCCCCCATAGAGCTGCCGCAAAAATGAGCCTGTTCTCCGCTGTCGAAATGGCACCACGCGATCCTATCCTGGGCCTCAACGAAGCATTCAACGCCGACACACGAACCACCAAGGTCAACCTTGGCGTAGGCGTTTACTGCAACGAGGAGGGGAAGATTCCACTCTTGCGTGCCGTTGCCGAAGCGGAAGCCATTCGCGTGGCGCAACACGCCGCCCGTGGCTACTTGCCAATCGACGGTATCGCCGCCTATGACAAGGCCGTTCAAACCCTGCTGTTCGGGAACGACTCGCCACTGCTCGAAGCTGGTCGTGTCGTGACCGTCCAGGCCGTTGGTGGCACTGGCGCCCTGAAGATCGGCGCTGATTTCCTCAAGCAACTGCTGCCAGACGCCGTCGTCGCCATCAGCGACCCGAGCTGGGAAAACCACCGTGCACTGTTCGAAACCGCTGGTTTCCCGGTGCAGAACTACCGCTACTACGACGCCGCCACCCACGACGTGAACCGCGCCGGCCTGCTCGAAGACCTCAACGCCCTGCCGCCGCAGTCCATCGTGGTGCTGCACGCCTGCTGCCACAACCCGACCGGCGTCGACCTGAGCCCGGCCGACTGGCAAAACGTGCTGGACGTGGTCAAGGCCAAGAACCTGGTGCCGTTCCTCGACATGGCCTACCAGGGCTTTGGCGATGGCATCCACGAAGACGCCGCCGCTGTGCGCCTGTTCGCGGAATCGGGCTTGACCTTCTTTGTCTCCAGCTCGTTCTCCAAGTCGTTCTCCCTGTACGGCGAACGTGTGGGCGCGCTGTCCATCGTCGGCGACTCCAAGGAAGAAAGCGCGCGCATCCTGTCCCAGGTCAAGCGTGTGATCCGCACCAACTACTCCAACCCGCCAACCCACGGCGCAGCAATCGTTGCCGCCGTGTTGAACAGCCCTGAACTGCGCGCCCAGTGGGAAGCCGAACTGGCCGAGATGCGCCTGCGCATCCGTGGCATGCGTGAGCAGATGGTTGCCGAACTGGCCAAGGCTGCGCCGGGCCACGACTTCAGCTTCGTCGGTCGCCAGCGTGGGATGTTCTCCTACTCCGGTCTGACCGTTGAGCAAGTCACCCGCCTGCGCAGCGAGTTTGGTATCTACGCGCTGGATACCGGGCGTATCTGTGTGGCGGCGTTGAACCAGTCGAACATTGCTGCGGTCACACAGGCAATCGTTCAGGTGCTGTAAACCTGCTAGCGTTGCACAGAAGGGGAAGCCATGGTTTCCCCTTTTTTGTGTCCAGCCCCTAGACTGAACCCTGACCGCCCCTTTGCTGTGAGAGCTCTATGAGAAACGACGACTTGGACCTGCGCGCCGACCGCGACGAACTGCACGACTACACCCCACGCGCGCCGCAGGTGAAGCGGCAGAAGAGTTTGGTGTTGCAGGTGGCCCTCGGTGTATTCCTTGGTGGTTTGGCGTTGTGGCTGGTGCAGTTGGGTGCGACAGCAATCATGGCGAAACTCGCCATGGGCACCTTCCAGTTCGGCGGCTGATAAAAAAACAGGTGGGACGGGATTTATCCCCTCCCACAGTGGATTCAGGCGGCTACCAGCCCGCGCTCTTCCAGCAACTTCACAAAGCTGTTCAAACTCTGCGAAACAGTCCCCCGCCGCCAGATCAACCAAGTGTTCAGCAAGCGAAAGCTGTCCATCAGCGGCCACACACTCACCGCAGCGAACCCGGGCATGCTTTCCAACATACTGCGCGGCATCAGCGCCAGCCCAGCACCGGCGCTGACGCAGGCGAGCATGCCGTGGTAGGACTCAATCTCGAAGATCTTGCCCGGCACCGCGCCATCCTGTGAGAACCAGCGTTCAAAGTGATGCCGGTACGAGCAGTTCGAGCGGAACGTATAGATGTTCTCGCCATTTACGTCCTGCCCCCGGCTGATCGGCGCATGGTGCAGTGGCGCGATCACCACCATCTCCTCCTCAAACACCGCCACGCCCTCCAGGGTCGAATGCAGCACCGGCCCGTCGACAAACGCGGCGGTCAGGCGCCCCGACAATACCCCCTCGATCATGGTGCCCGACGGCCCGGTGCTCAGGTCCAGTTCGACCTTGGTGTGCTTCTGGTTATACGCCGCCAGCAACGCCGGGATACGCACCGCCGCCGTGCTTTCCAGGGAGCCGAGGGCAAACGCCCCCTGAGGTTCTTCCCCCGCCACCGTCGCGCGGGCCTCTTGCACCAGATCGAGAATGCGCCGCGCGTAACCGAGGAAATTCCAACCTGCCGGCGACAGGCGCAGTCGGCTCTTCTCACGGATAAACAGCTCCACGCCCAGATCCTGCTCCAGTTGCTTGATCCGCGTGGTCAAGTTTGACGGCACCCGATGAATCAACTGCGCGGCGGCGCTGATGCTGCCTTGTTCGGCGACGGCCTTGAAGATTTCCAGTTGCACGAGATCCAATTCATTCTCCATTCGTGAACGTATTGCTTAATATTATTCAGTTTCCAGAAAAGATCCAACCCCGTACGCTGACCTCCATTCCCAACGTACACGCAGGACGGTGCCATGAACGCGAACACCCACGCCTTATCGATCAATCCCGCCAACGGCCAAACCGTCGGCAACTATCCCTACGAAACAACAGCGCAGCTGGATGCCGCCCTCGACCGCGCCACCAGCGCCTTCCACACCTGGCGCCGCCAGCCGGTGAGCCAGCGCGCCGAGCTGCTGTTAGCCCTGGCCGCCGCCTTGCGCGAGCAAGCCGAAGCCATGGCGCAGATGATCACTCTGGAAATGGGCAAACCCATCGCCCAGGCACGTGCCGAAGTCGAAAAATGCGCGCAACTGAGTGAATGGTACGCAGCCCAAGGCCCGGCCATGCTCGCCCCGGAACCGACCCTGGTCGACAACGGCACCGCCCACATCGAATACCGCCCGCTGGGCCCGATTCTCGCCGTAATGCCGTGGAACTTCCCGGTATGGCAGGTACTGCGCGGCGCCGTGCCAACCATGCTCGCCGGCAACACTTACGTGCTCAAACACGCGCCGAATGTGATGGGCAGCGCCTACCTGATCCAACAAGCGTTCCGTAAAGCCGGCTTTGCTGAAGGCTTATTCGAAGTGATCAACGTCACCCCCGAGGGCGTGTCCAAAGCCATCGCGGACTCACGCATTGCCGCCGTGACCCTCACCGGCAGCGTGCGCGCCGGCATCGCTATCGGCTCCCAGGCCGGTGCCGCGTTGAAAAAATGCGTGCTGGAACTGGGCGGCTCCGACCCGTTCATCGTGCTCAACGACGCCGACCTCGACGCCGCCGTGCAAGCCGCGCTCATCGGCCGCTTCCAGAACAGTGGCCAAGTCTGCGCCGCCGCCAAGCGCTTGATCATCGAAGCCGGTGTTGTGGAAGCCTTCACGGCCAAGTTCGTCGAAGCCAGCCGTGCCCTGGTGATGGGCGATCCCACATCAGCTGCCACCTACATTGGCCCAATGGCCCGCTTCGACCTGCGCGACGAGCTGCACGGTCAGGTCCAGGCCACCCTGGAGGAAGGCGCGACCCTGTTGCTCGGCGGCCATAAAGTCACAGGCGACGGCAACTACTACGAGCCGACCGTACTCGCCAACGTCACCGACCAGATGACCTCGTTCAAACAGGAACTGTTCGGCCCCGTGGCCTCGATCATCACCGCCCGCGACGCCGACCACGCGGTGGCCCTGGCCAATGACAGCGAATTTGGCCTCACCGCGAGCATCTTCACCACTGACGCAGCGAAAGCACGGGATATCGCCAATCAGCTGGAAACCGGCGGGATCTTCGTCAACGCCTTCAGCGTCTCCGACCCACGGGTGGCGTTTGGCGGCGTGAAGAAAAGTGGATTCGGTCGCGAGCTGTCGCACTTCGGCGTTCGCGAGTTCTGCAATGCGCAGACGGTGTGGCTGGATCGAAAATAACCCCGGCTGCGCAGCGGGCCTTTCATGGCAGGCGGCCGTGTTGTGGTGAGCGATCTGATCGCGCATTTAGGCGGGATCAAGCAAAAAACGGATTGCGAAGCTACTGACGAACACACATTGGCCGCCTCCTTTTTGCGAGGCGCGAACGTCCTAGCGACTTTTTAACGATAGACCCCATCACTTGGCGCGACATCGAAGATCGCGCCACCGGCACGCAAACTGAAGCTCAGCCTCCCTCTGCGAGGCTGAATCAACTACCATAGCGCCGCCGGTTCCCCCATGGGACTAATAGGGAATTCGAAACGCCGCCCGCGGCGTCAATCGAAACTGCCCCCGCAACTGTAGGTGCCGAGCCTGCTCCTTAACGCCACTGGACCTCGTCCGGGAAGGCTGGAGCGTGGCGAAGACGCATCAGTCAGGAGACCTGCCGGCCCAGCACAATCACTAACCGGCGGGGTGTCCGGGAAGGACATCCTTGCCTGCCCGACCGGCAGCGTTCAAGGGCGTATTTCCGAGCCGTACTGCCCCTGCTTCACCTACGGTTCACACGGAGATCGCCCCATGCTGCCACGCGTTACTGCCCTGATCACCGGTCTGGGTTTCTGTGCCCTGGCTCAAGCGGCGCCCACTCACTACCCGCTGACGGTCCAAAACTGCGGCAGCGCCGTGACCTTCCCGCAAGCCCCCGCACGCAGCGTGACCATCGGCCAGGCCGCCACCGAAATGCTGTATGCCCTGGGCGTCGGCGACAAAGTGGTCGGCACCTCGCTGTGGTTCAACAGTGTGCTGCCCCAGTACCAGGCGCAAAACGACAAAATCGAACGCCTGGCCAACAACGAGCCAAGCTTTGAAGCCGTGATCGCCAAACGCCCGCAACTGGTGGCTGCCGAGCTGGAATGGGTGGTCGGCCCGCAAGGCGTGGTGGGCACCCGTGAGCAATTCCACGAATTGAAGATCCCCACCTACCTCCTGCCTTCCGACTGCGAAGGCAAGGACAATCTGGTGGGCGCCGACGGCACGCGGCTAGAGCCGTTCCGCATCGAGACGCTCTACAAGAGCATCAGCCAACTGGCCGAGATTTTCGACGTGCAGGCGCGCGGCCAACAGCTGAACGACGACCTCAAGGCGCGCCTGGCCAAGTCCGTTGCCACCGCGCAGAGTAAAGGCCTCAAGCAAGCCAGCGCGCTGGTGTGGTTCTCCAGTTCCGAGATAGCCAGCGACCCGTACGTGGCGGGCCACAAGGGCATCCCCGAATTCATGCTCGAAACCCTCGGCCTGCACAACGTGGTGCAGTCCGATGAAGAGTGGCCCGCTGTTGGCTGGGAAACCATCGCCAAGGCCAATCCGACGTTCCTGGTGATCGCCCGCATGGACCGTCGCCGCTATCCAGCCGACGACCATGAAAAGAAACTCGCCTTCCTGCGCAGCGACCCGGTCACGCGCAACATGGACGCCGTCAAACACAACCGCATCATCATCCTCGACTCCTTGGCGCTGCAGGCCAGCCTCCGCACGTTCGATGGCCTTGAACAGCTGGCCGGCGCCATCGACGGCTACGACCTGCGCAAATGAGTAAAAGCGTGATCCGCACCCTGCTCGCCCTGACCCTGCTTTCAGCCGCCCTACTCGCGGGCGTGGCCATCGGCGAAACGTCCATCGAGCCGCAGGTGGTGCTTCAAGTACTCGCCAATAAGCTGTGGAACGCCGGCTATCTGCTCGATCCAATCGACGAAGGCGTGGTGTGGAACTACCGCCTGACGCGCGCCCTGGTCGCTGCCGCGTGCGGTGCGGGGCTGGCCACCTGTGGGGTGATCTTGCAGTCGTTGCTGCGCAACCCGCTGGCCGATCCCTATCTGCTGGGTATCAGCGCCGGCGCCGCCACCGGCGCGGTGTTGGTGGCGCTGATGGGCGTGGGCGGCGGGTTGATTTCACTGTCGGCCGGCGCGTTTGTCGGGGCCATGGCGGCGTTTGCCCTGGTGATCTTGCTCGCGCGGGCCAGCGGCTCTATGAGCGGTACCGGCCAGATCATCCTCGCGGGCATTGCCGGTTCGCAGATGTTCAATGCCCTGACCGCGTTTCTCATTACCAAGTCGGCCAGCTCCGAGCAGGCCCGCGGCATCATGTTCTGGCTGCTGGGCAACCTCAGCGGTGTGCGCTGGCCTTCGGTGTGGCTGGCGGTGCCGGTGGCGGTTGCCGGCTTGGCGGTGTGCTTGTGGCATCGGCGTGCGCTGGATGCGTTTACCTTCGGCAGTGACTCGGCGGCGTCCCTCGGCATTCCGGTGCGCCGCGTGCAATTTGTGCTGGTGGGCTGCGCGGCGTTGGTGACGGCGGTGATGGTGTCGATTGTCGGCTCCATCGGCTTTGTCGGCCTGGTGATCCCCCATGCAGTGCGCCTGTTGCTGGGCACCGGGCACTCGCGGATGCTGCCAGCCAGCGCCTTGGGCGGCGCGCTGTTTTTGATCGCGGCGGATGTGCTGTCGCGCACCTTGATCAAAGGCCAAGTGATTCCTGTGGGCGTGGTCACTGCCCTGGTCGGTGCGCCGGTGTTTGCGTTGATCCTGATCGGGCGGAGGAATGCGCGATGAAAGTGCTCAGTTGTACGGGCCTGGGTTTCAAGGTGCGCGATGCCGAGTTGCTACGGGATATTCATCTTGAGGTGCAGTTGGGGGAAACCTTGGGGATTGTCGGCCCGAACGGCTCCGGTAAATCCACCTTGCTCAAACTGCTGGCGGGGTTGCGAACACCCGCCTCTGGTGAGGTAAGGCTTGGGGGCACCCGTTTGGGCGACCTGTCCCGCCGCGCCATCGCGCAACAGCTGGCAGTGGTGGAGCAACAGGCCGACACCGACGACGCCATCCGCGTATTCGACGCCGTGGCGTTGGGGCGCACGCCATGGTTGTCGGCGCTGAGCCCGTGGTCACGCGAGGACGACGCCATCGTGTGCCAGGCCCTGCACGATGTGGACGCCACCCACCTGAGCCAACGCGCCTGGCGCAGCCTCTCCGGCGGCGAACGCCAACGTGTGCACATCGCCCGCGCCTTGGCGCAACGGCCACAGATTCTGCTGTTGGATGAGCCGACCAATCACCTGGATATCCAACATCAACTGGCAATCTTGAAGGGTGTGCAAGGGTTACCGGTGACGACGCTGATCGCGCTGCATGACCTTAATCAGGCCCTGACCTGTGATCGATTGGCGGTGCTCGATCACGGGCAATTGGTGGCGCTGGGCACACCGCTGGACGTGCTGACACCGCAGCGGTTGCAGGAGACGTTCGGTGTGCAGGGGCATTACCTGACGGACCCGTTTGATGGGGCGCAGATACTGCGGTTGCGTTCTAACTGAGGCGCTCGGTGAGCACCGCAGATGGACGTTAAGTGACCGATGAGCCTTTTGTGGTGAGCGGGCTTGCCCCGCGCTGGGCTGCGAAGCGACCCCAATAAGGCCACCCCAATTTCTCAGAAAAACCGCAGTGCCTGGTTTGGGGGCTGCTGCGCAGCCCAGCGCGGGGCAAGCCCGCTCACTACAGAAAGCACTTTCACCAAAGGACACACGTTCAGCACAGGACGTACTTTCACCACAGGAAATACTTCCACCACAAGAAGCCCTCTGACCACGACGAGCGCGCTCACCGCAAACCTATAAACTCCGCTGCATATGCGTCGTCTGCCACACCGGGTCGGCCTCGACATCCACAATCTCAAACCCCTGCCGCCCCCAAAAATCAATCGCCCCAGGCAGGAATGGGTGGGTATGCAGATACACCACGTCCACGCCATCCGCCCGCGCCCTGCCCTCCAACGCGCGATATAACTCCCCCGCCAGACCGAAGCGGCGAAAGGCCGGAAGGACGAACAGGCGCACCAGTTCCACAGTCTTGCGGCCTTGGTAATTCAATTGGGGGAAACGATCGTCGTAGGGCAAATAACCGATGGCGGCGATGATCTGGTGGTCCTGGCGAGCGATCAGGAAGTGCCCATCGCCGTGAAGGTAAGTGGCCTCGAATTGCGCCAGGTCGGCGGGCATGCTGGTATCGCTGAGCTTGGGGAACAGCTCGGCACGGGCTGCCAGGACGAAGGCCAGAACCTCTGGAATGTCGGCAACCGTGACCGTCTGGATATTGATCATTCACTCACTCGCTCGTAGCGCAAATACCCGTTGGCTGCTGTTCCCACACACACGAACCCAGCCGCCTCATACATCAACCGGGCCGGGTTGTCCGCCCGCACGCACAAGCTCAACCGCGCATAACCGTCCTGCCCCGCCGCCGCCCGGTAGGCCTCCAGCAATGCACGCCCAATACCCTTGCGCCGATACGCCTCGCCGACGTTGATTGTGCACAACTCGGCAAGACCGTCCTCGGGCATCCACATCGAATAACCGGCGAACTGTCCGTCGAGCATGGCCACCGTCAATCGCTCAACGTTGTTGACCCAACGTGTGAGGTGCCGTTCCAACTGCTCTTGCCAGACCACTTCGTGTGCAGCTCCCAACGCTGGATATATCCCCGCTCACCCCGGTAAACCGCGGGCAGGTCGGTGATCCTGGCCGGCCGTAGCGTCAACTCGTTCACTCAAGCAACTCGCAGAATGAAGTGCCCTTCAGGGCTGCAGGCGGACAGGCAGGATGGGGCTGGGCGCTTGAGGCCGGGTTGAAGAATCTCATGTACTTCCCTTCGTTTGAGTGGGAGGCGAAAGGTTACCCGGCCAGTCATGCATCCTCCAGCTTGTCGCGCAAAAACTCGATAAACCGCTGGGTCTTCGCGGGCAGCAGCCGCGTTTCGGTCAGGGCATAAACTGAAACCGACGAGCCATGCCAGTCGGGCAGTACTCTGCACAGTGTCCCGCTGACCACATCCTGCTCGGCAATGCCTTCGGGCAGCAGCGCAATCCCCAGGTTCAACGCGGCCAGGCGTCTGAGCATGCCCACGCTGTTGAGCTCAAACCGCCCGCTCACGTCGACGTCCACCTTCTCCGACCCCGACTCCAAGACCCATCGATGCGCCCTTGACCCGCGCATGCGCAAACATTCGTGATGCGCCAGATCTGCTGGCTGAGCTGGCAGTCCGGCGCGTTCCAGATACTGGGGCGAGGCGTAAAACGCTCGCCGCATATTCGCGAGTTTGCGCGCGATCAGGTGGGAATTGGCGGGCTCGCCCATGCGAATGACCACGTCCACTGGATCGCTGATCAAGTCGACCTGGCGCGGCGTTAGGTCGAGTTCGAACGTGATGTCCGGATACAACCGGGAAAACTC
The DNA here is from genome assembly GCF_052113765.1 of Pseudomonas sp. W22_MBD1_FP4. NCBI lineage: Bacteria > Pseudomonadati > Pseudomonadota > Gammaproteobacteria > Pseudomonadales > Pseudomonadaceae > Pseudomonas > Pseudomonas sp. W22_MBD1_FP4. The sequence goes on along the minus strand of NZ_JBGQOI010000002.1, from coordinate 508,679 downwards.
GGCAATCAACGGCGCCAGGTAGACCATCGCGAAATCCACCGGCAACGAAGCGCGCAGCAGGCCGTTGGGTTGGGCGAGCATTTCGCCGAGTTGTTCATGAGCCAGGCGGGCCTCGTCGACGATGCGCTTGCACCGCTCAAAGTACAACTGACCCGCCTCAGTGGGCTCGATCTTGCGCGTAGTGCGGTGCAACAGCCGCAGGCCGATACCTTTTTCCAATTCGCTGATGCGCCGGGACAGCGTCGAGTTCGGCATGCCCAGGCTTTCGGCCGCGCGACTGAAACTGCGTGCCTTCACCACCTCGACAAACAGCGCCATATCGTTGAGAAATTCCACAGCATTATCCCATCAGTGGATTAGTCATTTCGTATTTCAGGCATTTATCCCGAAATCGGATTGATCAATCATAACCCCATCACTGATGAGGAACACCGCCATGAATGCTCTTTTCTCTCCCCTTTCCCTTGGTCGCTACACCCTCGCCAACCGCCTGATCATGGCGCCGATGACACGCTCGCGCGCCAACGACGCCGGTGTGCCTTCCGACCTTGTGACCACTTACTACGCCCAACGCGCCACCGCCGGTTTGATCATCTCGGAAGGCGTATTTCCCGACGCGTCGGGCAAAGGCTACGTCCGCACTCCAGGTATCGAAACCGCCGAACACGTGGCCGCCTGGAAATCTGTCACCCAAGCCGTGCACGCCCAGGGCGGGCACATCTTCATGCAACTGATGCATTGCGGGCGAGTCTCTCACCCTTCACTGCTGCCCGACGGCGCGCTGCCGCTGGCCCCTTCCGCGATCAAACCGGCGGGCCAGACCTGGACCGCGAACGGCCTGCAGGATTTCGTCACGCCCCATGCCTTGAGCGTCGCGCAGATCGGTGGCGTGGTCGACAGCTACCGTCATGCCGCACGCCGGGCAATCGAGGCAGGCTTTGACGGGGTGGAGTTGCACGCCGCCTCCGGTTACCTGCCCGAGCAATTCCTCTCCAGCAGCAGCAACCAACGCGAAGATCAGTACGGTGGTTCGGTGGAAAACCGTAGCCGCTTCGTACTGGAAGTGCTCGCCGCAATGGTCGATGAAGTAGGCAGTGATCGCGTGGGCATCAAAATTTCCCCGGAGATGAATTTCAACGACATCAGCGATGCCAACCCGCAGGAAACCTTCACCTACCTGGTCAAGCAACTGCGCGAGCTGAAACTGGCCTACTTGCATGTGGCACTGTTCGGGGCGAGCTTCGACTATCACGCTGCGTTGCGAGAATTGTTCGAGGGCCGCTACCTGATCGGAGGCGGCCTTACACGGGACAGCGCCGACACCTTGATCGCCGAGGGCAAAGCCGATGCGGCGGTGTTCGGCGGCGCGTTCCTGGCCAATCCGGACCTGCCCGCGCGCTTTCTCAGTGGTGCCGCTTTGAATGTGCCCGACAAAGACACCTTCTACACGCCAGGTGCCGAGGGTTACATCGACTACCCAGCACTCTGAAGCGTAGAACCTTCAGCCACTTGTCTGATACGGGACGGTTGGTGAATGGGGGTCCAGTTGTGGTGAGCAGGGCTGCCCCACCAAAACACCTATTCACCACTGATCCTCGTCGAGATCCACCGTCGGCTATACGCCAACACCGCCTCGCCCATCGCCACCGGAAAATGGATAAATCCATGGGCCGACTCCGGCAGCAGATGGGCCTCTGCCTGTGGCCACCGTTCAGCGATTAACAGTGTGTCGTCTTTGAGCGGGTCCAACTCACCCACAAACATCAACGCCGGTGGCAGGCCGTCGAAGTCGCCATACAGCGGCGACAACGGCGCCTGTCTGCGCTCGTCATCGCTGAGACCTGGCGTCAGCATGCGCAGCGCATCGACCATTCCTGGTCCGTCTAGCAACAAGGTCTCCGGCCCTGCGTTGCGCACACTCGGCGTACCGGTCAAATCGTAAACACCGTAATACAGCACTGCGCCGCTCACACGCTGGAGCAACTCCGGCCATTGCTTGAGCGCCAACAACGTCGCCGCCGCAAGGTGCCCGCCGGCCGATTCGCCGACGACGATGACCGGCAGCTGTTTGAACTCATCCTCACAGAGCAACCAGCGCGCCGCCGCCAGGCAATCCTCCATCAGCCCTTCCACCGGCGTATCCACCGCCAGCCGGTAATCCACCGACACCACCGCCACGTCGCATGCGTTAACCATGCCGAGGTTAAGATCGTCGTCCATCTGCGCATTGCCAATCACCCAGCCGCCGCCGTGGATATCCAGCACCACGCCTTTAGGCTTGCCGACTGGCCGCAGGATGCGTACGGGGACGTTGTCGACAATTTTGCACTGCGCCGCTGGCGCCTTCTTGAGCGTTTGGCTGACGCGCAACAATCCCTGGATCAAACGCGGCGTCACGCGGTTACGGATCTTGAAGCGCGGCATCCAGGCGAGCTTTTGATTGAAGCGGCGCATCTGGGCCAAATCCGACTCGCTGGCCGGCCAAGGTTGATGGGCCATCAACGGTTATTCCGCAGGATCGAGAAATTCAACGCCGCCGCTACGCACAGCCACGCCAAATACGGGAACAGGATCAAGCCGGTGATCAAGTCCAGACGCACCGCCATCACCACCATTGTCGCCACCGTTACCCACAGCACCGCAATAATCACCATCCCCGCAAAGATGCGATGGGCGCCGAAGAACACCGGGGTCCACAACGTATTCAATGCGATCTGCGCAGCCCACAGCGCCAATACCATTTCGCTGCCAGGGATCAGTGTGAGGCGATAACCGGCCCAGGCCAGCAACAGGTAGATAATCGTCCACGCGACCGGGAACAGCCAATTGGGCGGGGTGAAGCTGGGTTTGACGAGGGATTCATACCAGGCGCCAGGTTTGAAAAGGATGCCGGTGCTGGCCGCGGCGGCGCAGGCGAGCAGGAAGATGAAGAAGGTCATGGTCGGTCCTTGAGGTCGGTTGAAAGAAAACCACGCATAGCATCAGTGACTCAAACCGCCGCAGATAAATTCAATCAACCACACAAAAATGGACTGCACGGTGCTCAAACCGGCTCCACAATCCTCAGCCACGGCCACCGCACCTGATAGCTCCTGGCTTTGCGCGCAAACAATTCAGGCTCCGGGTGCAGTGGGTTAATCCGAAGAATCCCCTGCTCCACATCCGCCAGCCCATAGGGCGCATACACCTCACCGGTGGCGATCTCCAACCCGATGCACGTCCCCGCCACCAGGTAACGGTCCACCCCCTGTTTAGCCGAGTGCAACTGCGGATACGGTCGGCCAAACCGCTGCCCATACCAGAGGTGAACCCGCGCCTGGTTCTTGACCTCAACATTCACGCCCAAATCCTGGAACAACTGCTCGGCCCTGCGAATCACAGCGTCCTCGGCCTCGTAGGACAAGTCGGTGTCGAAGTAGAAAACGTCGTAGTCCTTTACGCCCTGCGCGGCAGGGAGATTGGACTGATGATTCCACACCGCCTGGAACAGACATCCCGCCGTGAGCAGGCATTGCTCCACCCCGAGGTCGGGCAGACGCGTGGTGATTTCGGCGTTGATGGGGTTGGCCATGGCCAGGTTGAGCAAGGTGTCGACGGTCAATGTCATGGGATCCCTGAGTTAATCAGCCCTTTGGTGGAAGTCGACTGTACAACATCAGGGAGGGCGTTGAGGTTTACCCCTTCAACTCACTGGCCCGATGACTCGCCGCATCGTCATAAGCCACATACAGCGACTCAGCGATCTGGCTCTTGATGGCCTTGGAAGCCTCCAGACCCAACACAAACCCTTCCGCCTTACCGCCTGCGCGGTTGAGTTCTTCATGGGTGGACGCGCCGGTGATGGCGTCGAGCAGCTTGGTGGCATGCGGGCCGACGCCCTTGGGGAGGCTGATTTGGTCGATGGACATGAGGCGATACCTTGCGAGAGAGAGGTCGGTAGCGCGTGGAACCACTGCCGGGGGATGGCATGGTAGACCGATATGCCCTGCAAAGGGGTGTTTGCGAGTCATCCGGTTTAAAACTCAAGATGCCTTCATCATGGCATTTCATTGTCATGCAGCGCTCGGCACCGCATCACCGCGCGCGTGAGCAGGCATCGTGTGAGGACTCAAGGGCGAAGACGCACGGCAAATGCGCGACACGATACGTGTGGTGCGTTACACCCACGCCAACGACACACCGAACCCAGCGTTCCCCCTTGAATATGACCGCTACCTGGCATTCCGGGCCGGGAAACGCGTGGCGTTCTCGGCTTAAGGTATTCTCCATGGCGTTAATGCCGACCTCGGCCGCCAATCGCTGCCCCTCAAGGCGCTTCAGGAGATTTGCATATTGATTGGGCATCGCTTCGAGCGCACCGCGCAGGGTGACTTGCACATCCACTCGCGCAACGGGGTGCAAAGCGCATTGGTACTGCTGACAGGCGCAATGGCGTTCACCCTGCCATTGGCCTTCGTCGTGTTTTGGCTCACCGATAGCAGCTCGCAGTTGGCTGACACGGACCCGCTGACCTCGCTGCTGATCGTGCTCGGCCTGCTGCTCATTCCTGCCCTTGGCCTGCTGCTGATGGTGTACACCGGCATCCGCGAGAGCTTGTTGTTGTCGCGGGCTAACGGCGAAGGCAAGCGCCGCACTCGAAACTTTTTCGGTGGCCGCGAGCGTGTGCAGTCAACCTTCAGCATCGATAAAGTCCACCACCTCGAACTGCGCCGCCGTCCACAGGCAGAGCCGGCCAACACCCAGTTGTGGCTAGTGATGCGCGACGGCACCGAGCAGCGCTTGACCACCGACAACGTGCCCGTGATACCGGGGAGCACACGCACCGATATGTGGCTGCGAGAACTGGCTGACTATCTGAACGTGGCCGTGCCCACTGAGGTGCACGTTGGGTCGGCGGCCGCGGCGCCCTACAGGCCTGCGCCATCACCGGCAAAGGTCGCCCGGCGGCGCAAATCCAAGGGGCCGGCACCCGTGGCTGAGTCCACCGACAAACTCGGCAGGCCCGCACGCGCCCTGCTGTCCCTGCTGGGTGTTTTTCTGGCGGTGCTGGAGCTGACGCATGTGATCGCGTTGGCGCGCGCGCTGTTTACCGGGCGGCTGCGGGTCAGTGGCATTCGATCGGGTTCGACGAGCTTTTATTGGGCCGAGCAACCGCTGGTGTTTTCATTCAATGTGCTGGTGGGTGTCGCCGAGGTGCTGATTATCGGCGTGATCGCCTGGGGGTGTTTGCGTACGGCGATTCTGGGGCGGCTGAAATCCAACTCGTGAAGGAGACCAATTGGGCACCGCGCCCGCGCACTGCTAATCTGCGGCCTTTGTGCCTGTAGCAAAAGGAAGGTTTACAGCGACATGGACATTCAACAAATCAAGCAACGCCTGGCCCGCCCCGCCGTGAAGTTCATGGCCGGCGGCTTTCGTCCTCTCGGCACCGATGAAGAAAGCTGGCTGGGGAATGTCTTCCTGTTCCGCCCGGATGAAGGCGTACCCACCAATCAGGCCGGACAACCCTTGCTGCCCTACGCGCAGTTTTACCTGCCCGCCCTACCCTTCAACAGCCCGCTGCTGGCGGGGGTTCGTGTGCTGACGGTGTTTATCTCGGACCCGTTTCCTGAAGACTTTGAGCCGATGGGAAATAACTGGGTGATCCGCGAATATGGTCCCGATGACGTATTGGTGCGCAAGGCGCTGCCGGTACCGGGCACATTTCTCAAACCTTTCCCGTTGAAGGCAGAAGCGGTGCCTGAGGACTTCCCACTGTGGGATGGCGGTGGTGTCCCCGCGGACCTTGAGCAAGCCATTCTCACGCTGGAGCGGGCGGGCGAGATACAGAGCTATTACGACTTGATCACCCATACTTACGAACACAAGATCGGCGGTTACCCTTCGTTCTGCCAGTCGGGGGTGGATCCGGGTGAAGGTTTCGAGTTTGTGTTCCAGATTTCGTCGGACCCGAAGATCAACCTCAACGTGATCGACAGTGGCAGCCTGATGTTCTGGAAGCACAACCAAACCGGAGAATGGGCGCTCTATTATGATTTTTACTAAGGTGCTGGGAGCCCTGAATGACTGACTACCGTGGATTGATCTTCGACGACACCCGAGAAAGCGCATCCGACCACGCCCTCGCGCAATTGGAAGCCACCCTCGGCGCCCGCCTGCCGGACGATTACCGGCAGTTTCTCAAGACCTGCAACGGCGCCACCGTGGAATACGACGTGCTGGCGACCATGAGCAATGGCGATAAAGAGCTGCTGAGTTTCTTGCTGTATGGCCTGGACCCCAGCGAGCAGTATGAATCCAACCCTTTTGAACTGGAGCAACTGCGCAAGCAACCTGGCTTCCCCGCGACAGGGTTATTGCCGATCGGCCGCGATGGCGGCGCCAGCGTGTTGCTACTTGACCTGCGCGAGGGGCGCCAGGATGTGGGGGCGATGGTCGCAGGTTTACCCGCCTGGACGGGGCGTCGCCAGCAAGGCGATGAGTACGTGGTGCTGGCGGACTCGTTCAATGCCTACCTGGACTTGCTGCACGTGTCGCAGGAACGGATCGCGGAGCACATCAATCACTTCGTCATCAGCGACGACACCATTGACGCGACGCTGGCGTGGCTGGATCAAAGCAGTCCCGGTTGGCGGGAGCGCTATCGGGACCTGTGGAATGCGCGGGTGGTGGACAGGCCGATTTGAAGCCGGTGTCAGGGCGTCGCGCATTGTGCTGGCTGGAGGAAGTCTTTCAGCGCTGCCTGATACAGCGTGAGTGGCTGGTCCCGGGTATCGAGCATGGCAAATGGAATCGCGGTGATATGTGAAAACGTCTGGGCACTGATTGAATAGGTTTTCTGCCTGCACACGCCGTTATTGCCATTGAGCATGAACTGAAACGTGAACAGTTTCGGCCGGGTACACCAGCTGGGAATCAAGCCAAGACTCAAGCCCGTCAGGTACTCCTGCGTACACGCGCCGCCCGATGAAAACTCCGAGATTTTTATGGCTAATACAGGGCGCGACGACGCGAGCGGTGCTGAGCTGATGTCTTGCGCCGCTGGGATTATTTCTTGTGTGGCCTGGTAGGCGCGCTTGCCGAAGCGGCTGTCTTTCCAGGGCGCGTCAACTTCATAAGTGAAGCTTGGGATGCTTTCGGTTTTGGCGGCGTCAACGCCGTCGTTGATGATTGGCCTGGACGCGTAGGTGGTGCATCCGGCGCCGGATATCGCCATGGTGAGAAGCATCAGACTGTTAACGAGTGCGCCACGCATCTTGGGTTTTCCCTGGCTATGAATTGGGCCGACTTTATCCAAGTCGGTCAGGAGGGTGAGCGGGCTCTCCTGTGATGTGCAGGCTTCTTGTAGTGAGCGGGCTTGCCCCGCGCTGGGCTGCGAAGCGGCCCCAACAAGGCCACCCCAATTTCTCAGAAAAACCGCAGTGCCTGGTTTTAGGGCTGCTTCGCAGCCCAGCGCGGGGCAAGCCCGCTCACCACAGAAAGCATACTCAACACAAAAAAACCCAAGCGACTCACGGTAAGCAGACTTTCTGTGGTGAGCAGACTTTCCTGTGGTGAACAGGCTTTCTGTGATGAGCAGGCTTTCCTGTGGTGAACAGGCTTTCTGTGATGAGCAGGCTTTCCTGTGGTAAGCGGGCTTCTTGTGGTGAGCGGGCTTGCCCCGCGCTGGGCTGCGAAGCGGCCCCAATAAGGCCACCCCAACTTCTCAGAAAAACCGCAGTGCCTGGTTTTAGGGCCGCTTCGCAGCCCAGCGCGGGGCAAGCCCGCTCACCACAGAAAGCCTACTCAACACACGAAGTTCGCTCACCACAGAAAACCTACTCAACACACAAAGTTCGATCACCACAGAAAGCCCGTTTACCACGAGAGATCAGCGCACCAAAAAAGCCCCTCACCAAAAAAACCCCAAACGACTCACGCCTGCGCACTGAACCGCTGCGCCGCACGCCGCTCATACATCGCCGCTTCCGTCTCCTGAGTCGCCCGCTCACCCTTATAGGCCAACTGCGTCAAAAACTTCGCATCCCTGAACTCTGCAGGGACCATGCTATGCGTGTCTTTGAACAGCGGCGCCAGATCAAGGGAGCTGGCGAAGTTTTCCTGGGTCAGGCTGTAGTAACCCATGACGCTGCCGGACCAGGGCGAGCTGGCGTCTGTCATGTCGATGGCAGCATCTCGGTAGGCGACGGCTGCGGTTTTGAGACCCAGGGATTTGTTGAGCAGATCCGTGAGCCGCTGGGTGTCCGAGCTGTTGAGCTGGCCGGCGGTATTGAGCACTTTCAGACTGCCGTCAGCGTCGACGGTGAAGCCGTATTTTTTGCTGGCAAGGTCGGGCGCGGTAGTCGACAGAGTTGACTGGAAGGCCTGGAAAGAGGCTTTCAACGTGTTGTGCGCACCTTTGAAGATTTCGGCGAACCGAGGGTACTCCGGCGATTCAGAGCGACCCACCCAGACGTCGACGACCTCCAGTGGTTTCGACGTGGTGCTGGTGTCTTCACTGGGATGGTAGATGGCGGCTGGCGCGGCGTTTGCCAGGGCTTCCTTGGCGACATCCGTCAGCGGCTGGGGCGTAAGCGTCTGGTTGGAAGGCGCAAGGGTGACATTGGCCGGCGAGGGATAGGCGGAGCTGACGGAGAGAGCCATTTAATCGGTCCATGATTGGCGGGTTCCTCAAGGTTATCGACGGTGCTGGAGCAACCTTTAGCTCAGTGACCCGCCTAGCCTCTCAGCGCACTGATGATGAACGCGTGAAGACCATTGACGGCTTTGGACCCGCGAGAAGCTCGGCTGCGCAAGATCGAAACCTCCATCGGCGCAATGTTCCCCAACCCCTGCTCACTGCCCAAGACCTGCAGCGATGCCGGCACGCTGCACTGAGTGATCGCGGCAATTGCCAGTCCACCTTCGACGGCGGCCACTTGGCCAGCGAGGCTTGAGCTGTTGTAGACCACTTTGAATTGGCGGCCCTGGCGGGTCAGTGAGTCGACCGCATAACGCCGAGCCAGGCTTTCACTTTCGTAAACAGCGATGGGCACCGGCTCTCGACGCCACAGTTCGAACTGCGGTGAGCCCACCCACACCATGGGTTCCTTGAACAGAAACGTGCCGCTTTGCGGCGAGTCCCTGGACACCAGTGCAAGGTCAAGATCGCCGCTTCGCACACGCGGGATCAAGGTGGTCGACTGTTCACAGGTCAGCTCTATGTCCACGCCTGCGTAGCGCGGTGCAAAGCGCTTGAGCAGCGGCGTGAGGTACTTGGCCGCGTAGTCCTCGGCGACGCCCAGGCGGATGCGACCGGTCAGTGCTTCCCCATGAAAAGCCGCCTGGGTTTCAGCATGCAGGGCGAGCAGGCGGCGGGCATAGCCCAGCAGCGTCTGGCCATCAGCGGTCAGTTGCAGGTGGCGCGGACCACGGTTCAGCAGTTGCCGTCCAAGCGCGGCTTCAAGCTTTTTCATCTGCATACTGACGGCGGACTGGGATCGGTTCACCTCGTGCGCTGCGCCCGACAGCGAACCAGCATCCACCACCGCCACGAAGCACTTGAGCCAATCAATCTGCAGATCGCTGGCGAGCATGGGGCTACCTCTATGCGTTAATCGAATGACTACGATGTGAATTATGCGCTTTTCAGGATAGTCGCCCAGCCCTAATGATGATTCGCCTGAATCACCACTGCGGGATTTGAACATGCCATTCGAGACCTGGTTGCTCTATGTGTTTACCTGCTGCGGTATCGCAGTCGTGCCGGGGCCCAATGCGTTATTGGTGCTGACCCATGGTGCCATTCACGGGCGCCGCAAAACGCTGTTCACCATCACCGGCGGAGTGCTCGGATTTGCGGTGGTGCTTTCGTTTTGCGCGCTGGGCCTGGGCGCACTGATTCAGGCGTCGTCCGCGTGGTTCAACGCGCTGAAGGTGGCCGGGGGTCTGTACCTGATCTGGCTGGGCTTCGGACTGTGGCGGGCTGCGCCGATGATGCTTGAGACTGCCGATACGGCTGGCTTCAGCGGTTGGTCACTGTTGCGCCAAGGCCTGGTATCGGCCCTTTCAAATCCCAAGGCGTTGCTGCTGTTTACCGCGTTTATCCCACCGTTCCTGGATCCGCACAGAAGCCTGATCGCCCAGACGGCTGCCATCGCACTGACCTACGCCGGGGTGGAGTTTGTGGTTGAGTATCTGGTCGCCAGCGCGGCGCACCGGGTCAGGCCTTGGTTGGCGAGGACCGGGCGCCGGTTCAATAAAGTCTGTGGTGGTTTTTTTGTGCTGTTTGGCTTGGCGCTCCCCATTCGTGCCTGACAGCTTCATGGTTACCCTTGCAGGATCGTACAAGCCCACTGACCCGCAACGTGAGTAGCCTTGGATCTCTCACCCCACCCGAGGATCCACCATGGCCCAGCACCCGGTAAATCTCACCCAAAAAGCCTCGCTCATCGATCAACTGTGGAGCCCGCGAGTGGTCGCGCAAATGAACGACTACCAGTTCAAGGTCGTGCGGATCGAAGGCGAATTCATCTGGCACTCGCATCCGGAAACCGATGAGGCCTTTCTGGTGCTTGAAGGCACTTTGCGTATCGACCTCCCGGATGGCCCGGTGTATGTGGCTCCGGGCGAGCTGTACGTGGTGCCGCGTGGCGTCGAACACAGGACGGCGGCCGACGGCGAAGCCAAACTGATGATGATCGAACCACGCGGCATCCTGAACACCGGGCATGAAGGGGGTGAGCGCACTGCCGAGAATGATCAGTGGATCTGAAACGTCGTAGCCCCCAGCAACCCCAGCAACTCATTCACCAACTCAACCGCCTCCTGCTGATAGCCTTCACGCCAGCGCGCCGACCAATCATTCGGTCGGCCGTCTTCTTCCCACTCAGATAGCGCCAGGCCGTTGACGATTTCCAGCTCAAACCACTGGCGTTGCCAAGCGTCAGCGTCGGTGACCAGGGTGATGTCCTGCCACAGAAACTCGGTATGGGCGACAAAACGACTCCAGCGGAACAGGTCCTCGGTGGCCTGCTCTGCGAGTAGGATCAGTTGGGTTTTTTGGTCCATTGCGGGTTATTTGTCCTTGATCTCTTCCAGCCGTCCGCCGCAGGCGATGAACTTGTCGGTATAGCCTTCACGACAGGTGTTGCTCTGCACTGACGCCACGCCGCTCGGCTTCAAACCGGAGCACGGATCGGGGTTCGAGGCGCTCGACGAAAATTGATGAGTGCACGTTTGGTAGCTGTTTCTTTGCGCCTCATCCAACACGCGCTGGCCCTCGGCGCTGTCTTTTGCGCGCTGTTCGCAGGCGTTGACGTTGGCATCCAGTTCGGCCACGCACTGCTGGCCCTGTGGGGTTTCAGGGTGGATGTAGCGGTACTGCGTGCAAGCGCCGAGGAGGAGAAAGGCAAGTGCGGCAAAAGCTTTGGTCACGGATTCCATATCCTTCAGGCGTGAATGTCGCGAGGTTGGACGTGGAAAAGGGCCCGGGGTTCTGCCATTGTCGCGCCGTTGTTTGTTTTTCCTGCGCCCCCGGAGCCCTTATGCCACCGACCAAACGCGACAGCGCCCGCATTGAGCGCCGACTCGTCGCCACCCTGACCGACGCCTGCGAAACCGCCAAAGCCGAAATCCGTGGCTTCGAATGGTTGACCCACACTGTCGATTACACAGCCTTTCCTCAAAGCCTGCGGGTGATCTGGGTGTTCGATACGCACGCCAACAAGGACCAGGCCCTTGCGACCGGTGTCGACCAGCGCATGCGTGAATTGACCGCTGCGGCGCTGGATGACGCCGAGGTAGCGCCCGTACAGGTTGACCGCTGTGTGCGTTTTGACTCTGAAGAGGAATGCCAGCGCCAGCACGGTGGCTATTGGCGTGTGCGCCTGCAACGCTAGTGGCTGCCTCGTAATCTCTGGATAATGCCCTCCTCCCGCCCCGATACGGAAATCCCGCTCAATGAAGTCGCCCGCCCTGCTTCTCGCTTCTGCCCTCTTGCTGCCCGCCATCGCCCACGCCGACGACGCCGCATTGACCGAGACGCTCAAGGCCTTCACGCGCTGCGACGCGACCTTCTTCAGCAGCCTGAACACGCACCGCGCCGCGTGGCAGGCCTATGCGCCGCTCAAGCAGGACAAGGACTTCACCTGGATCGCCGTTAAAAACCGTGCCGACCGCCAAGCCAATCAGGTGCCCGTCAGCGCGCCGCCCATCGCAGGCCTGAAGCTGTTGTCGTACGCCGACGAGGCCGCCGACCTCGATCAGTTGGGACGCTACTATTACTGGGGTTTTGTCGTGCAAGGCGGTGTGGACGAGGTGGCCCAGCACCTGGCACCGCTGCTGGACGTGCCCGCGCGGCTGCAAAAAATCGACGGGTCTTATATTCGCAGTGAACTCAAGGTCGGCGACCGCTGGCAGGCGATCAAACCGCAACCGGGCAAGGCACCGGGCACACGCAACGTTGAGCGCGTGCTGATTGTCGAACCCGATGGCGAGCAAACACGCGTCAGTTGCTCGGTACAGGGCGGCGTCGATGCTGCGCTGCTGGCCTGGCTGCGGCCGGACATTGCACCGGTTGACTACCCGCGTACCGTGGTAGAAACCAGCATCAACGATGTCGACGTACCTGCCAGCGTGCTCCAACGCCTTGATTCGCCGCTGTTGCAGCCGAAATTCAAGAGGTTGAGCTACTCCTACCTGTCCAAGAAAGGCGACGGCAGCCAGGACAGTCCGACCTCGGTCACCTTCACCGCCGACGGCGGCTTGCTGAAGAAGAATGAGGTGTACGGCAACGCCTTCAACGTCGATCGCCTGGTGCTCGCCGACTTGATCCAGTTGAAGTCGAAGATGAACGGCGTCGGCGATGGGCGAGTGCTGCAAACCCTCGCAGTCGAGTTGAAAGTGCCGAGCAGTTGGGCCCCTGGCCAGACCTTGCGCGCAGACATGCAGATGCTGAACGTCCCCGCCAAGCCCACCGACACCCCCACCGACACCTCATTGATCTGCAAGGTGGGTGAGCGCTTCCCGGCGCGCCAGGTGTTTGCCTCCTTGACCGGCGACGCCATCAAGCTTGAGTGCGACCAGGGCGACTACAAGACCTCGCGTGCGTTTATCGAGGACTTGGGCGTGGCGCTGACGCTGGAGTCGACGTCGAGCCAGTTCCACTACGTGAATCAATACACCGCGCTGGATGTCGTGCGCTGATCAGCCCAACGCCAGGACGCTGGGATCTGGGGCACTCTGCGCCAGCCCAGCGGTCTGTTGATGCACACCCCCTGCCCCGTGGAGTTCCCATGATCATTGTTCACCACCTCAACAACTCACGCTCGCAGCGCATCCTGTGGCTGCTGGAAGAGCTTGGCCTGCCCTACGAAATCAAGCGTTACCAGCGCGACCCAAAGACCAACCTCGCACCGCCTGAACTCAAGGCAATCAACGCCCTGGGCAAGTCCCCGGTGATTGAAGACGGTGCCAATGTGGTGATCGAATCCGGCGCCATCGTCGACTACCTGATCCGCCGCCATGGCGACGGCCGCCTGCAACCCGATCCTGCCTCGGCCGACTACGATAAATACGTGCAATGGCTGCATTTCGCCGAAGGTTCGGCCATGTTGCCGCTGATGCTTAACCTCTACGTGGGACGCCTGGGGGATGCCGGTGCACCGTTGCATCCACGCATCGAATCCGAGGTCGCCAACTATTTGGGCTATCTGAACGATGCGCTGGGGCACGCGCCGTATCTGCTGGGTGATGAGCTGAGCGGTGCAGACATCCAGATGAGTTTCATCGGCGAAATCGCCAAGGCCCAGGGCAAGTTGCAGGCGTACCCGCACCTGTCAGCGTGGGTACAGCGGTTCCAGGCGCGGCCGGCGTATCGCCAGGCGCTGGAACAGGGCGGCGAGTATGCATTTGCCCACTAAGTAAACCCGGGCACGGTGGGTGTGCGACTAGCCCACCATCTGCCACAACGATGCGCCCACCCCGGTAATGCTCTCCCCGGCAATCAACCCCGCGGCTGCGGTAATCGCAAAGCGCTCAGTGATACTTGGCCAACGGCAGCTCACCAACCAGGTCAGCACCGCGCCCATCGCCATCATCAACGACACCGAAGCCGGCAGGACAAAAGCCAACCCCAGCGCGGCGGCACTCGGCAAGTAGCGGGAACGATGGGCCGGCAACAGGCTGTCGAGCACGCCCAACAACACGCCTGCACCGCCGCCAATGGCAATCGCCCAGCGGATGCTCGTCGACAATGAATCCAGCCCATGGGTCAGGGTTTGCGCCACGGCTTTCCACGTCGCCACCGCGGGCGCCGGCCACTCTTCGGTAAGCAGCATGGACTGCGGATCCGGAATCAGCGCCAGGTACGCAAACACGCCAACGATGCTGCCGATGAAAATCCCCAGGATCTGCGCGATCACTTGTTTGTGCGGCGTAGCACCAATCGCTTTGCCCACCTTGAAATCGTTCATCAAGTCCGTACATTGCCCCGCCGAGCCGCCAGCGGTGTTGGCGCTCATCAGGTTGATCGGCACCTGGCCGGGAGCAACGATGCCAAAGCTCAGTTGGGACAATTGCCCGATGGCGCCAATCGGCGGAATACCGGTGGCACCCACCACGCGGGCGGCGACGGCCGCCAGGCAGATCGCCAGGGGAATGGTCAGCAATGCCATCCACAGATTGATGCCGAACAACAGCGCTTGCAGACTGACTACCAAGCCTATCGACAGGATAAAACCAGCGGCCGGTCCGGGCTTGGGCACGCTCCACATCTTGCCGCCGTCAGCTTTCGTGGAGGAGCGCAACGCCCACAAACGAATCGTCAGCGAGGCCAAGGTGGAACACACCATCAGGCTCACACCGGGCCACAGCAACCATTCCACCAATGCAGCGAATTGCGGGCCGCTGCTGTCTGCCGGCAACGTCACCAGGTTTTGTGCCAGCAGCCACGGGCCCAGGCCACCCCACGCAATCAAGGCGCCGAGCAGCAGAGTCAGGCCGACGCGAATACCGATAATGCCGCCGAACCCCAGCAGCAACAGCGAAGGATCGGCGGTAAAGGTCAGACGCTCCCAAGAGGCTGTCGGCGACCAGCGCGGAAAGGCCCACATGAAGGTGTCCACCCACTTCACCAATCCGGACAGCAACGCGGCGCTGAGCAGCACCTTCAAACGTGTCGCGGCTTCGCGTCCGTGGTTGTAGATGTGCAGCAGGGTTTCCAGGGTGGCCATGCCTTCGGGGAACTTCAGCGCCTTGTCATTGAGCAACGAGGGCCGCAGGTACCAGGCGATCCAAATGCCCAGGAAACTCACCGAGAACACCCAGGCGATCATCGGCAACGCGTCTAACTGGTTGCCGGTCAACAAGGTGTAGGCCGGAATCGGCGCCACCAAACCGCCAGAGATGATCGAAGCGGCGGCCGAGGCGACGGTCTGGTTGATATTGCTCTCATGCAAGGTCCACGGCAGTTGCTCGGTGGAGCGCTTAGCCAGGCCCTGCCAGATCGCATAACCCACCAGCAGGGCGATGATCGACATATTGAACGACCAGCCGATCTTCAAGCCGGCGTACACATTGGATGGTGTGAGCAAAATACCGAGCACGGTGCCGGTGACGACGGCACGCAGGCTGAGTTCGCGTTCGACGGGGGCGTACTGGGGAATGGCTGGCGAGGCTGACAGCATGCGGATTCCTTTCGGCAATGAAACAGGGCGACCTAACAAGTGAGCCCTGTGGGCCCTGAAGGTTCCTGAATCGGCAAGAAGGAACAGCAGCGCAAAGCACGTCCGCTCTTGTGATGTGCGGGCTTTTTTTGGTCAGCCTGCGTTTAGGTGGCACATAAGCTTTTTGTGGTCAGCCTGCTGTAGGTGGCAACTAAGCTTTTTGTAGTGAGCGGGCTTGCCCCGCGCTGGGCTGCGAAGCGGCCCCATCAAGAGCACCGCGTTTCGTCAGGTAGATCGCGCTAGCAGGTTTTGGGGCTGCTTCGCAGCCCAGCGCGGGGCAAGCCCGCTCACCACGAAAGCCACTGCTCACCGTAAGAAGCCTGCTCACCAGAGAAGCCTGCCAAACACAGGAGTTCGCCTGTTCTTAGGTGGCAAGTGAGCTTTTTGTGATCAGCATGCTTGTGGGTGGCAAGAAAGCTTTTTGTGGTGAGCGGGCTTGCCCCGCGCTGGGCTGCGAAGCGGCCCCATCAAGAACACCGCGTTTCGTCAGGTAGATCGCGCTGGCAGGTTTTGGGGCTGCTTCGCAGCCCAGCGCGGGGCAAGCCCGCTCACCACAAAAGCCACTGCTCACTGTAAGAAGCCTGCTCACTACAAAAACCACTCAATAAGAAGCCTGCTCACTACAGAAACCTGCTCACCAGAGAAGCCTGCCCACCACAAAAACCTGCTCCCCAGGGAAGTCTGCCAAACACAGGAGTTCGCCCCTCTTATTCATAGCCACGCCGCATCCCACAACGAATAATCCCCCACCCGCTCCACCAGGCCGGCTCGTAAAGGGTTGGCAATGATGTAACGCGCCATCTTGCGAAGATCATCGTCCGCACGCACTGCCCTATCGTGATAGCCGGGTTGCCAAACACGCTCTTTACTTTGACGACGCTGGTTAATGACCAGCGTACTGCGCGACTTAATACGTCGCACCACGTCTGCCAACGCCTTTTGCTTCAACTCAAACAACCAGTGAATGTGGTCAGGCATGACGACCCAGGCCAGTGAATCGACCAGTCCCAGTTCATGAGCCTGCCGGAATTCGGCAACCAGCAGGCGACCCAGGTAAAGGTCAGTGAATAAGCGCTGGCGCTGATGAACCACGGCGGTGATGAGGTAGCTGCGACCGTGTTCCGAGTAACGGCCGTGACGCAGACGGTGTGATTGAGGTGTGGGGCGCATCCGGTGCTCTACGTGAAATGCCTGAAGAGCCTTAACGCTAGCGCGCCGCAGGGGACGAGCCACTGTCACTTGTTGACGACATGTAACCCTGTGGGTCAGGCATACCGGTGCGTCGCAAGAGACACAACCAAGTGAGCCCAAAAACCAACTATTGCGGAGACAGAAATACAGTCATACGATGACTGATCACAAACATAACAATAAAGGCTCACTCGTGAATAAACCCCTCCTCATGGCCGCCGCCATTGCCTGCGGACTCAGTGCACACGCCAACGCTGCGACCTTCGCGTACATTTCCAGCCCCGGCGATGGCCTGATTTCCCAGTACCGGCTGGACGAGAGCAACGGCGCGTTGAGCCTGGTTGACCAGGTAACAGCCGGTGATCAGGTCAACCCGATGGCCCTGAGCCCCGACGGTAAAACCTTGTATGCCGCGCTGCGGGTCAAGCCGTTTCAAGTGCAGAGCTTCAGTATTGATCCAGCCAGCGGGCGGTTGACGCCACGCTCCAAGGCCCCGCTGGCAGAAAGCATGGCCTACCTGGCCACCGACCGCGCCGGACGTTATCTGCTCGCGGCCTCTTACGGGGCCGACACCCTCAGTGTGCAGCCCGTCGATAAGCCCGAGCCGATCCTCACCTACAAGACCGGCCCCCACGCGCACTCCCTGCGCACCGATCCCAGCAATCGCTTTGCCTACGCCGGCAACTTGGGCAACGACCACGTGCTGCAATATCGTTTCGAGGCAAACACCGGCGCACTCACGCCGATCGGCACCGGCTACGTGAGCGTGCCGGCTAACACCGGGCCTCGGCACTTGGCGTTTTCAGCCAACGGTAAATACCTGTATGTGGTCGGCGAAATGAGCGGCACCGTCACTGCATTTTCCATTGACGACAGCACCGGCGCGCTGACGCAGATCGGCGTAGCCAACGGCATTCCCGCGCGTTTGAAACTGGCCCACGGCGAAGTGCGGGACGCGCGCAACAATGATTTGAAGGACGACCCGACGCCACGCATCTGGGCCGCCGACCTGCGTTTGTCCCCAGATGGCACCCTACTGCTGATGAGCGAGCGCACCAGCAGCTCGGTGTCGGCGTTTGCGGTGGATGCGGCTACGGGTGGCCTGACGTTTCTCGACAACTACCCGGTCGAAGAGAAACAACCGCGCAATATCGCCTTCTCTCCCAATGGCCAATGGTTGCTGGTGACCGGCGAGAAAAGCGACAAGGTCGGTACCTACGCGATCAGCGGCGCAGGTGCGTTGAAGCGCGTGGGTGAGGCGGCTTCAGGCAAAGGTGCGCTGTGGATTGAAGTCCTGCGCACCGCAGCCAAATAGCACTCAGCTCAAACGAAACCGCGCGGTGTTGTCACTCAACGCCTGGCTGCCCTTGCTCAAGGTGTCCGCCGCCCGGTTGACCGCTCGCGCGCCATCCAGCAAACGTCCTGCCGCCTGATCGACTTGCTGGATGTTGCCGCTCACTTCGTCCGCCGTCGCCGCTTGCTCCTCCACCGCTGTGGCGATCTGCGCCAGGGTGTCGGTGACGTTCTGCACCGCGCCGGCAATCTCGCCCAAGCGCGTGCCCAGGCCGGTGACGGACTCGGCATCGGTCAATGCTTGCTCGCACGCGGCGCCCATCAGCGTAACGGCCTGGCTCACGGTCGCGCGCAGGCTGTCGACGGTGCCGGCGATCTGCGCCGTGGAGGCCTGGGTGCGTTGGGACAGACTGCGCACTTCATCGGCCACCACCGCAAAGCCCCTGCCCTGCTCGCCGGCGCGGGCCGCTTCGATGGCCGCGTTGAGTGCGAGCAGGTTGGTCTGCTCGGCGATGCCGCGAATGGTGTCGACCACCGACTGAATCTGCTGCCCCTGCTGACTGACTTGCTGCAAAGCATCAGCCGTATCGGTAAGGCGTTGGTTGAGTTGCTGGATGCTGGCCGTGGTGCGTTGGCTGTCGCGGCTGCTGTCTTCGGCGATGCGTCGTGTTTGCTGGGCGCTGCCCGACGCTTGTTCACAGCTTCTGGCGACGCCCATGGACGTCGCGGCCAACTGCGTAGCGGCGGCGGCGATCTGGCTGATTTGATGCTGCTGGTCTTCGACTTCGCTGAGGGTACTGCCCGATTGCGAATTGAGGGTGAGGACCGCTGAGCCGAGCTGCTGGGTTTCGTGGTTGACCCCCAGCAGGCTGGTGCGCAATTGCACCACCGCCACGTTCAGCGCGGTGCTGATCAGTGCCAGCTCGTCCCGCCCTTCCACCGCCACTTCGACGCACAGGTTACCGTCGCGCAAGGATTCGGCCAGGGTGGTGATGCCTCTTGCGCTGCGCTGTATGGAGGCTTGCAGGCACATGAACAGGTACAGCGCGGCCAGGGCCAGCACGCCGAAGGTCATCGCCAGAGGAATGAAGCGTTCGTTCGCGTTGCGGTGGTAGTAGCTCAAGCGCTCGTCCAGGGAGGTCAGCGACTGCACGCGCAGTGCGCTGAGCGAACCGAGCATGGCGTCGACACTGCGCTCGAAACCGGCGGTATCGAGCTTGATGGTGCCGCCGAAGACGCCGTCGTCCAGCACTTTAAGCTCGTTATCCAACAGTTGCAGGCTGTTGTCGTACTGCGCAGTCCAGGGCTCCATGCCGTCGAATTGCTTGGCCTTGAGCGCAGCCGCCGCCTTGGCCAACTGGTCGCGCGCGTCGCCAATGCGGCTGCGCAGGTCGCGCATCTGCAAACGGCTTTGCAAGGTGAACTGCCCCGAAGCAATGGACGACTGCCCGACGCCCGCCATACGACCGATACGCTCGATCAAGTCTGGCGTCTGCTGTGTGCCCATCTGCATGAGCATGTAGGTTTCCAGCCAGGGGTCGAGGATCAGCCCGGCGTCCAGGGTGATCTGTTCGCGCAGGGTTTGCATCGCGCTCAGCGCCGAGGTGAAACGGTCGTAGCCATCCGGCCACCAACCCACGGTGCGCAGCGAAGCGGAGTCCATGCCTTTGACGGTGGCCTGCAACGCCTCGTAGCGCGCGAGGATGTCGGCGCTGGCGTTCTGCGCTTTGAGCTCATCGCCCAAGGCTTGCAGGCTTTGCTGGATCAGCGGGAAATTCGTATCGACCTTGTCCATCGCCGCCTTCGCCGCCGGCGTCGGCGCGTGCAGGATGTCCGCCGCTTTCCAACGCGCAGCCAGGTTGCGCTGAGCCGTCAATTGACCGTCCAGTGCATCCAGGGCCAACAGTTGGCGCACGCCGGACTGCTCGGTGGAAATCACGCCTAATTTATCGCGATAGTCCTGGCCGATCATCCAGAGGCTCCCAGCCAGGGGCAGCATGAACAGGAAAAACAACACTTGGAATTTGCGCGCAAACCCCATACGTCCGAGCAGGCGGATACCGGGTGATAACAAGCTGTGCATGTCCGACTACTCCCTCAAACAACCCACGTGGTGCACGGTGGGCCAAGCCGTGAAATGACTAACGGCAAAGTGCCATGTCATTGATTAGCTTGGCTCTAGCAAGATACGGGCCGCTGACCAACAGCCCTGAAACAGGGCGGGCGGCACGCTTTTGGAGCCGATGGAGTGCTCGAAAATGGGGCAAAAGCACTCAGTGTTGGCAAGACTGCTGTAACCGCCGGAGACGACTGGCCCAGGTGCAGTCCAGAACACCTTTATTCACAGGCATCCTATCGGCAGCAAACCAGCCAAACTTGAAGGGCGCCGCGCTTTATGTGAGAGGCAGTGAGCAATGACTATTTGGCCTGCATGTAGCGACTGAAGTTCTTGATGTGATCGTCCAGGTTGTCCTCAAGCATCAACCGATACTGATCACAAAAATACTTGAGCATCGCCTCGCGCTCCTCGGCCATGTGCTCACCGGACTTGAAGTTGCGTGCGCACGCCCAGGCGTTGAACCGCGTCGTGCCGAACATCATTGAAGCGCTGACTTGGCCGAGGTCTTCGAAGGTTTTCAGTTGTTCGTTCGACAGTTCGATGTGCGCGTCGGCGCGATCGTAGAAGGCGTGGTCGGTAGCGTCTGCCATTGCGGGGTTCCTGATTTATCACGGTTGAATGGGTATGTATCAAGCCAGCAGTGTGAGCATCCACCGGATCTGCTGGCTAATCTCTTGGAGCTTCGCCTCGGGCACCGCCTGCGCACGCTCAAAGGCAGCCAAGGTCTTCTGCCTCAGGCGTAACGCGCGCTGCCACTTGGCCAAAAACACCGGGCTACGGGCCTGCATCAGTAACGGGCCGAAGAACAGTTGTTCGGCGGTATACACCACAGGGTCTGCGCGCTCAGCGACGATGATTTCGTAGTAAAAGCGGTTTTCATGCAACAGCTCTTCGCTGACGATGCGATAGCCATTGCGCATTAACCAAAGGCGCAGCGGTTGCTCACCGCCATTGGGTTGCAGGATCAGCCGCTCAGCGCCGCTCAGGTGGGCTTTGCCGGCCTCAAGGATGTCGCGGATCGTCTCGCCGCCCATGCCGCAGAGGCTGATGGCTGTAATGCCGTCACGCGCTTCGATGGCCGCCAAGCCATCGGCCAGGCGCACAGTAATCTGCTGCTCCAGGCCATTGTCACGCACGGTCCGTTCGGCCGCCTGGAACGGTGTGGTCGCGACCTCTCCCGCCAGCGCCGCGTCGATCACGCCGCGGCGCACTAACGCCACC
Organism: Pseudomonas sp. W22_MBD1_FP4; assembly: GCF_052113765.1. Taxonomy (NCBI): domain Bacteria; kingdom Pseudomonadati; phylum Pseudomonadota; class Gammaproteobacteria; order Pseudomonadales; family Pseudomonadaceae; genus Pseudomonas; species Pseudomonas sp. W22_MBD1_FP4. The sequence continues at coordinate 487,151 of NZ_JBGQOI010000002.1, read as the reverse complement.
GGCAGATAGGCATGGTCCGAGCCGATATCGGCCAGACGCGCGCCATTCGGCACATGCGCTGCCACGCGCTCCAGGCGCATGGACAAGGTGTGTTCGTTCAACCTGTGTTCCTTATCATTCCCCGGAAAATCGATCCCGGCTGTTAGTCAGATGCAACACCATGGCGGCGCGTGCGGCGTCCGGATCCTGGCGTTTGATCGCATTGAAAATCGCCTCATGCTCCAGGTTCGCCAGTTGCCCGAGTTTGGCGAAGTCCGCCCCGCCACGTTCGTCCACCTTCACCTGAGTTCGCGGAATCATCGCGTTACCCAGGTGCAACATGATTTCGGTGAAGAAGGTATTGCCGGTGGCTTCGGCGATCTGTTGGTGGAAGCGTTTGTCCTCTTCCACGCAGCTGTCGTTATTGGCAAGAGAGGCCTGGTAGTCGTCCAGTGCTTCGCGCATGTGGGCCAGTTGAGCATCGGTGCGACGCAGTGCAGCCAGCGCCACCGCTTGCACCTCCAGGCCCAGGCGCAGTTCCAACATGTTGCGCACGCTGGCGACCGTGTCCACATGCAGGCGCAAGCCTTGTTGGGCGCTCTGCTCCAGCACAAAGGTGCCGATGCCGTGACGCGTCTCTACCAGCCCCGAAGCCTGCAACTTGGAGAGCGCCTCGCGCACCACCGTCCGGCTGACGCCATGCTCCAGCACGATGGTGGATTCCGACGGCAGCTTTTCGCCGGGTTTCAACTGGCCGAGCAGGATGCGCTGGGTCAGGGCGTCGACCACGCCCTGGGCCAGGTTGGTGGAGCGTTTACGCACGGGGGTTGGGGTTTCATTGGGCATTACTGCAAGTCCACGGGGTTGGGCTGGAGCGAGCTTAACACCCAGACAAAGGACGCCGCCGAGGTTGATTGAAAAACCACCCAGCTTGTATGACAACTAATCTGATGGCGGACCCGCTCGACGGTTACCGTCACCTTCAATAAGGTGTCATTTAAACGCCTAAAACCCGGACAAAACCTCAATAAACATTGGCTAATAACAAAAAAATCATTCCAGCAACGACCTTATAAACACAAAAACATTAATCACTGGATTGCGAATTCCAGAAATCAACTTGTATGATGTCTATCAACAAAACACGCAAACCCGCATAAAAATAATCAGGGGGAGTTTTGAATTGTGAACAATTCAAGCCATGCATCTGCCGCTCCACACAGTGATCCGGTCCTCGCGCGCGCCGTGCGCAAAGTGAAGAGCCATGTGCTCCCACTGTTCGTGATCATGTTCATCCTCAACTACATCGACCGGGTCAATATCGGCTTTGTGCGCACGCACATGGAGCACGACTTGGGCATCGGCGCAGCGGCCTATGGGTTCGGTGCCGGGCTGTTCTTCATCGGTTATGCCCTGTTCGAAGTGCCCTCCAACATGCTGCTGCAAAAGGTCGGCGCGCGTATCTGGCTGACCCGCATCATGTTCACCTGGGGCATCGTCGCGACGATGATGGCCTTCATCCAAAACGAAACCCACTTCTACATCCTGCGCTTTCTGCTGGGCGTGGCCGAAGCTGGCTTCTTCCCAGGAGTGATCTACTACTTCACACGCTGGTTGCCGGGCGCAGAGCGCGGTAAAGCCATTGCGATTTTCCTCAGCGGCTCGGCGGTGGCCTCGTTGATCTCTGGCCCGCTGTCGGGTGTGCTATTGCAGATCGAAGGCTTTGGCTTCCACGGTTGGCAATGGATGTTCGCCATCGAAGGCCTGGCCTCGGTGGTGATCGGTTTCTTCGTGTGGTTCTGGCTGGACTCCAAGCCCCACGACGCCAAATGGATGACTCGCGAAGAACAGGACGCACTGGTCGGCGCCATCGACGAGGAGCAACGCCAGCGTGAGGCGCTGACCAGCGTCAAACCGACCCTTGGCAAGCTGTTCAAGGACCGCCAGATCCTGCTGTTCTGCGCCCTGTACTTCTGCATCCAACTGACCATTTACGCGGCGACATTCTGGCTGCCGAGCATCATCAAAAAGATGGGTGACTTGAGTGATGTGCAGGTGGGCTTCTTCAACTCGATTCCGTGGCTGATCTCGATCATCGCCATGTATGCCTTCGCATCGCTGTCGGGCAAGTTCAAGTTCCAACAGGCCTGGGTCGCGGCGGCGCTGTTGATTGCAGCGGCCGGCATGTTCATGTCCACCACCGGCGGGCCAGTGTTTGCCTTTGTGGCGATCTGCTTTGCGGCCATCGGGTTCAAGTCGGCGTCTTCGCTGTTCTGGCCGATCCCCCAGGGTTATCTGGACGTACGCATTGCCGCTGCCGTGATCGCGCTAATCAACTCCATCGGCAACCTGGGCGGCTTCGTTGCGCCGACCACTTTCGGCTTTCTGGAGCAGACCACCGGCTCGATCCAAGGCGGCCTCTACGGCCTGGCCGGTACCTCAGTGCTGGCGGCGATCCTGGTGTTTTTCGCCAAGACCACGCCCTCTGCCCCATTGACGTCGCCAGGCGTGGCGCCAACCGGCGCGGCCCTCAGCAAACCTCTTTGAGCCTCTTTAGGAATTTGCCATGAATACTCCAGTCGTCACCCACTTCCAGGTCATCCCCGTCGCCGGCCACGACAGCATGCTGCTCAACCTCAGCGGCGCCCACGGGCCGTTTTTTACCCGCAACATCGTGATTCTCAAGGACAGCTCGGGCAACACCGGCGTTGGTGAAGTGCCCGGTGGCGAACGCATCCGCGAAACCCTGGAAGACGCCCGCAGCCTGGTGATCGGCCAACCCATCGGCCAATACCAACGCATCCTCAACCAAATGCGCAGCACGTTTGCCTCGCGGGATTCGGCTGGCCGTGGCCTGCAGACCTTTGACCTGCGCATCACCATCCATGCCGTCACCGCGATGGAGGCCGCCCTGCTCGACCTGCTGGGGCAGTTCCTCGAAGTGCCGGTGGCCGCATTGCTCGGCGAGGGCCAGCAGCGTGACGCGGTGAAGATGCTCGGCTATCTGTTCTATGTGGGCGACCGCAACGCCACCGACCTGGCCTACCGCAACGAGGCGGACAGTGACGACGAGTGGTTCCGCCTGCGCCATGAAAAAGCCCTGACGGCCGAAGCCGTGGTGCGCCTGGCCGAAGCCGCCAAAGCCAAATACGGCTTTAACGACTTCAAACTCAAGGGCGGCGTTTTAAGCGGCGACGAAGAAATCGAAGCCGTCACCGCCCTCGCCGAACGCTTCCCCGATGCACGCATCACGCTGGACCCAAACGGCGCCTGGTCACTCAAAGAAGCCATCCGCCTATGCCGCGATCAACACCACGTGCTCGCCTACGCCGAAGACCCCTGCGGCGCCGAAAATGGTTACTCGGGCCGCGAAGTCATGGCTGAATTCCGTCGCGCCACGGGCCTGAAAACCGCCACCAACATGATCGCCACCGACTGGCGCGAAATGGGCCACGCGATCCAGTTGCAATCGGTGGACATCCCCCTGGCCGATCCACACTTCTGGACCATGCAGGGCTCCGTGCGCGTGGCGCAGATGTGCAACGACTGGGGCCTGACCTGGGGCTCGCACTCCAACAACCACTTCGACATTTCCCTGGCGATGTTCACCCAAGTGGCCGCCGCCGCACCGGGCGACATCACCGCCATCGACACCCACTGGATCTGGCAGGACGGCCAACGCCTGACCAAGGAGCCGCTGAAAATCGAAGGCGGTTATGTGAAGGTACCCGCCAAGCCTGGCCTGGGCGTGAACATCGACATGGACGCCGTGGCCAAGGCCCACGAGGTGTACAAAGGCATGGGCCTTGGCGCGCGGGATGACAGCGTGGCGATGCAATTTTTGATTCAGGGGTGGAGTTTTAACAACAAGCAGCCTTGCCTGGTGCGCTGAAGAGCTGGGTTCTAAGGGAGGCCCGACCTCCAAAACACAATCAATCCAATGTGGGAGGGGGCTTGCTCCCGATTGCGGTGTGTCAGCCAGAAATGTATCGACTGACACTCCGCTATCGGGAGCAAGCCCCCTCCCACAGGGGGCCTTGGTGTTTTCAGGGTTGTGGTCGCTCGCTAAACCACGTGGCAGGGTTTACCGGCCGCAGCCCGCTTTGCTCTGGCGGTTTTCTTGCTTGCCACCGCCGCAATCGGCTGCACCGTCAGTTCCACGCCTAACGACAGCATCAGTTTCTGAATCGTCTCATAGCGCGTTTTAGAACCGCTTTTCAGCGTTTTATACAGGCTCTCGCGATTTCCCCCGCCGCCTACGGGCGCACGAACGCAAGCACCCGCTCCAGCATTCGGTCACAGGCCTCCAGTTGTTCCACGCTGATAAATTCATCCGGCTTATGCCCCTGCTCCATGCTCCCCGGCCCGCACACCACGGTGGGAATGCCAGCTTGATCAAACAACCCGCCCTCGGTGCCAAACGCAACCGTGCCGAAGTCTCGCGAGCCACAAAACTGCGCGATCCATCCGGCGGCCTGGCTGTCCAGAGAAGTCGCCAGCCCCGGGTAGCTGGACAGCTCGCTGATACTGATCGCGCACTGCCCGTTCACCGCCTGCATCGCGGGCAGCAGAGTCTGTTCGGCATAGGCGCGTAACTGCTGCGCCACCTGCCAGGGATCCTGGGCCGGCAGCGCGCGCACTTCAAAATCAAACGTGCAATTCTGCGGGACGATATTCAACGCCTTGCCGCCGTTGACCAGTCCGGTCTGAACCGTGGAAAACGGCGGATCAAAACGTTCATCCAGATGCCGCGGTGCCTTGAGTGACTCGCCGAGCCGCACCAGCTCACCGATCAACCGCGCGGCATATTCGATGGCATTCACCCCGGACGGCGCATACGCCGAATGGCAGGCCGCGCCATGCACGTCACAACGCATCGCCAACTTGCCCTTGTGGCCGAGCACCGGCTTGAGTTCGGTGGGTTCGCCGATCACACACAGCAACGGCTTGACCGCCTGCCCATGAAAACGCTCAAGCAACGAACGCACGCCGAGGCAACCCACCTCTTCGTCATAGGACAGCGCGATATGCACCGGCATACGCAGCGGCGCCTGTACCAACGCCGGCACCAACGCCAACACGCAGGCGATATAGCCCTTCATATCGGCGGTACCACGCCCGTACAACTTGCCGCCTTTCTCCGTCAGCTCGAACGGCGCCACGCTCCAGCGCTGGCCGTCCACCGGCACCACATCGGTATGCCCGGATAACACGATGCCGGGCACATCAGCCGGGCCGATGGTCGCCAGCAGGTTGGCCTTGCTCTTGTGTTCGTTGTAGACCAGCTCGCAGGTCACACCGTGGTCCTGCAAATAGGTGCGCACACAGTCGATCAAGGCCAGGTTGGATTCGCGACTGGTGGTGTCGAAGCGCACCAGTTGCGCCAGCAGGTCGCGACTGCTGGTCATCGGTCATCCCCTGGTACCGCATAGCCGGGAGCAATGTGCGGGTTGAGGGCGCGGTCGATGTAGTCCTGCAATTGCGGGCGATAGGCCTGCCAGAGTTTGTCGAGCGTGCCGATAGGGTCTTTATCGGCCCAATCGACGCGCAGGTTGACGATGGGCCAGAGCACGTCGTCGACCACCAGCAGCGCCGCCGAATGCACTGGCCCCGCCTCGCCGCCTTCAGCCACCGCCGTGTGCATCGCCGCCAGCAGTCGGTCGGCAAGGTGCCCCGAGGCCTGTTCGAAAGCCCGCACCATGGCGCCAATCACGCCTGGATTGGCCAGCATATTCCCCGCCGCCACACACTGTTCACCACTGACCGCCGCGTGAATCCCCAAGGTCTGCGCACCGCTGAAGTGCGCGGTACGGCCTTGGCGGTCAATCACCGTCACCTGGCGATAATCACTGTGCTCCTGCCCTGCGAACACTGCCGCCAGCGCCTCACTCGGCGCCATGCCCTGCTCCAATAAATCCAGCACTTGCGGCCCCAGGCTCGGCAAGGTGATGTTCTGCGACGCTACCGCGCCCACACCCGCACGCAGCCAGGGGCAACGCGCCCCCACGGCAATGCTCGACGAGCTGATCGCAATGCCCAACTGGCCGGTCTCGGCGCAGCGGGCGACAACGGAAAAGGTCATGGGGCGTTCCTCAATCGAGTACCGAGGGGTCGGCGTCGATCATCATTTGCTTCATTTCTTCAAAATGCCGGCGTGAGAAATCCGCGATGCCTTCCCAGCTCCGCGCAGTTTTCTCCGCCACTTCATCGGACAACAACCGCAGCGGCTGCCCGGTGGACCAGGCCGTCACGAGGATCTGGCAAGAGCGTTCCAGGGTCCAGATATCGTCAAAGGCTTCACCGATGGACGCAGCGGTCACCATCACGCCGTGGTTACCCATCAACAGCCGGGTTTTGCCATCAAGCAGGCCGGCCAGGCGCGCGCCTTCCGCCTCCGTATCGGCCATGCCGCCGTAGAGTTCATCCACCGCCACGCGGTTGAAATAGCGTGCGGTGTTCTGGTCGATCGGCGGGATATGCGGCGTGGCCAGGCACGCCACCGCGGTGGTGTACACCGGGTGCAAATGCAGCACGGCGCGGGTGTGCGGCAGCAGCCGATGGATCTGCCCATGGATCGACCAGGCCGTCGAATCCACATTTTGGTTGTCGGCACAGGCGGGATCGTCCGCGTTCAACAACACCAGGTCGCTGGCGCGAATACGCGAGAAGTGCTTCCACTTCGGGTTGAGCAAAAACTGTTTGCCATCGGCCGACACCGCGGCGCTGAAGTGGTTGGCCACCGCTTCATGCATGCCTAGGTGGGCGATGATGCGAAAGGACGCCGCCAGGTCGATGCGTGTCTGTTCTTCGAGGGATAACGCCATGGATCGGACTCCTCAGAGCGCGACCGCAAGGCTGCGGCCGCGCGGTAGGGTTACTTCGGCATCAGCGCCGCGAGGTCGGCCTCAGTCGGCGCCTCGAAGTTGTACTTCTTCAGCAAGGCCGCGTATTCAGGCGTGGCGCGGTATTTCTCCAGACCGTCGAGCAAGGCTTGCTTCACCGTGTCATTGCCCTTCTTCACACCGAAGCCGTTCAGCACCGGATAGATCAGGGTGTCGGAGGAAATCACCACGCGGCTACCGAGCTTGTCGATCACACCGCGGGCCACGGCGGCGTCGGTGATTTGCGCTTCCACCGCGTGGGCCAACAGGGCCTGGGTGGTTTGTGGGTCGGTGCTGTATTCGCTGATCAGGATCGGCTTCAAGCCCTTGGCCACGCAGTACTCGGCCGACAGCTTGTTCATCTGCGCCAGCCACGAGGTAGCGCCCATGGAGCCGATCTTGTGGCCGCAGAACTCTTCCGGAGTCTTTGGCTGGAAGGCGCTGTCCTTGAGGGCCAGGATCGATTCGCCGCTCTTGAGGTAAGGGATCATGTCGATGACCTTGACCCGCTCGGCGGTGATGTACATCGACGAGTTGGTCACATCGAAACGCCCGGCTTGCAGGCCGGTGATCAAGTTGGGGAAGCGCGTGTCGAGGGTCTCGACCTTGCGGCCCATGACCTTGCCCAGGCCGTCCATGAACTCGATATCAAAGCCCGCAGGCTTGTTGTTATCCATGTACTCATAGGGGAAGAAAGTCACGTCGGAACCGGCGATGATCTTGCCTTCCTGCTGGAACGCCGAAGCCGCCAACGAGGTCATTGCAACCGCAGCGCCCAGCAGGCACACGGCAAGGGGGCGAACACTGTTACGAAACGCTGTCATGGTCATTACCCGCAAGGTTTTAGGAGGTTAGGCAGTGGCAGAATCTTGTCCGGCCTGTTGCACGAAGAACGACGCACCACGGGGTTTCTGTGGCAGGCGCATATGGTTGTTGGTGGAACGCACCAAGCCACTTTCTTCACCGGCCACCAGCAGGCCGGCGTGTGTACTGGGCAACGGGTTTTCGCCGAATGGCAGCGCGTCTTCAGCGGCATAGACGCTGATGAACAGGGTGCGCGGCAGTTCGGTCTCATTAGGGCTGGAAGCATGCAAAAGACGCGTGTGCATAAAGCACACGGAACCGGCCGGGCCGTAGCAGGCGACCGGATGCTGGCAGTGTTGCGCGACCACGGCATCGTCCACCGAACCGGTGAAACGCTGATCCTGCCAGTGCGACCACAGCGGGCCTTTGTGGCTACCGGGGATCACATTCAGCGGGCCGTTCTGCGGGGTCACTTCACTGACCATCAGCAACGCGGTGACGATGTCGTCGTTGCTGTGGGGCGTGAACAGGAAGTCCTGGTGCCACTTCACCTGTGTGGCGGTGTGGGGCAGTTTCGAGTTGATCTTGCTATGGTGAAAACGCGCGCCGCTGGCGCCGACCAATTGCGCGGAAATCGCCGCCATGCGCGAGTGCAACGCCACGCGCTGATACGCCGGGGAAATCTCGGTGGGCGAACTCACCCGGCGCAACGACGGGTGATCGGCGCGGTGGTCACCCTCCAGGTCAAAGCGCGCGCGGCCATCCACGGTGGCGCCCCAGCCTTGGTCATGGCTGCGGCTCTCTTCTACCCACTGGTCGAAGTCATGCTGCAGCGCGGCCACTTCGTCCAGCGACAACACGCCTTCTACCACCAGGAAGCCGTCGCGCTGGAATTGTTCGATGTGTGCTTGCTCAATCATGTTGTTTTTTCCTGAACGTTAAAGAGATCACGCCAGCGAGACGTCCTTGAGGAACGCCTCCACGCGTGGGTTCTGGCCGCGGCGCAACACCTCGGGCGTGTCATCGCAGACCACACGCCCCTTCTCCATAAACACGATCCGATCAGAGACCTTGAACGCGAAATTCATCTCGTGCGTGACGATCACCATGGTGATGCCCTCCCCGGCCAGGGCTTCGATCACCTGCAGCACTTCATTGACTTTCTCCGGGTCAAGGGCCGAGGTGGGCTCGTCGAACAGCATGATTTGCGGGCGCATCATCAAGGCGCGGGCGATGGCCACGCGTTGCTGCTGGCCGCCGGACAACTGGTGCGGGTACTTCCAGGCATGGTCGAGCATGCCGACCTTGTGCAGCAGCGCGTATGCCTGTTGCTTGAGCGCGTCGGTGCGACCCAGGCGGTGGTACTTCGGCGCCATCAGCAGGTTGTCGAGCACGCTCAAATGCGGGAACAGGTTGAAGCTCTGGAACACCATGCCGATGTTCAGGCGATGCTCGGCGTGCTCGATGTACTGGGGCTTTTGCGCGCCCACCTTGTTCAGGTGAATGAACGGCAGGCCATTGATATGAACCTCACCATTGTCCAGTTGCTCGAGGCCGTTGAGCAGGCGGATCAGCGTGGTCTTGCCGGAGCCCGACGGGCCGATTACCGACACCACTTCACCCGGCTGAATCAGCAGGTTGACCGAACCCAGCACCTCGATGTCGTTGTAGGCCTTGTGCAACCGCGAGGCTTGCAGCGCCGCAGCGCCGTTACTTTCCGGGCGTTGCAGGGCGGTGCGCTGTTGGGTAGCCAAGGCCAGCACGTGTGCATCCGGCACGCGGGAGACATTGCGCTGGTTGACGTCGAGAAAGCGCTCCAGGCGTTTGAGCAAAAAGTCGAACACCGTGACGATAAACACATAGAAGAACGCCACCGCCGCCATGGTTTCAATCACCAGGAAGTTCTGCGAGTACAGGCGCTGGCCGACCATCAGGATCTCGGTCAGAGAGATCACCGACACCAACGAGGTGAGCTTGACGATGGAAATGTATTCGTTGGCCAGCGACGGCAACGCCACACGCAGCGCCTGGGGGATCACCACGCGCCATTGGGTACCGAAAAACCTCAGCCCCAACGCCCGCGCCGCTTCGCCTTGGCCCTTGGGAATCGAGAGCAAGCCACCGCGATGGATCTCGGCCACATACGCCGTTTCGCAGATCACCAGCGCCAACAAGCCGGACCAGAACGGGTCGGCCAGCACCGCCGAGGTGCCCGGCAATGCCTGGGGCAAGTTGTAGATAAAGATCAGCAGCACCAACAGCGGCAGGCTGCGGAACAACCAGATATACCCCCGCGCCGGCACGCTCAGCAGGCCATGCTTGGACTGCTTGGCCAGCGCCAGCAGAAAGCCCAGGCCGATGCTCAACACCCAGGTCAGGGTACTGAGCTTGATCACCGTCCACGTCGCACGCCAGAACTCGGCATCAGCCAGCAAACCAAACATGTAATTCCAGTCGAATGTCATCGTCGCTGCGCCTTGCAAAAAATGAAGTGGGTCTGCCTCGATGGGATGAGAGTCGTGGCGGCGGGGTCTTGGGGTCAATTCGTAAAAGCCGGGGCACTGGGTAGGCAGAACCTATGCAGTCCTGAGCGAAGCAAAAATCCACTGTGGGAGAGGGCAAGCCCGCTCCCACATTTTCCCTGCTGTGTTCTGGAGAGAGCATGCACTGGCCGAAATGGTGCGAGTCTGAATTCGCCTCACCGCCCACGCCATCTATTGGTGCAATCTCAGCTCACATCACTCAACACCCGCACCGCATGCGGGTCAAAAAAGCTCGGCGGCGCCATGCCGGGGATGTACTGGTCGGAGACAAACATGCGGCAGCGTTCGGCAAACGCCGACACCACACGGGACAACTGGGTGTTGCTCGCCGTGGCGTAACCCAGCTTCATCGGCCTATGTGTACCGGCCAGGCGCAGGCGGATCACGCGTTTGCCTTCCTGGGACATATTCGATTTGGGCCGCGCGTTCGCAAACGAATAGCCAATGCCATTGCCGACCATGGCGCGCACCGTTTCGAGGTTGGTGGAACGCATGATGATGTTCGGCGTGGTGCCCGCCTGGATGAACAGGCTGAGGAAATAGTCGCGGCTCCAGGGCGTATCCAGCAGCACCACCGGGTAGGCCTCGAGGTCTTGCATGCTGACCGCGGGCAAGCTCGCCAGCGGGTGATACTCGCCCACCATCACATACGGCGGCAGGTGCGCGAGGGGTTGGAAGTCGATATCCGGACTGGTCACCAGGTCGTAGGTCAGGGCGATATCCAGTTCGCCACTGCGCAGTTTTTCCAGCAGTTCCTCATGATTGCCTTCGGCCTGGGTCAAGCGCACACCGGGGAACGCACGGCCGAAACCGAATACCAATTCCGGCGTGATCATCGGCGCCAGCGACTCCAGGCATCCGACCCGCAATGGCCCGCGCACGGTGTTCAGTGACTCCGAAGCGATGGTGTAGAGGTTGCTCATCTGCTCCAGGATCTGCTTAGCCTCCAGCATCACCAGACGCCCCACCGCCGTGAGGGAAATGCCCTGGGCGTGGTGGCGGATAAACAACTGGATGCCCAACTCAGCTTCCATATGGGTGATCGCCGCCGAGATCGACGGCGACGACACATGAATGCGTTCGGCCGCAGCACTGATGCTGCCCGCCTCTCCCGACGCGACGAAATACTCCAGTTGACGCTGAGTAATACGACTGAGCATGACGCCTGCCCCTCAACAATGACTGTACGGCGAGCGTTGCAGGGTTCGTGCCGGGTCATGGGCGAGCCGATGAGTTACAGGGGCTTCGGTTTTTCCTAAGCACTACCCCGCGCAAATGCTGGTTTCGCCCGAGAGGGGGCGATGTGAAGCTGGTTTCATCCCGCTTACGACGAGCCCTTCGATATGCCTACCCACACCCGCATCCGCATGTTCAACACCAAACACACTTATCCCAACCAGGCGCTGGACAACGACCTGTGCCAGGCCGTGCGCGCCGGCAACACCATCTATGTGCGCGGCCAGATCGGTACCGATTTCGACGGCAACCTGATCGGCATCGGCGACCCGCGCGCCCAGGCCGAACAGGCGATGAAGAACGTCAAGCAACTGCTCGAAGAGGCGGGCTCGGACCTGTCGCACATCGTCAAGACCACCACTTATTTGATCGACCCGCGCTACCGCGAGCCGGTGTACCAGGAGGTCGGTAAATGGCTCAAAGGTGTGTTCCCGATTTCCACCGGCCTGGTGATTTCCGGCCTTGGCCAGCCGGAGTGGCTGATGGAGATCGATGTGATCGCCGTGGTGCCGGACGACTGGACCGTATCCGTATGAAAGCGGTGATTGCCCGTGAGCCCGGTGGCCCTGAAGTGCTGCAGGTGGTGGAACGCCCTGTGCCGGCTTTGCAACCCGGTGAGGTGCTGATTCGCGTCGTGGCGGCCGGGGTCAATCGCCCCGACCTGATGCAACGCAGCGGCTCAGCAATCCCACCCGGCGTTACCGATGTGCTGGGCCTGGAAGCGGCGGGCATTGTGGTCGCGGTGGGCAGCCGCGTGGATGAATGTGCGGTGGGCGATCGCGTGATGGCCTTGCTCAACGGCGGCGGCTACGCCGAGTACTGCGTGGCCCAGGCGGCGCACTGCCTGCCGGTGCCGGCGGGATTATCGCTGCACGCTGCCACTGCGGTTCCGGAAGCGGCGTTCACGGTGTGGCACACCCTGTTTGAGCTCGGGCGCCTGCGCAGCGGCGACAGCGTGCTGATCCACGGCGCCGCCAGTGGCGTCGGCAGCTTTGCCGTGCAGTGTGCGCAGGCTGCGGGGGCGCGGGTGATCGCCACCGCAGGCGGCCCGCAAAAGGTCGCGATGCTGCAAGCGCTGGGTGTATGGCGTGCGATTGATCGCCATTTGGAAGACTTCGTCGCGGTGGTGCACGACTGCACCCAAGGACGCGGCGTCGACGTGGTGCTGGATAACGTCGGCGGCCCCTATGTCGCGCGCAATCTGGCGGCCATGGCCATGGGCGGGCGGCATGTGAGCCTGTCATTCCTGCAAGGCGCGAACATCGAGTTGGACTTGCAGGTGCTGATGCGCAAAAACCTCAGCCTCACCTCCTCCACCCTGCGCCCCAAAAGCCACGCTGAAAAAGCCCGCCTGGCGGCGTGTATCCGCTCGCGCGTGTTGCCCTGGCTGGCGGCCGGTGTGGTGCGCCCACAGATCCACGCGCAGTTGCCCCTGTCTCAAGCGGCCGATGCCCATCGCCTGCTGGAAGCCAACGCCAACGTCGGCAAAGTCGTGCTGACCGTCGCCGAATAACCTGGAGCCCGTCATGCCCCACCGCGTGTACTTCCTCAATGGCCCTAATGCCAACCTCTACGGGCTGGACAAGCACGGCACCTACGGCAACGAAAGCTTCGCCAGCATCGAAGCCCGCTGCCAACGCCACGCCGGCGAGTTGGGCCTGACCCTGGACTTTCGCCAAAGCAACCACGAAGGCGTGCTGGTGGACTGGATTCAAGAGGCGCGCCTGAACAGCGACGCCCTGGTGATCAATGCCGCCGGCCTCAGCTACAGCTCAGTGCCGATCCTTGACGCGCTGCTGGCCTTCGGCGGCCCGATCATCGAAGCGCACATGAGCAATATCTGGAAGCGCGAGCGCTTTCGGCATCACTCCTACGTGTCCAGGGCCGCCACCGGTGTGATCGCCGGGCTGGGGGCGTTGGGATATGAATTGGCGCTGACGGCGGTGGCCGAGTTGCTCAAGCCTTAAATGCGAACTCGAAAACACAGCAGACCCAATGTGGACCCTCGGTGTTGCTAATAAACCTCTTACTTTCCAGGAAACGCCAATGACCGTCGAAACCATCAACACCCTAGTAGTCGGCGCAGGCCAGGCCGGCGTCGCCATGAGCGAACACCTGTCCCTGATGGGCGTGCCCCACATCGTGCTCGAACGCCACCGCATCGCCGAACGCTGGCGCTCCGAACGCTGGGACTCCCTGGTCGCCAACGGCCCCGCCTGGCACGACCGCTTCCCCGGCCTGACCTTCGAAGGCCTCTCCCCCGAAGCCTTCCCGCCCAAAGAACGCATGGCCGACTACTTCGAAGCCTACGTCGACAAACTCCAGGCTCCGGTGCGCACTGGCGTAGAAGTGCAACAAGTAGAGCGCCACCTCGGCCGCCCCGGCTTCAAAGTCACGACCTCGGCCGGCGTGATCGAAGCCACCAACGTCGTCGCCGCCACCGGCCCGTTCCAACGCCCCTCAATCCCCAACATCGTCCCCACCACCGCACCGATTCACCAACTGCACTCGTCCACCTACAAAAACCCCGGCCAACTCCCCGAAGGCGCCGTACTCGTAGTGGGCGCCGGCGCCTCAGGCTCACAAATCGCCGAAGAACTGCAAAAGGCCGGCAAAACCGTGTACCTCTCCGTCGGCGAACACTATCGCCCACCCCGCGCCTACCGCAGCCGCGACTACTGCTGGTGGCTGGGCGCATTGGGTTTGTGGGACGAAGTCAAAATCCAGCCGAAGAAAAAGCACGTGGCGTTTGCAGTGAGTGGCTATGAAGGCGGCAAGACCGTCGACTTCCGCCGACTGGCGCACCAAGGCATTCACCTGGTAGGCGTTACCCAGAATTGGGAGGACGGCGTCATGACCTTCCGACCGGGCCTGGCCGAAAACGTGGCCGAAGGGGATCGTGCGTATTTTGATGTACTGCGTGATGCGGATGCGTATATCGAAGCCAACGGCCTGCCATTCCCGCTGGAACCGCAAGCCTGGGAACTGCTGCCCGACCCGGAGTGCCTGCTTGATCCGATCCTCAGCCTCAACCTGGCTGAAGCCGGTGTAACCACCATTCTCTGGGCAACCGGCTTCAAGTTCGATTTCAGCTGGTTGAAGGTGGATGCGTTTGATGAGAAAGGCGAGCCGTTCCACAAACGCGGAATCTCGGCGCAAAGCGGCGTTTACTTTTTGGGCCTGCCGAATCTGGTGAACCGTGCGTCGTCGTTTATCTATGGGGTGTGGCACGACGCGAAATACGTGGCGGACCATATCGTGCTGCAGAACGAGTACAAGGCCTACAAGAAGCCGGAGTGAAGGGGGAGCCGGTGAGGCGGCAAACGATAGAGATGGGGCCCAAGGAAAACGTCCTACACAGCCGCTTCACTTTGCGTAAAATGCGAGCCGTTCTCGATCAGGAAAACTCAACCCAGGATGGGTGACGCTTGAAACCGCTTGACACCCACGCGCCAAAGCACGCCGACACGGCCATCACACGACTTAAGCTCAAAGACCAACTGGCCGTAGACCCTTACAAGGGATTGGCATTGCTGGAAAGCACCCTCCTCTGTTTGGTAACGACGGCCCTTATGCTGTTCGTTGCACAAAGCGTCGGCATAACCGACACATTCAAGAGCAACGTCCTCTATAGCGGCACACTGGGCGCATGTATAGGCGCGACGTACTGGATGTACCACGACGCGGCACTTTCCGAGTGGAGCATTGCCCGGCATATCAGCCCCACTGCACTGCAAAACGCGATGCTCGCCTTGAAGTATTCCGAGACGCAGGAAGGCGTTTACTACCCGAAAAAATGCATGTTCACCCCATTCCATCGGTGCGATTCAGAGCGGATCACGCTCACCACACTGGATGGGGGCACGCGCTTCGCAGGCCCCTATTTCAAGCTGAAAGCGCTGTCGGCCAGGCTGATGGAGCAGGAAGGGATTTGAATCAACCGGACTTGGCCATTCCTACCTAACGAGCGATGGCACTTGGCCAAAGCACTGAAATGGCGACTTTTCTGACGACAAGGACGTAGGCAGTGATGACCACGCCGGCCATCCTGCATGCCCTGTTTGCGTTTTTTGCGCCATTTGAGGCTTGGACATCTTCGTCCTTGGCTGGGCGCAGGCGCTCAGGGAGCTGACCCCGATGAAGCCCGCTTGGGCAACTTCCAATTCGGCCGGATGAAGTGGCAGGTATACCCGTTCGGTATCCGCTCCAGATAATCCTGATGCTCCGGCTCCGCCTCCCAAAACTCCCTGGCGGGTTCAATTTCCGTGACCACACGCCCCGGCCACAGCTTGGAGGCATCCACATCAGCCGCGGTATCTTCGGCAATATCCCTTTGCTGTTCGCTCAGGTAGTAAATCGCCGAACGATAGCTCGGCCCAAGATCATTGCCCTGCCGATTCGGCGTGCTGGGGTCATGGATCTGGAAAAAGAACTCAAGAATCTGCCGGTAGGAAATCACCGCCGGGTCAAACACGATTTCAATCGCCTCAGCATGGTTGCCATGGTTGCGATAGGTGGCATTCGGCACATCGCCACCGGTGTAGCCGACTCGCGTGTGCAGCACGCCGGGGTAGCGTCGCAACAGGTCTTGCATGCCCCAGAAGCAGCCGCCGGCGAGGATGGCGGTTTCGGTTGGGTTGGTCATGGTTTGTCCTTGCGGTTAATGGAGACAGAGGTAGTTATGGGGGGATGTTGGGAAATACCAAGTTGAATCGAGCAAAAACGGGGATGGCCGCTTCACTTTACGTAGAATGCGAGTTGTTCTCGATCAGGAAAACTCAACCCAGGAGGGGTAACGCTTGAAACCGCTTAACACCCACGCGCCAAAACACGCCGACACTGCCATCACCCGACTTAAGCTCAAAGACCAACTGGCCGCTGACCCTTACAAGGCATTGGCACTACTGGAAAGCATCCTCCTCTGTTTTGTTGCGACGGCCATTCTGCTGTTTGCTGCACACATCATGGGCATAACCGACACATTCAAGAGCAACGTCCTTTACGGCGGCACCCTGGGCGCATGCATAGGGCGGACTTACAGCATGTACCGCGACGCCGCACTTGCCGAGTGGCGCGTTGCCAGTCGTATCAGCCCCGCTGCACTGCAAAAAGTGATGATCGCCTTAAAGTATTCCGAGACGTCAGAAGGCGTTTACTACCCAAAAAAACGCATGTTCACCCCATTCCATCGGTGCGTTTCAGAACGGATCACGCTCACGGCACTGGATGGCGACACACGCTTCGCCGGCCCCCATCACAAGCTGAAAGCGCTGTCGGCCATCCAACTCGCTGACGAACCAGAAACGCCAGTATCCGACTCCACACCACCACGGGTGCAAGGCTGATGAACGGTCCCGACCTGAAACTGAATCACGCCGCGCATCGTACGATTGATCACTACCTCAACGCGGGGGCAGAACCGCTGGAGACGCCTCTCCCGCACGCGACGACGCTGTTCAGCGTTGCTGACGATGTTCGCAGTGAAGTGTTGATTGCTGATAGCTATGAGACTTTTTCTTCGGTTACTGCGTTGTTGCTTGGCCTGTCGGATGAGCTGACCGGGAAGCAACGGGATGTGGCGTTGGCGATTCACCCGTTGAGTGAATTGTGGGTTTTGTTGGTGGGTAAGTTGATGGAACGAGAGTGAGCTGGAGCGGGCAGCTAACCTTCTACCAACTCGATTGATCGCTGAGTCTTTGTGACTCACTTTACGAAGACTCGACGATTTTCTTTAGGAATAAATAGACCCCTTCCCTAACCCGTCTCAACGCGAGTTCGTGATCGGCAGCTTCCGTAGAGAAGCAGTCAGCCGTCGATTAATCTCGCGAACCTTGGCCAGCCGAATTTCCAATGCTCGCGAGAAACATCCTGGCCTCTCGATTAGACCGCAGATAAACCACGCGGCAGGTTGATGGTGCAGTTGCCACGAGTTGCTGCATCTTTGCTCGCGCTGTTTTTTTCGTCCGCCACATGAATCTAAAAAACTCCGGCAGGTTCGCCAGCAGTTCGGGGCAGTTCTCGGGCAAGTCAGGCCGAGATTGACCCCGTTGGAGCAGCGTTCTGCGCAGTACGCGCAAGAATCGAAGCGTCGCCGAACGATCAATCCAAATTAAAAGATCTGCACGGGCCATCCGATTTTCCCAAGTGGCCGAATGGCCCCCTTCGAATATCCAGCAATCACGGGCCTCGACATCGAGGCAAAGCTGCGTTTTCTCGTCCCGGCTTCGTTCTATCCAACCTGGCTGCCAGTGAATAGTGTCGATATGAACGAC
Source organism: Pseudomonas sp. W22_MBD1_FP4 (assembly GCF_052113765.1). Taxonomy (NCBI): domain Bacteria; kingdom Pseudomonadati; phylum Pseudomonadota; class Gammaproteobacteria; order Pseudomonadales; family Pseudomonadaceae; genus Pseudomonas; species Pseudomonas sp. W22_MBD1_FP4. The sequence continues at coordinate 469,436 of NZ_JBGQOI010000002.1, read as the reverse complement.
CGGCAAGCCCGTGCGCTGACCAAGCTCGCGCGCCAAAGTGCTTTTGCCAGACCCAGGTTGACCAACAATCATCACCCGTTGCATCGAAGCTCCTTCTCGCTATGCACGCTGATTTTTTGGGGGTGGCGATTTTACGTCAATGCCTATATCGGTCAACAACAAGGGGTCAGAGCGACAGGCAGCTTTCGCCCAGAAGACTTCAATCAACTGGAGGGCATGGGGTGGTTGGAATGTACCAGTGAGCTGCGGAGTCGAGATGAACGTGTTTCTGCTTTCGAGGGAAGAACGGCGAATCGAGCGTACCCAATGCTATTGAAACCCAACTGGCAAACTCGCCTTGAGACCGTGACCAGAACAAGGCCGAACCACACTGCACGCAGAACTCGCGTGATACCGTCGTTGAAGAAGCATAGGTTTTGATATGGATGGAGCCGCTAAGTATTTGCAGCGCGCTACGCGGAACGCTGCCGTAAGAAGCAAATGCCGCCCCATGACCTTTGCGACACTGGCTGCAATGACAGTGACTCACTGCTTGCGGTGTGGTGGATAGCTCATAACGGACAGCGGCACATAAACAGCTTCCTTGGTACACCTCTGTCATACGCTCTTCCGTGCATGCTAAAACGCCAGCGTAACCCTCCTGGTCTAATCAGTCGACCGACGGCTACTGGCCAATAGCTGACTATCACGAAGGGCAGCTATCGACCTTTTTCTGCCTTTCGTGAGCGGCTGAAAAGGACCAAGACGGCCGTTGGCCAGAAGCATAGGCTGGAGATGTCTACGGTGCAGGGGGCAGTCCAAAGCAGCCAACGGGTTGTCTAGTGCATCTGGGGCGACTCAATCAAGACCTATCAGCGGCTCATCTCCTCTAACGGTAAACTGAATGAAGTCCCGTTGACCGCGCAGATTCATAGCCAGATTGAAAAGGATCTCTATCTTAGAGACACGGTAAAAGGCTATGAGCCACGATGGATATTTTTGGAAGCTCCGCCATCTCAAGAGTTATCAAGGATGCTGGAGTTAAATAAAATTGATGTGCTTATTCATAATTGATTGATGAGGGCTGCATGGATAATTTCGAAGGGGCAGACGAGCAATTGCTGGCGCGTCGCAAGGCTGGTTTTTCAGCATTCAAGTCCGAGCGCCTGCCGGTGCTCCATGAATTCTGCACCAGCCTTGGGTTTGAACGACCTCACGAGGTACTTAACACTCCCGGGAAATTTTTGGCCCAATTGGACAGCGGTTTTCGAAGTGCAGTGATCAGTGAGGCCAACCGTGTATGGTTCATTACCCGTATCGGTTATTACATCGGCGAGTATCTGGCGACACGGTATGACGGGTATTGGCAGGTCGACGAAGACCCGGCGTCGCCTACCTTCGCACGTTATGTGGTCGGCGGTTTCTCCTTCGACGGGGTAACCACGCCAATGGTCGACCCAATGCAGATGGCTCAGGAGTACGCCGATACGCCCGCACCAAGGTCCCTGGTTCAGGAAATCGATAAAGTGTTGGTCAAGTAAACGTGATGACTGATGATTAGATCCTGAAACACGCAGCCGACGCACGTGCGCTAGCACCTGGAACTTCGGTCCACTTGATCGAGTAGCGGACTGCTCAAGTGATCCGCGCCGCCTCATTGCAATAGGCTAGTCGCGGGTCCTGTGCTCGATTAGTTAGATGCTGATTGGCAGATGATTGCGCGGGTCCAGCCGGTCGAGCAACCGTTCGCAGTCACGGCGAACGGGGGGTGGGCTTCGCTCGTCAGGCGACAGACCAACCGCGAGACCCAACGCTTTAAGGCCAGTACCAACAGCATATGCCGTTTCGACCCGCCTTCGCTCAGTACCCCACGACGTCACGCCCAAGGTCATTTGCATTTCCGAATTCTTCGTGATCTACATAGTCTTTTGTTTGCTGAGCCACCCACCGGTGGCGAAGACCTCGAGTTCCTTATCACCCATCGCAAGAATGTCGCGGCTATAGCTCAGTTTGCGAGTCATGTTCCATTCCCTTTGCTTGAGTATCCGACGCTCATCGTCATTGATGCACCCAGTGCTGGCAGCGTAGCTTGATCTCAAAGGCTACTCGGCCTTGTTATTGTTAGTGTGGTATCAAAATGCTATGGATGGCGATCTTATCTTTTTCTGAGGAAAGGTTCATTACTCCTAGCTTCGGAGGGGGTGTTGCTAAGGGCGGCGAATACTATGTTGATGAACTGTGCCCGCAGCGCACCAGCGGCATCGCTGATATCGGCAAAGCAACTGTTCCGCTGGCTGTGTAAGTGCTCTGATAGCGAAGGTCATTAAGCCCCTAGCACTGTTACCACGGCTGAGCTTGCGATGGGTAGAACACCGCCGATGCTAGTAGCTGCTATTGGTCGATTTCTGCCTTTCGTGGCGGGCAGCAAGGGGCAAGAATCGCCATCCGCTGAGCGTTATATAATCGCTCTTTAATTCCCTATAAACGGTGTCCCAACCTCGGCTTTTGCGGTTTTCGCTGACCGCTTCTGGCCGAAAACAGCCTGTCAATAATGGGGAAACTCCCTCCACCCGCGTCCATCCGTCGCATCCCCCACCCTCCAGTCCCCACCCAACCTGCCGATAACCCTACTAACCGCATGCCTACCCCTGCATCACCACTCGATCGAGTCCACCACATGAACCCACTCTCCCTTCTAAAAAAAGCCCGGGCCGATCGTCAAGGCACCGCCACGCTCACCAGCACTGCCAACGACCTGGACGCCGCCCTCACCGCCCTGCGCATCACCCCCACCCTGATCACCGGTTTTATCTCGCCGCATTTGGACATCGATCAGGTCGCCGCCAAGCTCAAGCGCCGTTTCCCCCAATCCACTATCAGCCTGTGCACCACTTCCGGCGAACTCTGCAATGCGCCCAATTCGCTGTATTGCGCCACCGGCGAGCGCTGGGACCGGGTGGTGTTGCAGCTGTTCGACGACAGTCTGATCGCCTCGGCCGAGGTGGTGATGGTGCCGCTGGAGTGTGAGGACATTCGTGGCGGCGGTAAGCGGTTGGGGATGCAGGAGCGCATTGCCAAGTTGGTGGGGCATATCAAGCGGGTGCAGGTGCGTACGCCGATCGATCATCGCGATACGTTGGCGTATGTGGTGTTCGATGGGTTGTCGGCGTCGGAGTCGTTTTTTATGGAGGCGCTGTATGAGTCGGGGCGGTTTCCGTGTTTGTTTGTAGGGGGATCGGCCGGGGGTAAGTCGGATTTCCAGAAGACGCTGATTCATGACGGCCAGCGCAGTTATCAGAATCATGCGCAGATTGTGTTTGTGAAGACGGCGGCGCAGGTGCGATTTGGGGTGTTCAAAAGCCAGAATTTCAAACCGGCGGATTTGACCTTCAGTGTGCTGACGGCCTCGGTGGAGGACCGCACGATTGACCAGGTGATCGACAGCGCCGGCAATATCAAGAGCATGGTGCAGGCGCTGTGTGATGCGTTTAATTGTGCGCCGCAGGCATTGGAGTCGAAGCTGGCGGATTATTCGTTTGCGATTCGGGTAGGCAGTGAGTTGTTTGTGCGGTCCATCGCGCGTATCGACTTCGAGCAGCAGATCGTGCAGTTGTTTTGCGACGTGGCGCCGGGCGAGGAGTTGGTGATGGTGCGGCGTACGCCGTTGCGTGAGGCGACGCGCCTGGACTATGAACAGTTCCTGCGTGGCAAGGGCGGCCAACCGGTGGCGGGGATTTTGAATGACTGCATCTTGCGCCGGCTGAACAACGGCGCCGAGTTGGGCAGCATGGCGGGGACGTTTGGCGATGTGCCGTTGGCGGGATTCTCGACCTTTGGGGAGATTCTGGGTTTGAACCTGAACCAGACGCTGACCGCGATTTTCTTCTTTCGGGTGGCCAAGGGCGCAAGTTTCAGTGACGAGTATGTGGACAATTTCATCGCTCATTACGGCGAGTTCAAGGCGTTCTTCCTACGGCGGCAGGTGAAGAAGCTGGCGGGATTGAACCATGTGGTGGTCAAGCAGATTGCGGCGTTCAAGAACAATGATTTCTCCAACACCCTGAACACCCGCGGGCTGGACAACAATATCCTGCCGGTATTCGAAGGCCTGGCGGACTTGGGCCAGGTGCTGGCCCAGGCTGAGCAACAGCAGGAAGAAATCGCGGCGCAGCTCAAGCATTACTCCGGTGAGTTGCACGCGTCGATGGATGACTTGGTCAGCACCATCGACCAGCAGAACAGCGTATCGGCCCAGGCCGGGGCCACGGTGGAGGGGCTGTCGAGCCAGGCGGATGTGGCGGTGGAAGGTGCGCGCACGCTGGCCGGGTCGAGTTTGCGGATCCAGTCGATTGTGCAGGTAATCCAGCAGATCGCCGGGCAGACCAACTTGCTGGCGCTCAACGCGGCCATTGAAGCGGCGCGCGCGGGCGACTTGGGCCGGGGCTTTGCAGTGGTGGCGGACGAGGTGCGCAAGCTGGCGGAAATCACGCGTAAGAATGCGGCGGAAATTGGCGTGGATATTGACCTGCTGTCGAGTGAGATCCAGCGGGTAGCCCAGCAGATCGAAGACCAGTCCACCGGTGTGGGCGCACTGCGAGAGATGCTGGACGCGTTGGAAGCGTCCAGCCGTGCGACCGAGGGCACGGCGCAGCGGACGAAGACGATTGCGGATACGTTGACGGGGCTGACGCACGCGTAGGCGTTATTGAAATCTTCAGCTTTGGAATCTCATTGAGGCATGAGGACTGTGCGGTGCCTTAGGGCATCGCTTATCAAGTCCTCATAATTATTGGTTTTTCATCAGCATGAAAAAATGGCCGGGCCAGACTCTTCGCATGGCGAACGCCTCACGGTCACCGGCAACAAAGTCCGCGAAGTAGCTTTTGGGCGATTGGCGGACAATGTCGTCCAAGATTGAGCGTTGTGACGTCTGACTGTCGAAAGAGGCGACCGGCTTGCTTATCCGGCCAGTGGTTTTGTCCAGTGTGTAGCCTTCTGCCTTGCCGTGTTCGGTGAGGGTCCAAACGCCGTTGACGTTATCCGTGAGTGCCTTGAAGGGCGGTAGCCTGACGTCCTTGTTGGTGGTTTGGACAATATGGTCCTCGTACCTGACTTTGTGGTAGGTGGCGAACTGGCTGGCGAGTGGGGGCTGATCAGCCCCTTCATTAGAGAATTTTTTTACCATCTTCTCCAGGAACGGTATGCCACCAATGTTTGTAAACGCACCTTGGGCCGGGTCCAGAATGTGTCGCAAGAAACCCTGGTCGATACGGGTGCTGTTGATCGCCGAACCCTCCAGGACGCTTGACGCGATTGCGGCGTCCTCTGGCTTGAAATCGAACGTCACCTGATACCCTTCCCCGTCATAGCGAACGTTACTCCCCCCGAATTGAAGGCCGTCGCTGTAATGACGATAGGTACCGAGTGCTATGGCCACGTGATCTACAAAACGCAGGTCAGCACCCTCCGCTGCGGCGTAAGCGTACATATCCGAGATCAAGGCACGATCCTCAGGGTTGAGGAAATCGGCGTGGTTTTGAGTGCCGTTATAGACGGTGGCAGGTGGCTTGGCGACCGGCGGTTCAACCCCCCCGTACAAACGCGAAATCAGGTGATCACGCCCATTTGCAGGTAGCAATTTCGGGTTGGCAGCCATTGGGGTTGCGGTTGCTTGCAACTCTTCCCACGCTGAACGTCGCTCATTGAGCGTGAAGGCGCCGCCAACGTCCCTCGCAATCAGGCTGAGCTGATCGCGCGCAAGCCCTTTGAAAGGGTTGCTGTCAATGCCATCGACGAAGCCGTTGGCCTGCCGGGCCCGAGCCAGGAGCTCCGGGTTATCGGTATTGGGAAGCGCTGCACCGTGTTGTTTTTTGTTGGCGATGTAGTTATCGCCGGTAATCGAGTGGAACGGGTTTTCGCTCTCCGATCCCGCGCGTTTTTCAGCACGCGCTGCCGCTTCGCTCAACTGGTGAGCCAGGATTGAGACGGTGCTGTTGGTAACTTCACCGTTCGAAGTTGACGCGGCAATGGGCTCTTCTTTATCTGACGAAACCGCAAACACGGGCTCGGCGTTGGAAGTACTACTTGTTGCCATACGATTAGTGGCTGACGACGCATGAAGATTAATAGATATCATGGATCACTCTTCCTAAATAGGAGGACAGCGCCGCTGCCACATCATTAATATCATTGTTTTTCATGTAAAAGAGCCAAAAAACCAAACAGACAAAATACTTTTCAGTTGATTAATAGCTATATTTTAATACGACTGAATCGACGCCAGCAGGACGCGTATAGCGAGGTGTGCCCCCGTATACGTCATGATAGATTCTAACTCGCGAGCCATTACCAAACGACTGACTGTTAAAATCCTGCACTGTGCCAGACGAACGCGGAGTGATTCTCCTGCAATCCTCTTGAGAGCTGAAGGGCCTTGAATAGCAAAGCCTCACATCCTCCCTGATGCTGTCAGGGTAAAACGTTGTACTCCATTGAATTTCCACTAACTGTTTGGGATCAATGAGCGTTCCTGGGGGAAAGTCCGAGCTAACAACACTGAAACTCGCAAACCCTACACCCGGATGAGTATCGGAATTGGATAACACCAACACGGGACTGGGGTCCCCAGACTTTGAAATAGAACTTTCTTTCGCAACGCCCCCCCCACTGGCCAATACCAGCAGAGCAGTAACAAGAGCACGCACAGGCTTGTTTGCATTTACGGAGCAACGAATCACTATCGAGCCACTCATAATCACCACCATCGCTTGAGGAGTTAATACGTAAGAGCCCAATGGATCCAGCTGTAAGAATCACACTTCTACCATTGCACGATTCATTAACCGTAGAAACCCACGCACTTCCTAAAACAATGAAGGACAGCTCTGTAATACTAATAAATAGGAATACGCAGGTATTTTCCTAATCCCGCATGCCCGCTATTTAATTTGGGCTTTGTAAGGCTACTCAGGCGAGTCAAGCAGGCTGAACAGATTGTTCATCCAGATCGCTCGCTTGGGGGACGGATCGTCGCTGTCGGCAAGGGCATCCATAAGGGAGCGACTCTGCGCGGAACCAACAGAGGTTTCCAGGATGAAGCCCTGCTGAGCTTCATCCTCTGGAGGCATTGTTGGTCGGTGCAGCTTGCCGGTAGCGGTGTCCAGCGTGTAGCCAGCGGACTTACCCAGTTCGGTCAAACTCCACACGCCATTAACGTTGGTGGCAACTACCTTTGAGGGCGGCAGTTTGGTGTCCGTGTTCGTCGTGACCAGGACGTTGTCCTTGTTTTCGATCCGGTTGAAGGTGGCGAATTCGCTGCCGAGCGCGGCTTGTGAAGCACCTTCAGCAGAGAACTTGAGCACCATCTGTTCAAGGAAGGGTATTCCGCCGATGTTGGAGAGAGATCCGTAGTCCGGGTTCAGAATATGCCTTAAGAAGCCTGGGTCGATACGGGTGCTGTTGATGGCCGAACCATTAAGAATGCGCGAGGCAATAGCCGCGTCCTGCTCCTTGAAGTGGAAGGTGATGCGATAACCCTCCGAGGTATAGCCATTGTTGTGGCTCAACTGCTGACCGCCGTCGCTGAGATGTCGATAATGGCCGAGCTGCCAGGCCAAGTCATCGACGAAGGCCAGATCAGCACCTTCAGCCTGCGCGTAAGCGTACATCTGCGAGATCACGGCACGATCATCGCGGTTGAGGAAATGATAAGAGCTCTGAGTTAGGTTGTAGGAGGTCAATGGTGGCTGGGCCACCGGCGGCTCGTAGTTGCCGAACACGCGAGCGACCATCAGAGCATGGCCGTCAATCGATGCCTGACTCGCGCTGCTCGCCTGGGCGGGTGCCGTAGATTCCATCTCTTGCCATGCGGCACGGCGTTCGTTGGTGGTGAATGCGCCGCTGTCCTCATGGGCGATCAGGATCAACTGATCACGTCCCAAGCCCTTGAAGGGGTTGCTGTCGGAACCGTTGATGAAGGCGGTTGCCTGTCGGGCGCGGGCCAGGAGCTCTGGAAGATCGGTGTCTGGGACCTCGGCGTCATGCTGCGCTTTATCCGTGAGGTAGCTGTCGCCGATGATCGAGTCCGGCGGATCGGCGGGTGCCTCTGCGGTGCGGGTGTCGGCGCGCACTGAGGCTTCGCTCAACTGACGAGCCAAAACCGATACGGTGTGGGGCGCACTATCAGTGTGTGTAGCGGTAGATGCACCAGCCGTGTCTGCCGTTGTCTGCATTGCTGGTGAGGTTGCGGCATTAACCGGACTGCTAGCCAAGCGATTGTTAGGCACTGAGGAATAAGCGTGGATAGTTGCCATGAGAATTCACCCTGTAGAGGCGGCTAAAATTTTACCAACTGCACGTTTTTTATTTATCAGAGCAGAGGTCACCGTAATAAGTGACCCTTGCACGGTATTACGAGTTAGTACCTATATCGAAAAGTCACTGTATCAACGCCAGCAGGACGACTGTAGGGTGGTGTGCCCCCTAACACATAATGCTTGATGACAACACGTGATCCGTGATTGAAACTCTGGGCATTAAATTCATAGATAACGCCAGATGAGTTAGGAGCGATATCCACGCAATTGGGTTGAGAACTATAGGGGCGAAAGTAACAGAGTTCGACCTTTGAATTGGCACTTTCAGGGTAGTACGTTGTACGCCACGCGATCTCTAGTAACTCTTTCGGATCAGGCAAAGTACCACTGGGAAAGTCCAACGAATTCGCGTAGAAATTGGCTAATCCAACACCCTCATTGGACAAAACCAGCACAGGACTTGGCGTATCATCTTTAGTGAAAGATCGCTCTTCAGCCAACGCCAAACTAGCAGACACAAATAGCAAGAGCGCAAACAAAACGAGTATGAACTTACGAACATTCAAACCAAGCATTAAAGTCAACATCTCGATTGGAATTTTCATAACCCTCACCTTATTAATCAACGGTAGGAAGTACGGCACTACCGTCGCACGCTTTTTTAACCAAAGTAAGATAGCAACGTCCTAAATTCACGAAAGAGCAATCTGTAATACTAATAAGTAGGAATACGTCGGTAACGTCCTAGTCCCGCCTCCCCTCTACCAAAACCGCTTGTTTCAGGTCATGCTTCGCCGCTCATTTCAAGGACGATAACAACAATGAAAACCGCTCTACGCGCCCTGTTCCTGATTTGCCTCACCGCTCCCGCCTTCGCCGCCGAAAACCCCGTCGGTTTCAAGACCACCACCCTGCCCGATGCGCAAAACAACCGACCACTCGAACTGGTCGTCTGGTACCCCGCTACCACCACCACCCAACCCAAGCTGATCGCCGACAACGCAGTCTTCATCGGCGCCCTCGCCGTACCCGATGCACCACCCGCCAGCGGCGAACATCCACTGGTCGTGCTCTCCCACGGCTACGGCGGTAATTGGGGTAAACAGACGTGGCTGGCCAGTGCGTTGGCCCATCAGGGCTATATCGTCGCGGCGGTCAATCACCCCGGCACCACCACCAAGGACCGCAGCCCGCAAGCCGCCGCGCAGTTATGGCAGCGCCCGGTGGACTTGAGCCGTGCTATCGATGCAGTGTTGGATCAGCCCACGCAATTCGGCGCGGTGGCGAACAAACAGATATCCGCTGTAGGCCACTCCCTGGGCGGCTGGACCGTGCTGGAAATCGCCGGTGCACGCTTCGATCCTGACCTGTTCGTCAAGGAGTGCAGCACCTATCCCAAGCTGGGCGGTTGCATTGGCTACCACGAGATGAATCCCGCTGCCACGCCAGAGGGCAAGGCCAAGCTGGCCGCTGACTTGAGCGACAAACGCGTCACCGCCATTGTGTCGTTGGACCTGGGCCTGTCGCGCGGCTTTACCGACGCCAGCCTCGCCGCATTGCCGGCGCCGGCGCTGGTGATTGCGGGGGGTGTGCCAACGGAAGATATGGCGCCTGAATTGGAGTCCGCCGATATGGTCCGGCGGATGGCAAAAGCTTCGACGCAGTATGTGGAGATCGCCGACGCTACCCACTTCAGCTTTATGTCGATCTGCAAGCCGGGGGCGATTGCGTTGATTGAAGAGAGCTCGCCGGGGGATGGCATGATTTGCCGGGATGGCGAAGGCGCTCGGGCGCGGGGAGTGATTCAGCAGCAGGTTGTGGGGCTGATTACTGGGTTTTTGAGTCGGTCGTTTCGGAACTGATTAAAGCGGAACACTCAACTCAAAGTGGTATGGATGGGAGCGGCCCAAGGTCCTCACATCGATACCACTGATGATTACTATCGAACCGCTCGCCTATAGGCAGACCAACGGCCCTTCCTATAATCGCTTCCCACTTCTTCTTCCCATGCGCCTGGCCTCAGGCGATATCCCCCCTTGGAACCCAGCATCATGCCAAGCGCCCTCCAGGCCCCCAGCGGCCTTCCCGAACATAATCAACAAAGTGTCAAACAGCAGTGGCTGGCGATTCTCTCGGTCGCGGTAGGTGCCTTTGCACTGGTGACCAGTGAATTCCTGCCGGTGGGCGTGCTCAACGATGTCGCCACCGACCTCGGTATCAGTGCCGGCCACGCGGGTTTGATGGTGACGCTGCCCGGCATCATGGCCGCCCTCGCTGCACCGTTTCTGTCGGTGAGCATTGGCGCGATGGACCGTCGCTATCTGCTGATCGGCCTGACGTTGATCATGATCATCGCCAACTCGGTCGTGGCCTTTGCCAGCGACTTCAACCTGCTGCTGTTCGGCCGTGTATTGCTGGGCATCAGCATCGGCGGTTTCTGGGCCACGGCCATTGCCCTGAGCGGTCGCCTGGCGCCCAAGGGTGTGGGCGTAGCGAAGGCGACTTCGATCATCATGATGGGCGTGACCCTGGCCACCGTACTCGGCGTGCCCGTCGGCACCTGGCTCAGTGGCCTGATGGGCTGGCGCATGACGTTCCTGGTGACCGCGCTGGTGGGCATTCCGGTACTGTTGGCGCAGATGTTCCTGCTGCCAAGACTCACGCCGGAGAAGGCCATTCGCATCAGTGATCTGCCGGCTTTATTTATCAACCCACAAGCGCGGGTCGGATTGATCGCGGTGTTGCTGATCGGGCTGGCGCACTTTGCGGCCTACACCTATGTCGCGCCGTTCTTCAAACACAGCTCTGGCTTCGACGGGCCGACCATTGGTTCGCTGTTGCTGCTGTATGGCGTCGCAGGCGTGATGGGCAATATTTTTGCCGGGTTCGCGGCTAACCGCAGCGTGCGCAATACCTTGCTGCTGGTGGCGTTGATGATCGGCACCAGCACCGCGCTGTTCCCGTACTTCGCCACCGGCATGACCGGCGCGGCGATGCTGATCGCGCTGTGGGGCTTTGCCTTTGGCGCCTTCCCGGCGTGCGCGAGTATCTGGATGTTTGTGGTGGCGCCCAAGGATGTCGAGCGCGGCATGCCGCTGTTCGTGGCGTTGTTCCAAGTGATCATTGCCCTGGGCTCGTTCTTTGGCGGGCAGATCGTCGACCAGATGGGCAGCGCGGTGCTGTTGAGCCTGGCCACGGCGCTGGTAGGTTGCGGGTTTGTGACGGTGCTGGTGTTGGGACGCAGGGTCAGCAACAGCTTGGCGGCGCAGCCTTGCTAGCCATTGGCTGCGATTTTTAAGCTGGTATCATCCGGGCACGTTTAACCCAGGTAGACACCCATGAATCGCCAGAAAAAACTGCAGCAGCTGTTCAAGGCCAAGGCCAAAAAGGCCAGCGCCAAATTGGCGCCCAAATCCAAGGACAGGTACATCAGCAAAGCAGAGCGGGAAAAACTGGCGGCTGAAGCGGATCAGGCGCCAAGCGTTTCCCCGCAAGACTGACTCAGCAGCCGCTCAGCGCCACCTGACGGCGCTCGCCCACAAAGAAAAACGGCCGCAGGCGCACGCCTACGCTGTTACCGATAAACGCCGCCACCAGCCACACCCAGCCATGCAGGCTGCCCGAGGCGATGCCGCTGAAGTACGCGCCGATGTTGCAGCCGTACGCCAGGCGCGAACCGTAACCGAGCAGCAGGCCGCCGATCACCGCAGCGATCAGCGAGCGGGCCGGGATCTTCAGGCTGGGGGCGAAACGCCCAGCCAGCCCGGCGGCCAACAGCGCACCGAGGACGATGCCGATGTCCATGACGCTGGTAATGTCCTCCCACACCGGCGCCGCCAGAGCCTTGGCATTGCCCGGCATCTGCCAGAACGCCCAAGCGCTTACGTCCACACCCAAACCACTCGCCACCTTGGCGCCCCACAGGGCGAACGCCGAAGTGATGCCCCACGGCCGCCCGGCCAGTGCGAGAGTGGCGTAGTTGAGCAGTGCCAAACCAATCGCGCCCCACACCAATGGCCATGGCCCACGCAGGAAGCGGCGCAAGCCCTGATGTTCGCTGGTCACGCCCTCTTCGAGCTGGCCGTGGCGGCGCTTTTCCAGGCGCACGGTGACGGCCGCGATAAGCGCAAACATCGCCAGGCTGGCGAGCAACGCGGGCACTACGCCGAAGCTCTTGACGATGGACACCGCCGGGAACGCCGGCAACGCAAACCACCAGTCCACATGGTGTGTGGCGATCAGCGAGCCGCAGATAAAGAACAACAACGTCACCAGCATCCGCGCATTACCGCCGCCCACGGTGAATAGCGTGCCCGAGGCACACCCGCCACCCAACTGCATGCCGATGCCGAAAATAAACGCACCAAACACCACCGACACCCCGGCCGGCGCCACCAGCCCGACCACTGGCTGCCCGAACAACGTGCCCGCCCCCAGCGCCGGGAAAAACAGCAGCACTGCCAGCGCGAGCATCACCATCTGCGCCCGCAAGCCAGCGCCACGGCGCTCATTGATGAACACGCGCCAAGCGGAGGTGAAGCCGAAGGCAGCGTGGTAAAGGGTCAAGCCCAGTGCGGCGCCGACCACTAGCAAAAGCACCTGGCGCGAACCGACGCTGTTTTGCAGGAACAAGGCGCCCAGCACCAGGATGACAAAGGCCACCAACGGCGCGACTGGCTTGCGCGCGGGGGTGATAGGGAGAGAGGTGCTCATGGGGTATCTCGGTTTGTTTGAAGGGGGGATTTCGAACGGGCGAGTATAGCCTGTGGGAGTTGTGGAGCTTTAGCTAGGCTGCGATAGCGGAGTGTCAGGCAACGTACAGGTTGGCAATGCCGCCGCCATCGCAGCCTCGCCAGGGCTCGACAACTCCCACATTGAGCTTCACTGTGGCTGAGTACTGCGCCGGCAGCGCCTGTTCAAATCACCTCGCCCTGTTTGAGGAGTCACGAATACCGCTATGAGTTTCCTCGGCACCTTCCGCTCCCTGCGCAGCCCCAACTACCGCATCTGGGCCGCCGGGGCGTTGGTCTCTAATGTCGGCACCTGGATGCAGCGCACCGCGCAGGACTGGCTGGTGCTGACCCAGTTGACCCCGCACAACGCTGCGGCGGTTGGCATCGTGATGTCGTTGCAGTTCGGGCCGCAGTTGCTGTTGCTGCCATGGACCGGCTTTGCCGCCGACCACTACGACCAGCGCAAATTGCTGATGGTCACTCAGGCGCTCATGGGTCTGCTGGCACTGACGCTGGGGGTGTTCACCGTCACTGGGTTTGTCGAACTGTGGCACGTGTATGTGTTCGCGTTTTTGTCCGGCTGCGCGTCGGCGTTCGATGCGCCGGTGCGGCAGGTTTTCGTCGCGGAACTGGTGGCCGAGAAGGATTTGTCCAACGCCATCGCACTCAATTCCACGTCGTTCAATATGGCGCGCATGATCGGCCCGGCCGTGGCGGGCCTGACCATCGCCTCGGTGGGCACCGGCTGGGCATTCCTGCTCAATGGCAGCAGTTTCTTTGCGGTGCTGGTTTCGCTTTTCTTCCTGCGGGTGTCGGGGCAGCACGCCAAGGTGCGGGCACTGCGCACCAAGGGCAGCCTGACCGAGGGCCTGCGCTATGTGTGGGCACGGCCGGACTTGAAGGCGATCCTGCTGATGTTGTTTCTGATCGGCACCTTCGGCATGAACTTCCCGATTTTTATCTCGACCATGGCGGTAACTGCGTTCCATACCGATGCGCGCGCCTTTGGCCTGCTTTCCTCGACGCTGGCCATCGGCACCATTGCCGGCGCCCTGCTGGCCGCCGGACGCGAGCGGCCACAGTTCAAGTCGTTGCTCAACGGTGCGGCGATCTTCGGCATTGGCTGCACGCTGGCGGCCCTGGCGCCGAACTATTGGTTGTTCGCCGTGGCGCTGGTGATCATCGGCGTCGGTGCCATGACCTTCAGCAACACCACCAACAGCCTGATGCAACTCACCACCGAACCCGCCATGCGCGGCCGAGTGATTGCCCTGCGCGTCGGCGTGGCCTTGGGCGGCACACCGATCGGTGCGCCTATCGTCGGCTGGGTCGCGGACCACCTGGGCCCGCGCTGGGCACTGGGTGTCGGCGCGTTGTCGGGCATCCTGGCAGTGGGTGTGGCGGTCTACACCCTGCGTCATCGGTTGGATCGGCCCAAGTAACCCTCGCTTCGGCGTCCTTGTATAGGGGGGTGGGGTATGACACCATCCGCCCTACTATAGGTAGGGGGGGGGTATATCGTGAGCCATATCACAGCCAACAAAGACAGCCTGATAAAACGGGTTAAACGCATCGCCGGGCAGATTCAGGCGGTGGAGAAAGCCCTGGAGTCAGACGCTGACTGCGCCAAGACCCTGCACTTGGTGGCCGCTACGCGCGGCGCCATCAACGGCTTGATGGAAGAGATCATCGAAGAGCACGCCAGGGCGCACGTGGCGGATCCCTCCCTCAGCGAGGAAGAACGCAACAAAGGTGTCGAAGAACTGCTCGAAGCCATCCGGCGTTACGCCAAATGACGCTCATGACAAACCACGCCCACGAGCATGTGTTCCTCGGCGCTGCCCACGAAGAGAACGCCAGGCGCACCCTGTGGGTGGTGATGCTGACAGTGGTGATGATGGTGGCGGAAATTGCAGCCGGCTACCTCACCGGCTCCATGGCCTTGCTGGCTGATGGTTTTCATATGGCGACCCATGCCGGTGCCTTGGGCATTGCCGCCGCAGCCTATGCCTATGCCAAACGCCACGCGCGCAGCCCGCGCTACAGCTTCGGCACCGGCAAAGTGGGCGACCTGGGTGGCTTCGCCTCGGCGCTGATCCTGGCGCTGGTGGCCCTGGGCATTGGCGTCGAGTCGGTGATCCGCTTGCTTGAACCCACCGCAGTGCAGTTCGGTACCGCGACCCTGATTGCCATCGTGGGCCTGGTGGTGAACATCGTCAGTGCGCTGTTGCTGGGGCACGGCCACAGCCACGAGCATGACCACGAGCATCATCACCACAGCAACGACAACAACCTGAAATCCGCCTATGTGCATGTGCTCGCCGATGCGCTGACCTCCGTCCTCGCCATTGCGGCGCTCTTGGCCGGGCGCTACCTGGGCTGGGTGTGGCTGGACCCGGTGATGGGTATCGTCGGCGCCATCGTGATTGCGCGTTGGGCCTGGAGCCTGATGGGCGTAACCGCCGGCGTGCTGCTGGATCAAACCGATGAGCACGTCGCCGCCGAAATCCGCGAGCTGGTCGAACAACCCGGCGACGCCAGGATTACCGACCTGCACGTGTGGCGCGTCGGCCCCGACGCCCACGCGGCGATTGTGAGCGTTGTCGGCCAGGCGAGCACGGATGCCGACAGCATTCGCGAGCGCCTCAAGCCGGTGCATGAAGTGAGCCACCTCACCGTTGAGTTTCGTTTGGCGTGAGTGCGCCCCCTTTACCCCATCTCCAGGTGACCTCTTGGCTAAAGACATCGAAAACCCCTGCGTCTCCACCTGTCAGCTCAGCGGCGACCTGTGCGTCAGCTGTGGACGCAGCAAGGACGACATCCGCAAGTGGAAACGCATGAAACGCCCCGAGAAAATGGCCGCGGTGCAACGTGCAACCCAACGCTTGAAGGCGTTGAAAAAAGCCAAGTAAGCCGCGTATTCAGGAGCGCCCAATCGACCCCGACACCGGAAGATTACCCAGCAGTTTGAGCCCGGTGCTTTTCACGAAGGTGTCGTAGTCCATCGGCTTCTGGATGCGCGTTTCAGCGTTGGGCAGCACGTAGGCCCAGGCGCGCTGGCTGGAGGCGTCGTACACCAGCTTGAACAGGCGCGTCGGCACCCAGACCTTGTTGTCGCCGATGGTGCTGTAACCCTGGTCAAACAGCGGCCCGGTAAACACATACACATCACCGCCGGCGCGCTTGGCAAACTTGCGCACGTCCGCCTCGACCTTGCTCCAGATCTTGCGGTTGTTGGTGGGGTCTTGGGGCACCATGTTCGACAGCGCAAACGACTGCGCCATGGCGCGGGCGTTGGGAGCATCGGCGGCCGGAGCCTGGTGGCCGCGGTCAACGGCCGGGTGCTGGCTGCGGTAGTCGCTCAGCTCCGCGCGGCCGCCTTTTGGAATGCGCGGGTCGGCATAGAACTGGTTGGTGCGCTCCTCGCCTTTGGCATCTTTCAACTGCGCAGCGTTCAGGCGTTCGACCACCACCAACGGGGTCTTGCTGGTCTGTGAGTAGAGCACCGCAAACGTCTCGGAACACAGCGCCAGGGGTTTCATCGACGCCGGAACGGTGGCCGTCTTAATTGGGGCGGCGGCAGGGAAGAGATCGGCACAGCCATCGAATGAGGTGCGTTGTTCGGTGGGGGTGTAGGGGTTTACCAGACTGCGGGCATCTACAGCGGTAGAAAACAAAACAAGGGCCGACAGCCCGACAGCGATAGTGCGTAGGTACATGCTTTAAATCTTATGGTGAGGGTAACGGAGAAGCGCGAATGTTCGTGCGGGGCTTATGGACCCTGATTCGTCTGTTTGGTGCCGCGAGACTCACGGATAAGGTTGAACCTCTCCTACGCGCAGGGGCTCAGAAGGCTACATCCTCGGGAGAATTTTATGACCCAGACAGCACTCGTCGTAGGCGCCAGCGGCATCGTTGGCAGCGCCATCACCCAGCTACTGCTTGAACAACAATGGCAGGTCGCCGCGCTGTCCCGCCAGCCATCACAGGTGCCGGGCGTGATTCCAGTCGCCGCCGACTTGCAGGACCCGGCATCGCTGCAACAGGCCTTGGCCGATCTGAAACCCACCCACGTATTCATCACCACTTGGTCGCGCCAGGCCACCGAAGCCGAGAACATCCGCGTCAACGCCGCCATGGTGCGCAAAGTGCTGGATGCCGTGCGCCCCGCCGGCAGCGTGCAGCATGTGGCCTTGGTCACCGGCTTGAAGCACTACCTCGGCCCGTTCGAAAACTATGGCAAGGGCAGCCTGCCGCAAACCCCGTTCCGCGAAGAGCAAGGCCGCCTGGATGTGGAGAACTTCTATTACGCCCAGGAAGACGAAGTGTTCGCCGCCGCCAAAAAGGACGGCTTCACCTGGAGCGTGCATCGCCCGCACACAGTCACCGGCGTGGCCGTGGGCAATGCGATGAACATGGCGACCACCCTCGCCGTCTACGCCAGCGTCTGCAAACACACTGGGCGCCCATTTGTATTCCCAGGTTCCCGCGTGCAATGGGACAGCCTCACCGACATGACCGATGCGCGGCAATTGGCACAACAACAGCTGTGGGCCGCCACCACGCCGGCGGCGGCCAACCAGGCGTTCAACATCACTAATGGCGACGTGTTCCGATGGAAATGGATGTGGGGGCAGATTGCCGATTATTTTGGCCTTGTGCCCGCAGACTTCCCGGCCAAGCCCTCGCCGCTTGAGAGTCAGATGGCCGACGATCAGGCCGCCTGGAGCCAGCTCGCTGCGGAGCATGGGCTGAAGGAAACGGACATCAGCCGCCTCGCCTCGCCCTGGCACACCGATGCCGACTTGGGGCGCCCGATCGAGGTGGTCACGGACATGTCCAAGAGCCGGAAGATGGGGTTCACCGCCTACCAGGCGAGCGACCAGGCATTTTTCGAGGTGTTCGATAAGTTGCGCGAAGCGCGGTTGATCCCTTAACGCACCAGGGGCAGCGTCACCACAAATTCGCTGCCCTTGCCATGCCCATCACTCATCCCCGTCACCTTGCCGCCGTGGGCTTCGACCAATTCACGCACTACCGTCAAGCCAATGCCCAGGCCCGTCACGTTGAAGCCGATGGCGTGTGTGTCTTGCACGTACGGGTCAAAAATGAACGGCAGTGCCTTGGCGGTAACACCGATGCCATTGTCGGCAATACTGATCCGCAGCACTTTGGCGGTCACGGTGGCCGTCATGCTGATGGTGCCGCCTACGGGCGTGTACTTGGCCGCGTTGGCCAGCAGGTTGTGCAAAATCTGCGCGAGTCGGCCCGGGTCGCCGTTGACGATCAGAGCAGCGTCAGGCAGCTCGACATCAAACTGTTGCTTTCGCGCAATCATCACCGGGCTACAGGCATCAACGGCGGCATTCAGAATACGCAGCATGTCCACTTCACTGCAGTTGATACGCAGCTTGCCGGTGCTGGCGCGCGAGACATCCAGCAAGTCGTCGACCAGTTGGGAAATATGTTGGACTTGGCCCTCGATCAACTCGCGCATGCGCGGCAGTTGATCACTGGGCAGCCGTACCATTCGCTCGGCAATCAGCTTGATGGGGGTCAGCGGATTGCGCAGTTCATGGGCGACCATCGCAAGGATGCCTTTCTGCTGGTCCAACGCTCGCTCCGCTGTCGCCTGCAGGTCCTGGGCGCCGAGCGCTGCGATGACCAGTTGCGCGTTGGCCTCACGCAGTTCCTGAAACAGTTGCTCTTCCATGCCCAGCTTGGCGACCGGTACGGATTGGGCCAGGAGTATGGCGAGCACCAACTGCTGGTTGGCCTCGATCAACTGCTCGACGTGCTGGGAATCCTCCAGGCGACTGTTGGCGTCACTCAGTTGCTGCTGCAATGCGGCCAGTACCGCTCGGGCTTCAACGGTTTTCTGGCCGAGCAGGAAGAGTTCGTGGGCAGCATTGGCTGCTTCACGCTCGTCCTCTCCAGCGCGTTTACTCATGGGTCAACTCAGACATTATCGTTCCTTAATTGGCTGGCTAGTCGGACGACCACCGAGCAGCCCTTCCTGGTCAGCGAGCATCTCGCCGATCTGCAGGCCATCGTCATTGATGTGATATTGGCGCAGCTCATCGCTGTGGGCACTGGCACGCACCTTGACCACGGCCATGATGCGCAACAGGCGGCTGCGCACTTCGATGTAGCGCTGCACGATGATCGCATCGGTCAGGAACGCCGTGCCGTAGGGGCTGAAACGCAGATCGGTGTAGCGGTCTTCCAGCTCCGAGGTCATCAATACACTGACCCCGGCGCGGGTCAACGCGGTAACCATGCGTGACAGCGACTCGCGGAAGTCCGCCCGAAAGGTCGGCGCCAGGGCCAGCTCAAAGCCCGACAGCGAATCGATGACCACCCGCGTAGCGTTCAAGCGGCTGATCTCGCTCAGCAACAGTTGGACGATTTCGTCGATGGACAAATCCGGCGCCCGGCTGTCCACCAGGCTGACCCTTCCGCTTTGGATCAGGTCTGCCAGGGTAGCGTTTTGCGAGCGGTTGGGCCGTTGCTCGAACACCGCGATAACGCCGGTTTCGCCATTGCGCGCACCCTCGGCCAGAAAGGTCGCCGCCAGGATGCTTTTACCCGACCCAGAAGGCCCCGCCACCAGCAGCGAATAGCCGCGAGGCAAACCGCCACCAAGCATTTCGTCGAGGCGTGGCACGCCCATTTTCAAGCGCTGCATCGGCAGCGTCATCGGTATCTCGACCGGGTTGAGCGGCGCAGGTGCGAACACATTGATGCCGGAACTGGCGATGCGGAAGGTATGCAAACCCGGCAAAGTCGGTTGGCCGCGCATCTTCATGACTTCCATCTTGCGCACCATGGAATTGCGCTCAACACTCTGGCGCAGCCAGATCAACCCGTCAGCTACGGTGAATATCGGGTTGGTGTCGGTTTCGGTGAAGTACTCACCAATCAGGAAGGTGGTCGCCTGCCAAGTGGTCATCAACATGCCCAGTTGTTGAACGAACTGCGGCAGGTTGTTGTTGGGGTTGTGCTGAGTCTGGCTGGCCAGCACCACCGAACGAAAGGAATCGACAAACACCAGCGACGGTGAATGCGCCTCCACTTCGCTGACGATGCGCCGGAGCACTTCATCCAGGTCACCTGCCAGCGTGTCGTCAGCCAGGTTGATGTAGCGAATCGAGTGGTTGATCGCATCGTTGTCGAAAAAGTCGAACTGCTGCTGATAACGCAACATCTTCAACGGCGGCTCACCCAAGACAGTGAAAAACAGCGCGGGCCGCTCAGGTGTCGCTAGGGCGAACATCATCTGATGCGCCAGCGTGGTCTTGCCGCAGCCGGGAGGGCCGGCGATCAGGTTGAACGAAAATTCCGGCAATCCTCCGCCCAGCACCTCGTCCAGCCCTGGCACGCCGGTAGCCAGGCGGTTGATAGTTACTTTGGTGCTCATGGCGAATTTTCCTGCGAAGGGGTGTCGCTCAAAGAAGGTTCCCACACGTCGCGCAGCAAACGGGCAGTCAGCGAAGGCCCAATCAGCGTGGTCAGCAGCGTGTAAAAGGTGATCAGCAGCCCTTCACCGAAAAGCAGTGCATCCGCTTCACTTTGCTCAACCAGCACGGATTTGAGGCCGAGCAGATCCGGCGCTGCCTGCGCACGTTCAAACGTGCTGGTCAGGTGGGGATGAATGGAGGCGCTCAGGTGGATGCTGCGGCGTGTCAACGCAACAACGCCCTGCTGGCCGATGATCGGCGTCAGTGCGGCATCCATGCCTTGCAGTATCGACACGATCACTTCGGCGATACGCGCGGTATCAGCGCTGGGACCAACACGGTGCGCCAGAGAAGCTACGATCCGGCGGCTCTCTTCGCTTAGCGTGGACATGACGGGCTTATATCCGATGAATTGAGACCCAGCGTACACCCTATGGCGCTCGACCGAAGGTTTATTGAGTCGCTGTCTCAACACCAGCCCTTCGCCCCGGCCTGAAACCATGGGCACGCGCCGCCCAGACAATTGCCAGCGCCACGCCGATCAACACGAGCATCGCCCACGCAAACGAGGCCACGCCCCAGGTATCCAGCAGCACACCGCCCACCACACCACTGCCGGCGATTGCGCTGTTCCACGCCACCACGTTCAGCGACAACGCCACATCCGCCCCCTCGCCCGCCGCGTCGGTGCCGCGCCGTAGCAATCCGTCGAAATAACCGGCTTGCTTGGGCTGGATTCCCCATCGGTTAGTCAGCCCAGGCGATATAAATTCAGCAGGCCATGCTGGCCACGCTTGCTTTCGCTGATGGCACACCGCTAATCTTGCGAATAATTCTTATCCGCAGACGTGTGCTCCCATGTCGGCACGCCACCTTCCCTTGAACCACGCCGTCCATGCGCTCTACACCGAGCACCATGGCTGGTTGTTCGGCTGGCTGCGCAAAAAGCTGGGCTGCCCCCATAACGCCGCGGATCTTTCCCACGATACGTTTGTGCGAATCCTCACCTCCCGCGACGCCCTCGGTGGCATGCGCGAGCCCCGGGCGTTTCTCACCACAACGGCGCGCCACCTGATCATCGACCGCGCACGCCGGCGTCATCTGGAAGACACCTACCTGCGGGAATTGGCGCTGACCGTCGAGATGATGGAGCAGTGCCAGCAGTCGCCGGAACAGATCCTCGTCACCTTGGAGGCTCTGGAACAGATTGCCTTCGTGCTCGACGGCCTGGCCCTGAATGCGCGGCAGGCGTTCCTGCTGTACTTCCTCGAAGGTCTGCGCCAAAGCGAGATCGCCAGCCGTCTGGGAATTTCCGAGCGCATGGTACGCAAGCACTTGATGAACGCGCTGATGCACTGCAACCACGCGCTGGACGTATGAGCGCCGACCTCGACCAGCAGGCCGCCAACTGGGTGATCCGTCTGAATGAAGGCAACCTCAGCGAGCGCGAGCAACAGCAATTCGAACGCTGGAAGGCCGCCGACCCACGGCACGTGGCCGCGTTTGAACGCTTGCAGGGTTTTGTCGGGCGTTTGCAGGCGTTGCGCCCGCAACAGGCGCCGGTGCAGGCCGCGCTGGAGGCCGCCCGGGTACGTCGGCGCAACCCGGCCGGCCGCGTGCTGCTAGGCGTGCTGCTGGCGTTGCCGGTGGCCCTGGCGCTGCGAACTTACCCGCCCAGTTACTGGCTGGCCGACCAGCGCACCGCCCGGGCGCAATGGCAGCAGGTCAATCTGGAAGACGGCTCGCAATTGACCCTCGGCGGCAACAGCGCCGTCGACCTGACCTTCAACGGCCAGCAGCGCCAGGTGCGCTTACTGCGCGGCGAAATCCTCGTGCAAGTGGCCCACGATGCGACGCGGCCGTTTACGGTGGTGACCGACGACGGCCAGATGCGCGCCCTCGGCACGCGCTTCACGGTCAAGCGCGAAGCACCGGGTACGCTGCTGAGCATGCTCGAATCGACCGTCGCCGCCACCGACGCCAGCCAGCATGACGCTGTGCAGGTGAGCGCCGGCGAACAGGCACGCATCACCCCGGACGCGGTCACGCTGCTGGGCAGGATCGACCCGCGCGCCACGGAGGACGCCTGGAAACACCATCAATTGGTGGTGCAGGACCGGCCGTTGCCGGAGGTGCTCGATGAACTCGCGCGCCAGTACGGCGGCCATGTGCAGTTCGATCGCCAGCAGTTGGCCGACCTGCGCGTGTCCGCTGTGTTGCCGCTGGATAACCCGCGGCGCGCCTTGCAATTGATTGCCGACGGCCTGCCGGTGCGTATCCGCGCGTTCAGCCCGTTGTGGTTGCAGGTCGATCGCCTGGAAAAATAGTTTCGCCTGCCGGGTTCCGCTTTTCACACCTGCCCCGTCAAGGAAGAAAGCACCTTAATAACAGGAATTTCTTCCATGCCACGCCACCTCAAGCGTTCTCCCTTACCCCTCGCCCTGGCGATCAACCTGGTCAGCCTGGCTGCGCTGAGCTTAGGCGTGTGCAGCCCGGTGGCGGCGCAGGAGGCGGCGCGTTATGCCATCGCCGCCGGTCCACTGGGACCTGCGCTGAACCTGTTAGCCCAGCAGGCCCATGTGGCGCTGCTGTTCGACAGCACAACCGTCGCAGGCCTGAACACCACCGGCCTGCAGGGCGACTTCCCGGTGGCCCAGGGCTTTGCCCAGTTGCTGCGCGGCAGCGGCTTGCAGGCGATGCAAGGCGCCAATGGCTACGTGCTGGTGCCGATCAACACTACAGGTTCCTTGGAACTGGGGCCCACGTCGATCACCGGGCGGATCGAAGAAAGCAGCACCGATCACGTCCAGGGCTATGTGGCTACGCGCAACCTCAGCGCCACCAAGACCGACACGCCGATCATCGAAACCCCGCAATCGCTGTCGGTGGTCACCAGCGACGAGATCCGCGACCGCCAATCGGAAACTCTGTCGCAGACCCTCGACCTGACCCCGGGCTTCACCAGCCAGCCCACCAGTTTCAACCGCACCTCGGACCGCTTCCGCATTCGCGGCTTCGATGTGGAATCGGCCACCGGCGGCTCCCTGCGCGACGGCCTGCGCTTGCAGAACAACTCCTACGACGGCGTGCAGGAACCCTATGGCCTGGAACGGGCGGAAGTGATTCGCGGCGCGGCGTCGGTGCTGTATGGCCAACTGTCGCCGGGCGGCCTGATCAATACCGTGAGCAAGCGCGCCAGCCAGACGCCCTACCACGAGATTAACCTGCAAGCCGGGCAGAACGACCGCAAGCAACTGTCCGCCGACTTCACAGGCCCGTTGGGCGACAGCGACACGTTGAGCTACCGCCTGACCCTGCTCGATCGCAAGAGCGACACCGCCGCCGACCGCATCAACAACGACAAGATCTATGTGGCCCCGGCCCTGACCTGGCAACCAGACGACGACACCTCGCTGACCCTGCTGTCGTTCTACCAGAAGACCGAAACGGGCTTCTCCGCGCCGCTGCCCTATCAGTTAACCAAAGGCGTCGGCGAAGGCCGGTTCCAGATCGGCCGCCACGACTTTATCGGCGAGCCGGACTACGACGAAATGAACGGCGAGATGTCGGCGCTCGGCTATGAGTTCGAACACCGCTTCGATGAACACACGCGTATCAGCAACAAGCTGCGTTACTACCAGTCGGATGTGACGTGGCGTTACCTGCAAGTCAACATCGCCGGCGCCAACATCGGCACCGCGCAAACCACCGGCCTGCTGCGGCGCCAATACAGCGACCGCCAGGAACGCTCGCGGGGCCTGGCCAGCGACACCAATATCGAGAGCAAATGGCAGTTCGGCGACTGGCAGCACACCTTCCTGCTGGGATTCGATGGTTACGACACCAGCTACGACTCGCACAACTTCCGTGGTACCGCACAGCCGTTGAACCTGGCGACCTACCAATATGGCCAGCCGGTGGTAGTGAATCGCAACCCGGCCGCGGACCGTGGCTCGCAGATCGACACCCTGCAAAAAGGCATCTACTTCCAAGACCAGATCAAATTCGACGAACGTTGGATTCTGCTGTTGGGCGGCCGCCATGACTGGGCCAACCAGGACACCGAACTGTTCCGCAATTCGGCCAAGAGCAGCAAGCGCGATGAAGCTACCACCTGGCGCGCGGGGCTGGTGTACAAGGCCGACAACGGCCTGGCGCCTTACATCAGCTACAGCGAATCGTTCTTCCCGGTGGCCGGCACCGACAAGGCGGGACAAAGCTTTGTGCCCACCGAAGGCAAGCAGTATGAAATCGGTATCCGCTATCAACCCGAAGGCAGCGCCACGCTGCTGAGTGCAGCGGTGTACCAGTTGGAACAGCGAAACGTGCTGAGCCAGGACCGCACCGACCTCAATTTCTCGGTACAGGTCGGCGAAGTGCGTTCCCGTGGTTTCGAGCTTGAAGCCAAGACCGAAGTCACCCCCAACCTCAGCCTGATCTCGTCCTACGCCTACATCGACGCACGCATCACCAAAAGCGATATCGCCAGTGAAATCGGCCAACGCAGCGAAGATACGCCCTACCACCAGGCCGCCCTCTGGGCCGATTACCGCCTGGCGGCGCTCGGCATCCCGCAACTGCGCATCGGCGGCGGCGCCCGCTACAAAGGCACCACCCAGGCTTCCGGCGTGCCGTCATCGATGCCTGCCTATACCCTGTACGACGCCCGCGCCAGCTACGAGATCGACCCGCATTGGGAAGTCGCGCTGAACGCCAATAACGTCACCAACAAGCGCTACACCTATTGCGAGTTCGCGATTTGCCGGTATGGCGATGAGCGACAGTTAATCAGTTCGTTGACGTATCGCTGGTAATGCTCACCGGCACCGGCTCGGCAATGGTCAGCAGCACCAGCAAGCTGGCGAACGAGCCGATGGCCATGAACAGGTCCGTGGTTAACCTGCGCCCGCCGCCAGGCTGAGTGCGTGGATCTTGTCGACAATCTGCCGTGAAGCCTTACGGATCGCCGTCGTCGTGTTGCCTGCGATATGCGGTGTCAGTTGGGCATTGCTGATGCCTGCCAGTGGCGAATCAAAACGGTCTTTTTCGTGGACAAAGGTATCGATGGCAACCGCTTTGATATGCCTGGGAAACGCGGTCATGAAGCTTGCCAACTGGGCTTCGTCGACGATGCCGCCGCGAGCGGTATTGATCAGTATCGAGCCTTGGCGCATCAGCCTGAACTGGGCAAGGCCGAACAGGCCTTGGGTGAGCGGTGTCAGCGGTACGTGGATAGAAACCACGTCGGCCTCGCCCAGCAATTGTTCGAGGGTTTGCCGTCGCTCAAGCCCAAGGCTACGCGCGACCTGCTGCGTAAAACGCTCTGAACCGCTGGCGATGACATTGATACCGAGCGATCCCGCTTTGCGTGCGACGGCTTGGGCAATGCTGCCGGTGCCCACCACCCCCAGCGTGAGTTCGCCGAATTCGAGGCCGGGCGCCAAGGTGCCCTTGGACCAGCGGCCGTTGTGCGTTTCGGCGTTGTAGTGGTCCAGGTCCCTGGATAAAAACAACACCTGGGCGACGACGTATTCGGCGACCGCCGACGCGTTGGAGCCCGGCGTGTTGAGTACGGTCACGCCACACCGCTCAGCCTCTTGCTGGTCGATATGGTTAACGCCTGTACCCGCTTGGGCGATGGCGCGCAGCGGCGTTGGCAGGGCCGATGATGCCGCGGCGCGGATCAGTTCGCTCTCAATGGGAATATTCAGGCGCGTCTTCAACACGCTATACCCCCCGGCCTGAGTCACGGCGTCGATAAAAGCTTGCCGGTCGTGGCCATTGATCTCGGTGTACCGGATGCGCTCGCCATAGTGCTCACGGATACTGTGTTTATCCGTGAAATAGTAGAGATTCAGGGTGACGATCAGGCCCAACTCAAGGAATCGGTCGACTTCCTCGAACAGCAACGGCGGGCCGGGAGCATCCAGTATCAGGGTGGTGAATGCCATACCTGTGAGCCTCTTTAAAGGGTGTTCAACCGCACCGATACACTAGCACCGCGCCACACTGGTTCTAAAACAGTAACCGCGAAAAATCACAGCAGGCCTGCGCTAGCCGCGCCACGTCCTGGTTCAAGCCGAATTGACGGTCCACCCGGTGCAATGCCACGTACTGGATACTCGGCAACTCCGGCTGCGTGACCAGCGCGCGTAATGCGCCGTGCTCGATCAGGTGCGACAAACACGCCTTGGGCAAATAACTCACGCCGATCCCCGACAGCGCCAACCCCACCTGCACCAGCAGGTTATGGCTGGTGAGCGTGCGCGGCATCTGCACGTTGTGCGCGGCCAGCCAACGCTCGTAGATCAAGCCGGTGCCCGACTGCGAACCCTGGGTCAGGACGGTGTAATCGGCCAGCACTTCCAGGCTTACGGGGTCTGGATGGGGGATCAGGCCCGGCGCGCAGATCCAGGCGTTTTCGACGCTTTGCAGCGCGGTGCTATGGAAGCGCGGGTCGCTGTAAACGTCCGGCACAATCACCAGGTCGAGTTGGTCGCTTTCCAGCTTGCGAAACAGTTCGCTGCTCAGTTCCACCGACGGTTCGATCTGCACTTTGGGGTAGGCCTGGCGCAGCGCTTCCACCAACGCCGGCAGCCAGGTCAATGCGGTGAGTTCGGTGACGCCGAGACGAAAACGGCGCACCAGCACTTCGCGGGCGCTGAC
The DNA here is from genome assembly GCF_052113765.1 of Pseudomonas sp. W22_MBD1_FP4. Lineage (NCBI taxonomy): Bacteria > Pseudomonadati > Pseudomonadota > Gammaproteobacteria > Pseudomonadales > Pseudomonadaceae > Pseudomonas > Pseudomonas sp. W22_MBD1_FP4. The sequence continues at coordinate 442,283 of NZ_JBGQOI010000002.1, read as the reverse complement.
CCGTTCGAGCAGTTGGTCGCGACTGTTGAGCAGGTCGCGGGCGTAGTCGAGCAGCTCACCACCCTTCTCCGTCAGCCGGGCGTTGCGCTTGCTGCGGTCGAAAATCTCGACGTCGAAGGTGTCTTCCAACTCCTGGATACGCTTGGAGATGGCCGACTGAGACATGTTCAGCTTGTTCGCCGCCGCTTCAAAGCTGCCGAGTTCGGCAATCCAATACAGCGCATCGATTTGCTTGAAGGTGATCATGGCGACCAATTCATGAGAAAAAGCGATGCTATCACATCATAAAATATCGCTAAAACTCTTCGGTCATCACTCCTAAGATCCGGCCATAGCCCATCGCTATCTAACAATTCTGGAGATTTGCCATGTCCTTGCCCGGTTCACGCATCCTTCCCAACGCGCCCATGGCCCCGGCCGAACTGGTCGAGGCGTTTGCCCAGGTGGTCACGCCGCATATCAGCGACAACCTCGGCCGGCATATCGGCGCCCGTGGACTCACGCGCTACAACCGCAGCGGCAAGCTGGTGGGCACGGCGATCACGGTCAAGACCCGTCCCGGCGACAACCTGCTGATCTACAAGGCCATGAGCATGCTGCAACCCGGCCATGTGCTGGTGGTGGACGGCCAAGGCGACACCAACAACGCGGTGATCGGTGAGCTGGTCAAGCTCTACGCCCAACAGCGTGGTTGCGTGGGGTTTGTGATCGACGGCGCGATTCGCGATGTCGCCAGCTTTGAGGACACCCCTTGCTACGCCCGCGCCGTGGTGCATACCGGCCCTTACAAAACCGGCCCCGGCGAAGTGAACGTGCCGGTGTCCATCGGCGGCATGGTGATCAATCCCGGCGACCTGTTGGTGGGTGATGAAGACGGCTTGGTCGCGTTCTCCCAGGCCGACGCCGCCGAAGTGCTGCGCCGCGCCGCGCAACATGCCGAGCACGAAGAAGCGGTCAAGGCCGAAATTGCCAGCGGTGCGGTGCGCCAGAGCTGGATCGACAAGGCCCTCAACAATGCCGGCCTGGTGTGAAGGAGTCCGAGATGAGCACTGCATTTTTGTCGGACCGTGTCCTGGGTATCGCGCCCTCCCCCAGCATTGCTGCCAACGCGCTGGTCACCGAGTTGCGCGCCCAAGGCCGCGACATCGTTAACTTCACCGTGGGCGAGCCGGACTTCGACACCCCAGCGCATATTCTTGAGGCCGCCAGCCTGGCGATGCACAACGGTGATACCCATTACACGGCCACCCCAGGCACCCTCGCGCTGCGCCAGGCCATCTGCCTGAAACTGCAGCGCGATAATGAAGTGGTGTATGGGCTGGACGAAGTCGTCGCCGGTTGCGGTGGCAAGCACATCATTTATCACGCGTTGGCCGCCACGTTGAATCGCGGCGATGAAGTCATCGTGCACACGCCGTATTGGGTCTCGTACCCGGACATCGCACGGCTCAACGATGCCACGCCGGTGATCATTCCTGGCGATGAACGCCTGGGTTTCAAGCTGTCGCCCGCCGCGCTCGAAGAGGCGATCACCCCACGCACCAAATGGGTGATCCTCAACAGCCCGAACAACCCCAGCGGCGCGGTGTACAGCGAAGCCGAGCTGCTGGCCCTGGCGCAGGTGTTGCGCCGCCATCCCCATGTGCTGGTCATGGCCGATGAGATCTACGAACACTTCGTCTACGGAGACGCCCGGCATGTGCCGTTGACACGCCTGGCGCCCGACCTCAAGCCACGCACGCTGATCGTCAACGGCGCGTCCAAGGGCTATGCGATGACCGGTTGGCGCCTGGGCTTTGGCGCGGGGCCGGCGTGGTTGATCGCGGCCATCGCCAAGTTGCTGTCACAGACCACCACCTGCCCCAGCTCATTGAGCCAGGCGGCAGCGGTGGCCGCGTTTGCGGGTGATCAAGCACCTATCGCCGGCATGCGCGGGGAATACCAGCAACGCCGCGCGCGGATTCTGGCGCTGCTTGAGGGCATCCCCGAATTGGGCGTTACACCACCGGATGGCGCGTTTTATGTATTCGCCAACGTCAGCGGCCTGATGGGAAAGCTCACCCCCCAAGGTGATCGCCTCGACAGCGACACCCAACTGGTGGACTACCTGCTGCGCGACTACGGCCTGGCCACGGTCAGCGGCGCGGCCTACGGCATGTCGCCGTATGTGCGCCTGTCGTTCGCAAGCTCCCTGGACGTGATCGAAGAAGGGTGCCGTCGCCTCAAAGACGCATGCCACGACCTGCGCTGACGGCCACCCGTAACACCCGGCGACCAGCGGACGGACGCCTTTTGACTGCCTAGAACAACAATTTAAAAATCATTGATCTCAAATGAGGCATTCCCATGCACACGCCCCGTATCGCGCTGGTCTGGCAAATCATGATCGGCTTGCTCGCCGGTATCGCCATTGGTGCCCTGCTGCACCGCTTTCCCGAATCCCGACCATGGCTGGTGGACAATGTCCTACAACCGGCGGGCGATATCTTTATCAAGCTGATGAAAATGATCGTGGTGCCCATCGTGTTTTCCTGCATGGTGGTGGGCATTGCCGGGCACGGTGACGGCAAATCCCTGGGCCGTATCGGGGTCAAATCCCTGAGCTATTTTTTCTGCATCACCACCCTGGCGATTATCATCGGCCTGGTCATGGGCAACCTGCTCAAGCCCGGCGCCGGCACTGAACTGTCCAGCCTGCACGCGGCGAATATCACCCTGCCCACCAGCAACGGCGCCGGTCATAGCCTGGGGCAGATCATCGTCGGCATCATCCCCGACAACGTGGTCAACGCCATGGCCCAGGGCAGCCTGCTGTCGGTGCTGTTTTTTGCGGTGATGTTCGGCCTGGGCGTGGCGCGCCTGCCCGCCGAGCGCAAAGACCCGGTCATCGCACTGTTGCGCGGCGTCAGCGATGCGATGTTCAAGGTCACTTCGATGATCATGGCCTACTCGCCCATCGGCGTGTTCGGCATGATTGCCGTGACCGTGGCCAACTTCGGCTTCAGCTCGTTGCTGCCACTGGCCAAGCTGATCATGGTCAGCTATGCGGCCATCGCCTTCTTTGTGCTGGTGGTGCTCAACCTGGTGGCGCGCCTGTGCGGGATCAACCTGTTCGCGCTGATGCGTCATATCAAGGATGAACTGGTACTGGCCTTCTCCACCGCCAGCTCTGCGGCGGTGATGCCGCAACTGATGAAGAAACTCGAGACCTACGGCGTACCACCTTCACTGGTGAGCTTTGTGGTGCCGGTGGGTTACTCGTTCAACCTCGACGGCGCCTCACTGTTCCTCGGCATCGGTACCCTGTTCGTCGCGCAGTTGTACGGCATTGATTTGAGCCTGGGCGATCAGGCCTTGCTGGTGGTGACCATGGTGCTCACCTCCAAGGGCGCGGCTGGGGTGCCGGGGTTCATGTTCGTGATTCTTTCGGCCACCCTGGCCAGCGCCGGTTTGCCGTTGGAAGGCATCGCGTTTATCGCCGGGGTGTACCGCTTGATGGAGATGCCGACCACAGCGCTGAATGTGCTGGGCAATGCGTTGGCGCCGTTGGTGATTGCCAAGTGGGAGGGGCGGGCTGGGCAGCAGCAGAACGCGCAAAATGTGCAGATGCAATGAAGCGGCGGCTGTGCTTTTGTGACGAGCCCGCTCACCACAAAAGCGGCTAATTTTTACCTCGCCACATCGAATAAAGGCGCTCCGAAGAGCGCCTTTATTCATTCCAGCCTTACTGCTCGCTGATGGATTTCACATCAGCCTTGGCCGCACCGCCAATCGCAATGCGCTTAGGCTTCGCTTCCTCCGGGACCACCCTGAGCAGATCAATGCTCAGCAACCCATTGGCGAGTTGCGCGCCCTGCACTTCAATGTGGTCGACCAGGCGGAACGACAGACGGAACGCGCGCTGGGCAATGCCTTGGTGCAGGTAAGTGATGCCCTCATCGTGTTCACGCTTGCCACCGGCGACGGTCAACACGCCTTTTTCCACCTGGATCTCCAAGTCATCCTCAACCAGTCCTGCGGCCGCGATGACGATCCGGTAATGATCATCACCGTGCTTTTCGACGTTGTGAGGTGGATAGGTGGTACCGGCCTCGCTGCGAAGCGCCGATTCAAAAAGGTCGTTGAACCGGTCAAAACCAACGGAATGACGGAACAGTGGGGCCAACGAGAGAGTAGTAGCCATTGCAAAATCTCCTGAGTTTTCTCCAAGTGATTTGATACGCGACCCGCATTCGGCATCGCGTAAAACCTAAGTAGGATCAGGGGAAAAAATTTCAAGCGGCGACCACAAAAAAATTTTCCTCGCACCGAGGATTGCATGAAGACCGGCTGACGCACCGACGCGTCAGGGCCATCGCGGGAGCCACCTGCAATACAGGGCTGATCAAGGTCGATTGAACAGTCCTTAAAAGGTACATAGCGAAACGACAATTGCTGACTAGACTCATGAGCGCACTGCACTGGCCATGGGAATCGTTGGATGAGTCAAACAAACACGCAGGCCGGCATGTTTTCCAGCCCTTGGCGACACAGAGAACTGTTGGTATCCATGGTCCAGCGGGATGTAATTGGTCGGTATCGTGGCTCCATCATGGGGCTGTTGTGGTCGTTCCTGAACCCGCTCTTCATGTTGCTGGTGTACACCTTCGTGTTCAGCATGATGTTCAAGATGCGCTGGCCCCAAGGCAGCGGCTCCAGAACGGAGTTTGCGTTGCTGGTGTTTGCCGGCCTGCTGGTGTTCAACGTGTTTTCCGAATGCGTGAGCCGTGCGCCGGGCTTGATCATCTCCAACGCCAACTACGTCAAGAAAGTCATGTTCCCCCTGGAGATCCTGCCGTGGGTAGTGCTGGGCGCGGTGTTGTTCCATACCCTGGCCAGCCTGGCGATCTGGCTGGTCTTCCACCTGGTGTTTTTCGGCCTGCCACCGTTGACCAGCCTGCTCTTGCCCTTAGTGCTGCTGCCACTGGTGCTGTTTACCCTGGGCATCTCGTGGCTGCTGGCCTCGCTGGGCGTTTACCTGCGCGATGTCGGCCAGATGGTCGGCGTGCTGACGACGGCCTTGATGTTTGTGTCGGCGATTTTTTACCCTACCAGCGCATTCCCCCTGGCCTACCAAGGCCTTCTGCACCTCAACCCGCTCACTCGGGTGGTCGAGCAGACCCGAGACGTATTGTTTTGGGGCATCGTGCCCGATCCCTTCACATGGGCCTGCGGCCTGGTGGTTGCCAGTGGCGTCGCCTGGCTGGGGTTTATCTGGTTCCAGAAGACCCGCAAAGGATTTGCCGATGTGCTCTGAAATCGCCGTGCAAACAGCCAACCTGAGTAAGAGCTACCACATCTATGACACGCCCAGGGATCGCCTGTGGCAGATGCTATCCCGAGGCAAAAAACATTTTTATCGAGAGTTCTGGGCACTCCAGGATGTGTCGCTGGAGCTGCGCAAAGGCGAGACGGTGGGCATCATCGGTCGCAACGGCAGTGGCAAATCGACGCTTCTGCAACTGATCTGCGGCACGCTGAGTGCCACGTCCGGCAGCCTTCAGAGCCATGGCCGCGTCGCCGCGTTGCTGGAGCTGGGCTCGGGCTTCAATCACGAGTTCACCGGCCGCGAAAACGTCTACATGAACGGTGCCGTGCTGGGGCTGAGCCACGCCGAAATCGAGGCGCGATTCGCCGAAATCACAGACTTTGCCAATATTGGCGACTTTATCGACCAGCCGACCAAGACCTACTCCAGCGGCATGCTGGTGCGGCTGGCCTTCGCGGTGGCGGTGTGCGTGCAACCGGACATCCTGATCGTCGACGAAGCCCTGGCAGTGGGGGATGCATCCTTTCAATTCAAATGCCTCAACCGTCTGGAAGCACTGACTCAACAAGGGACGACACTGCTGTTCGTGTCCCATGACATGGGCATGGTCAAACGTTTTTGCAATCGGGTGATTTACCTGCGTGAAGGCAAGGTGCGCGCCAGCGGTTCTCCCGAGGAAATGGCCGAACTCTACCTGCTCGAAATGCGTGACGAGCAGCGCCGCTGGGCCAGCGGCGGCACGGTGCCCGTTGCCCCCAAGCCGTTTCTCGCCAAACAGGGTGGTATCGCCTTTGGCACGGATGAAGGCCATATTGTTGCGGCCTGCTTTACCAATACTGACAGCCTGTATTCGAGCTTTGTGTATGGCGAAACCATCGAGCTGCGCATCGAAACCCGGGTGCGTGAAACCATCGAGCTGCCGACCATCAGCGTGACAATCCAGGAAGCCCGACTGTTGGTGATCGGCGGGGCCAATCTGCCGCTGCACATGGAGGTCGCGCAAGACGGCTGGCGCAGGGCGACGATTACCGTCCGCTTCCCCGCCAGCCTCGCGGCGGGCAAGTACCACATCACACTGAAACTGATGAACGGCCACACCGAAGAAACTGCGCAGTTGATCGAAAAGCAGGTTGCGCTATTGGCCTTCGACACCTTGCCTGGCACCAAGGACTTCCTGGGCTTCGTCGACCTGGGAATAGAAGCCAGCCCCGGCGCTCAAACAGTCCAATCCGGGGAGTTGCAATGAGTCGAAAATGGCAGGTCGGGATCTTCGGCACCTTCGATGTCGCCAATTACGGCGACTTATTGTTCCCCATCCTCGCCGAGGCGGAGTTGACCAGGCGTCTGGGCCCGATAACGCTTCACCGATTTTCCTATCACGGCAAAGCCGAGCCTGAATGGCCTTACGCGGTCACCTCAGTGACCCAACTGCCCGACATCGCCGCCCAGCTTGACGGGGTATTGATCGGTGGCGGCTTCATCATTCGCTTCGACAAAGTGGTGGCCACCGACTATTACCCGCCGGACGCGTCCATCCACCACCCCACCGGTTACTGGCTGACGCCGGCACTGATCGCGTTGCAACACGGCGTCCCGCTGATCTGGAATGCGCCGGGCATGCATTGCAACGACATACCGCCGTGGGCCGAGACGCTGGTGAAGCTGACCCTGGATCACAGCCCCCACATCAGGGTTAGGGATGCGCTGTCGCAGGCGGTCTTGGCCCGCGTGTCGGAAACAGCCTCGGTGCAGGTGCTGCCCGACACCGCCTTTGGTCTTCCTCGGCTGCTCGATCCCCAATCACCGTCAGCCGAATTCCTGGCATTACGCGCCAGTGCCGACCTGACCAAACCCTATGTGGTGGTGCACGCCATGTGGGGGCTGGACAGTTTCCTGGCGATGTGGCGAACACATGCCGCCTTGTTCGAGGACCTGCAACTATTGCTGCTGCCCATCGGGCCGGTGCTGGGCGATCACCCTTCAGTCCTGGGCGATGATCTGGAGCGCTCGCGGTGCCTGCCGTATTGGCCCACCCCCCTGCTGCTGGCCGAGGTGATCGCCCATGCCGAAGGTGTGATCGGGCACAGCTACCACTTGGCGATCAGTTCGCTGGTGTTTGGTGTACCGATCTTCTGCTCGGCAGACCTGGGCACCGGCAAATACACCGCACTGCCCAGCCATGGGCGAATCTTCCAATTGCGCCGGGACCAGGCGATTGACCCGCAGTGGTTTCGCGCTCAGTTGGGCAAGCAGCCGATATCTGCCGTCACCGCCTCGGCGATGGAACAGGTCGACGCGCACTGGGACCGTGTGGCAGAGCTGGTTCGCGAAGGTCGCAGGCCCCCCCCCCCGGCCCTCAACCGCTACTGGCAAGGCTTGCCCGGTGTTTTGGAAGATCTATACATAGAGAGCCAGCGTCAGGTCGTCGAGCGGGGTGTTTTCGAAGATCTATACGTAGAGAGCCAGCGTCAGGTCGCCGAGCGGGGCGTTTTCGAAGCTCTATACATAGAGAGCCAGCGCCAGGCCGCCGAGCGGCAAGCCGAACACGAACACCATCAACAGGCGCTTGAAAAGTTGTATCGCTCCAACTCTTTCAAGCTGACGGCGCCGCTGCGCCACGCTCGCCGTACTTTGCAGAAATGGCTGGGAGCCCTTCGACATGATTGACCTGAGCAAACTAAGTGCCCATCGCTTGCACACCGCCCCGTATGCCTGGGCCGAGATCGGTGAGTTATATACGCCGGAAGATGCGAGGGCGCTGGCCGAAACCTACCCGCACGATCACTTCAAGACGGTCTCCGGCTACGGCGGGGCGAAGGACTACGAATACGAGGCACGGCAGTTGATCGCAATGGGCAGCCACGAGGTGGTCAACCCACAGACGTTAAGCCGCCAATGGCTGGCATTGACCCACAGCTTGCGTTCGCCGAAGTACCGCCAGGCGATGTCCGCGTTGACCGGCGTGGACCTGACGCAGGTGCCGATGGAGGTCAACGTGTTCCATTACGGGCCTGGGGCCAACCTGGGACCTCACCCGGACCTGGGCGACAAGCTGGTCACGCACATCCTGTATTTCAACCAGACGTGGAACCCGGCCGAGGGCGGTTGCCTGCAAATCCTCGGCTCTGCAGCCCCCACCGATATCGTCGCGCAAGTGGTCCCGGTGATCGGCAACTCAGCCATTCTGGTTCGCTCAGACCATTCCTGGCATGCCGTTTCACGGGTGGTGGACGGTTGCCGCTCCTCTCGGCGCAGCGTCACCGTCACGTTCTATCGACCTGGCTCCAGCAGTTCGATGTGGCCCGCCGATGACCAGACACCGCTGCACGCTTATGGCGAGCAGAACAACCCAACACGCTCGTGAAGGCCAACGACATGGATAAGGACAGCCAAGCTACCCTTGAGCAAGACCGCATGCGCATGGAGCGTGATGCAGCCAGCCGGCAGCGAGACGCAGCAATTGCCTATATCGCAACGTTAAAAAACACGCGCTCCTGGCGGATCACCAAGCCGTTGCGAGCACTGCTTCATTGGTTGCGATACCGATCACTGCACACCGGCCCCGACACTCCCGACTTCCTGCACCAGGACAGTTTTCCTCTTAGCAGCCCGTCGATAAGCAACGGGTCGCCAGCGCCTGACGAAGCCTCGTCAGAGAACCGCTTCGACATCCTCTGCTTCGCCAATATCGACTGGGCCGCGCGTTTCCAGCGCCCCCAGCAGTTGATGAGCCAGTTCGCCAGGCATGGCTACCGCGTCTTCTACATCGTGCCCTCACGCAGTGCCGAGCCCGGCCATGCCTATAGCTGCCTTGAAGTGGCGCCCGGCGTCTTCGAGATTGCGTTACAGCGCCAGGAGTTCGTGGACTGCTACAACGACCGCATCGGGGAAAAAAATCTACTGGCCTATTCGACGGCGATTGAGCAACTGGCCGAGGACTTGCGCATAAAGACGGCGGTGTCCGTCGTCCACCTGGCCTTCTGGGCACCACTCGCCGCTCAGTTGCGCCGAGACCATGGCTGGAAAATCCAATACGACTGCATGGATGACTGGGTGGGCTTTCCGGGCATCGGCAAGGTGTTGCTGGAGGAAGAAGAAACCCTGGTTCGAGACGCCGACTTGGTGACCGTCACCGCCGCCCTGCTGCACGAAAAATGGGCAACGACGAGCAGTAACTGCCTGCTGTTGCGCAATGGTGTGGATTTCGGATTCTTCGAACGCAACTGCGTGCCCAACAGCCTGCTGTCGGACATCCCACGGCCCTTGATCGGTTTTTACGGGGGCCTGGCCGAGTGGGTGGACTTGCAGTTGATCGCCACCATCGCCCGGCAGCGTACAGACTGGAGTTTCGTGTTGATCGGCGACATTTTCGTCAAGGACCTGGCCGGCCTTGACCGTTTGCCCAATGTGCACCTGCTCGGCAGAAAGCCCTATGCCCAGATGCCGTTGTACCTGTACCACTTCAATGTCTGCCTGATCCCATTTCGGCTGTACAACGTGACCCACGCGGTCGATCCGGTGAAATTCTACGAGTTCATCAGCGCGGGTAAACCGGTGGTGTCGGTACCGCTGGAAGAAATGAAGATCTACGACGACTACGTGTATTTCGCCGATGGGCCGCAAGCGTTCATCGAGCAGATTAACCGTGCCTTGAGCGAAACCGATCTCGCGACGCCCACCGAGCGAGTGGCACTCGCCAGCGCCAATGACTGGCGCAATCGCTTCGACGCCAACCTCAGCGCACTGAAGGCGTTGCATCCGAAAGTGTCGATCGTGGTAGTCACCTACAACAATGTCGAGCTGACCCAAGCCTGCGTCGAAAGCTTGCTGCGCAACACCACCTACCCTAATTACGAGCTGATCATCGTCGACAACGCCTCCTCGGACGATACGGGCAACTACCTGCGTTACCTGGGCCGCACCCACGCCAACCTCACCCTGGTGCTCAACGACCGTAACCTGGGCTTCGCCGCCGCCAATAACCAGGGGCTCAAATTGGCAACCGGGGATTACCTGGTGCTGCTCAACAACGACACTGTGGTGCCCAAGGGCTGGATAGACCCGTTGCTCCGCCACCTGCAAGACCCACAGATCGGCCTGGTCGGCCCGATGACCAACTCGGTGGGTAACGAAGCCAAGATCAGCGTCGACTACGCTGACATTGCACACATGGAAGCCTTCGCCGACCGCCACGTCGCGCAGCACCGAGGCCGTACGTTCGATATCAGCATGCTCGCCATGTTCTGCGTGGCCATGCGTCGCGACGTGTTCGAGCGCATCGGCTGGCTGGATGAGGCCTTCGGCATCGGCATGTTCGAGGACGACGATTACAGCCGGCGTATCCAGGCGGCGGGCTTGCGGACCGTGTGCGCAGAGGACGCCTTCATCCATCACGTAGGCCAAGCTTCCTTCAAGAAGCTGATTGTCAGCGGTGAATACCAAGCGCTGTGGGACAAAAACCAAGCGTATTTCGAAAGCAAATGGGGGGCTTGGACACGTCCGCAGCCACAGCGACAACCGGATACGCACTGACCCACCCAAGGAGGACTCCGTGTTCAAGCGAATCATGAGCAAGCTCAGCGGTAAGCTGGAAGAGATAAGCGCCGACAAGCAAGTGACGGCCGATCACTGGTCGGAAAACATGGCCGGCTCCGATGCCTTTTCTGCGGATGTCTACTGGCTCGCCGTTCCGGCGGTACAGCGGCGCCATCAGCGCAAGGCAACGGCTGGCAGCGGCCACCCCGGCTGGGTGCCGTACTGCCTCAAAGAGTTCCTGGGCGACCCGGTGCAAGGCGCTCGGATGCTCAGTATCGGCTGTGGCACCGGCACCCTGGAGCGCGAGCTCTACAGGCTCCACGCATTCGAACACTGCGACGCCGTGGACATCGCACCGGGCGCACTCGACGCCGCCAGGGCAGAAGCGCTGGCGATGGGTGCGTCAACAATCAATTACTCGTTGTGCGATATCGAAAAGACTGACCTGCCTGCCAATCAATACGATGCGGTCTGGTTCAATGGTTCGCTGCACCATATCCGTGAGCTGGAGGTGGTCTGCCAGCGCGTTGCCCATAGCCTGAAACCCGGCGGCTGGCTGTTCTTCAATGAATACGTCGGGGCCAACCACTTCGCCTTTGATGCGCAGCAACGTGCAGCCATCAGCCACGCGTTCGGCTTGATTCCCGAGCAGTTTCGCCGTTCATTCGTGCAGGGTTCATACGGCCAGGTGCAACACGCCGTGCCATTACCCGACCCGGCCGACGTGGTCAAAGTCGACCCTTCGGAAGCCGTGCGTTCGGCGGATATTCTGCGGGTGGTGGGAGAGCACTTTGATATCCGGGCACTGAACCTTTGCGGCGGCTCGCTGCTGCAGTTCCTGATGCACGGTATCGCCGGCAATTTCAAGGAGGACAATCCACAGTCGTTACGGGTGCTGCAAATGTTGTTCGACATCGAAGACGGCTTGATCGAATCCGGCACGCTGAAAAGCGACTTCGTCATCGTCGCCGCCTCACCGCGAAAGTCCTGATAAGGCAGCCCGCCCCTATGCTGACCGATCGGCGTCCCTCACGCTGGAACCGCTGGCGCGTGGCCTACCACCGGCTGCCGCTTCCGGCCAGTATGAAAAAACTGCTCGCGGCCTTTTACCGAAGGGCAGTGCTCAGAGCAGTTCGCGCGCTGCGCAGCGCCCTGAACCCCGGGCAGGGTTTCGTCAGCCCTTCGCCAGCCCCGCAGCCACCGCAGGCCGGGCTGGCGGACTACATTATCTGGGGCGCTATCGACTGGGACTTCCGGCACCAACGCCCTCAACAACTGGCCCTCGCGCTGGTCGCCACGGGACGGCGGGTTATTTACGTTTCGACGTCACTGATAGATGCCAGCCACGCCGGCTTTGAGCTTGAGGCGCTGGACCAAGAGCACCGGTTGTTCCAGGTCCACTTGTTCACGCGTGGCGCGCCGCTGATCTACGCCGCGGCCCCGAGCACCGCGCAGGTTCAACAGCTGTGCAGCAGCATCGGCGAGGTGCTGCTTTGGGCCGGCTGCGCACGGGTGATTTCATTGGTGCAACACCCGTTCTGGTGCGACGTCGCCGCTGAGTTACCCGATAGCCGATTGATCTACGACTGCATGGACCATCATCAAGGCTTCGGCGACAACGCAGCGGACATCCTGCTCCTTGAGCAGCGACTGGTCCGGGACGCCGACATCCGACTGTTCACCTCCGACTGGCTGGCCCAGCAATGGCCGGTCCAAGCCAACAGGCCCAGCGCCGTCCTGCGCAATGCCGCAGATTTCAGCCAGTTCTCCAGCGTGCCGGCGTCGATCTACCGTGATCGCTTGCAACGCTCGGTGATTGGTTATTACGGCGCCATCGCCGACTGGTTCGACCACGCGTTGGTGGTCCAGATCGCCAAGGCCTTTCCCCAGCATGTCGTGCTACTGATCGGCGCCGATACAGTAGGGGTTCGTGCCCGATTGCGCGGCTGCCCGAACGTCGAATTTATCGGTGAAGTGCCCTATACCGAACTGCCCTATTACCTGCACGGTTTCGACCTGTGCATCGTGCCGTTCAAGGTGACGCCGCTGACACTCGCCACCAACCCGGTCAAAGTCTATGAGTACCTGAGCGCCGGCAAACCAGTGGTTACGGTGGATCTGCCAGAAATGCAGCAATTCGGCGAACAAGTGCAGGTCGCGCGGGATACGCCAGGGTTTATTGCGGCCATTGCCCAAGCGCTGGTGCCGTCAACCATTGAACAGATTGCCCAACGGCAGGCGTTCGCCGCCCAACAAACCTGGGCACACCGTGCCGATACGCTCATAACCCTGGCCGAACACAGCGAACACGCCCCACGGACCAGCGTCATCGTGGTGACCTACAACAACCTGGCGCTGACCCGCGCCTGCCTGGACAGCCTGGAGCGCAACCGCGAATCCCCCGCGCTGGAGATCATCGTGGTGGATAACGCCTCCAATGATGGCAGCGCCGAATTTCTCACCGAGTGGGCTGCCGGGAGCGGGCAGACACTCATACTCAACACCGACAACCGTGGCTTCGCTGCCGCAAACAATCAGGGTTTAGCGGTTGCCAACGGCGATTACCTCGCGCTGCTCAACAACGACACGCAGGTGACGTCGGGGTGGGCAAGTACATTGCAGCGGCATTTGCAACGCCACCCCGAACTCGGCCTGATCGGCCCGGTGACCAATAACATCGGCAATCAGGCCAAGGTCGACATTGACTACGCCAGCCTCGTGGACATGCCGCAGGCGGCTCGGCGCTATACCTGCCGGCACCTGGGCGAAGTTGTCCGGCTGCCGACCCTGGCGTTTTTCTGCGTGATGATGCCGCGCAGTACCTACACACGCATCGGCCCGCTGGATGAGGCGTATGGACGGGGATTCTTCGAGGATGACGACTACTGCCGACGGGTCGAGCAAGCCGGTTTGGTGAGCGCCTGCGCGCGCGATGTGTTCATCCATCATCACCTGTCGGCGTCGTTCAAACTCATGCACCAAGGCGAGCGTCTGGCGCTGTTTGAACGCAACAAGGCGCTTTACGAAGCGAAGTGGGGCCCGTGGGTGCCCCATGAGCATGAGTGACTAACGCAGTTCCTGTTCCGACAGCAAAAACGTCCTGGGCACAAAGCCAAGGTCCCGCGCTGCATCCCCATGATCGAAGACCAAATCCTGGTTCATGCGCTGCGCCATCGCCGCCGACCACTTACGATAGCGCGGAAGGCAGCGCAGCAGCGGCACGGCAATCCTGAATACCCAAAGCGGCACCGTGAGCAAACGCGGGCGCCGGTTCAGGGCGCTGAACACTCGGCTCACCATGTCCCGGTACGCCAGCGTTTCCCCGCCTGAAAGGTTATAAGCGTGACGGCACACGTGGGGCGCATGCACTGCACGCACACAAGCCATCGCCACATCCTCGGCGTGCACGGGTTGGCGCAGCCCCATCGCACGGCCAAACACCGGAAAAAAACCGAACCGGCGGATAAACCGGGCAATCTCCGCGATGTTTTTGTCGCGCCCGTCGCCGTAGATCAACGTAGGCCGCAGGATGCCCCAGTGGACCTGGTGATGCAGCGCCCAATCTTCAACGCGGACCTCGGCGTCGCGCAACTGGCTGGCCAGGTGCTGCTCGTGCAGGTCATCGGAGTGGCTTTTGGTAAAGCAACTGGTGGAAGAGAGAGCGATGACTTTGCGCGCACCGCAGGCCTGCAGTAGCGCAAAATACTGCGGCAGCACCCAGATCGGCGCCACACAGATCCACAACGAAATGGTCTGCACAGGCTCAGGTTTCGCCAGTTCGGCTAAACGCTGCCAATGAATCGTGCCACTCTCCGTACCGTGCTGTTCCTGCCGGGAAAACGCGACGACCTTGCAGTGTTCGCGCGCAAGCAACGCCAGTACATAACGCCCCACCAAGCTGCTGGCCCCCAGCACCCCCACCGTGACCTCAGGCACGCCCAACGCCCAGTCGAGCCAGCATCAACTTGACGCCATAGTAGGTTGAGACCATGCCAAAGCGCAGCCACACTCCCATTACCACCCACCACCACAGCACCTTGGGATACTGCGCCCTGAAATACGTTTCGTAGAAACGCACCATGCCACGGTGTTTGTGCCATTCGACAAAGAATGGCCGGCTCCGGCTGCACGCACCCCGCCAGTGCATGACGCGCGCCTGGGGCACGAACACCACGCGCCACTGTTTCAATCGGAAACGCATGCACCAATCCAGGTCTTCGCAGTGCAGAAAATAGCCTTCGTCCCACAGGCCTACATCGACGAGGGCCTCACGTTTGACCAGCATGCAGGCGCCAGAAATAGCTTCCACGGCGACCGGTTCGTCGGGCAGTGGCTCGCGATGCAACAAGAAGTCCGAGCATAAAGAAGGAAACAGCCAGTCCAGGCGGGACAACCCAAACGCCCGTACGAATGCACGCCTTGGCGTGGGGAACACCCGTCGTCCGCCCGGCTGTTCGGACCCGTCGGGGTTGCACAGGAACCCACCCACCATGCCCGTGGAAGGATCGCTGTGCAGCACGTCAATCATGTGCCCCAGCGCCCCCGGCATCAGCACGCAATCGGGGTTCAGAAATAACAACGTACCCGCATCGCAAACGCCCGCGCCGGTATTGCAGGTCGCGGCAAAACCACTGTTGTGGTTGTTCCTGATGATGCTTACGCGGGCATCGGCCTCATACGCCTTCAAGTGCGCCAGGCTCCCATCGCTCGAACCATTGTCCACCACGATCACACGCAAGGCGCCTTCCTTCAGCGCCGACGCGACGCAGTCGCCGATCAGCTTGCCAGCGTTGTAGTTAACTACGATCACATCACAGTTATGAATAAAGCTTGGCGGCATCAAAACGCGCCTCCCATGAGTGTTGCCGTGCAAAGGCACAGGCTTCATCGGTATCGCGTTCACACTGCAAAGCGGCCTCAGCCAACGCAGCAAGATCAGTCAGCGAGTGGCTGATAAAAACCCCCGGCAGGTCACCACGCTCATGCATCTCGCCGAAATCGGTCGAGATCACCGGCAACGCCAAAGCTCGGTACTCGTAGTATTTGATAGGGTCGACGGCTGCAGTCAGCGCGTTCTGCTTGAACGGAATCAACCCCACATCAAACTCGGCCATAGCACTCAGCGCGGCCCCATGGTCACAGGCGGGCAACACCACCACGTTGGGCGGCAGTCGAGCGCCCAACGTCCCGAAGACCGGCCCGATCAAACGAATTTCATCGTTCGGCCGGGTCTTGGCCAACGCGGCGACCCAGTCCCAGTCAAACCAGGCCGCCATCGTGCCGACGTAGCCGAACACTTTGCGTGCCGACGCGACCGGGGCCGGCTGCACGGCGGAAATCGCCGACAGGTCGAGCCCGTTGAACACCCGTTGTACCTCACGTCGATAACGCCTCCACTGCGCATCGAGGCCGGAACTGGACGCCCAAATAACGTCCACGCGTTGAGCGATCAACCGCTCACAGCGCGCCAACGCAGACTGGGACAGGCCGGTATAAAACGCCGGGAAGTCATCCATGGCGTCGTACAAAGACGCGCAATGAGGAAGCCGCCGCAACAGCAAGTGCGCAAGCGCTGAGGGCTTGCCGATGACAAGCAATGCAGGGACGTCGTGGATGAATGCATCGATCTGCTTCAGCGTGTTTCGCCACAAAAACTGATTCACCCAACCGACGCCTGGCAGCGGCTCGATGGGCAAACCGCCGGGGTTGATCACGCTAAGCCACGACGGCATGCCGGCAGGCTGGTGCGTAGTTGGGGCTACCGATGAGCGCCTGAGATCGCTCCACCGGGGAAGTCGCGTGGGATAAGGGTCTACCCACAGCACCTGCGCGCCCGTGCGGCGGTGAACCCATTCGACAAACTTGTGCGGCCGCTGGGCGAAACTGTCCCAGGGTAACGGCGAGAGGAAGACCAGACGCTTCACGAAAAGTGCTCGCGCAGAACGCTGACAATGCGCCCGGCCGCCTGCCCATCGCCATAGGGCGAGAAACCACGTGCCATGGCGCGATAGGCGGACTCATCGTCCAGTAGGCGCTGCGCCTCTTCAACGATGCGCTCACAGTTCGCGCCCACCAGTTTTACCCCGCCCTGCTCCACTGCTTCCGGCCGCTCGGTTTCATCACGCATGACCAGCACCGGCTTACCCAACGCAGGCGCTTCCTCCTGGACGCCTCCCGAATCGGTCAGGATGAAATACGCCGCTTTCATGGCAGCCACGAACGCCGCGTAATCCAATGGCGCGCACAATCTGAAGTTCGCAATACCCGCCAAGGACGCCTGGGCGACTTCCTGGATATTCGGATTCGGATGCACGGGATACAGAAACTGAACCTGCGGGTTGTTCTCTGCCAGGGTTCGCAACGCTCGGCAGATGCTGCGAAAAGGTTCGCCAAAATGCTCTCTACGGTGAGCCGTCACCAGCACCAGGCGCTTGCTCGGGTCAAGCTCAAGGCCCAGTTGCGGAGCCAGGGTGGCCGTCGCGAGCAGCGCATCAATCACGGTATTGCCGGTGACAAAAATGTCCGTGCTGCAGACGCCCTCTTTCAGCAGGTTTTGCCGGGCACCTTGAGTCGGTGCGAAGTGCCAACGCGCCAACTCACCGGTAATGACCCGGTTGGCTTCTTCGGGAAAGGGCGATTGCTTGTCCCAGGTGCGCAGGCCGGCTTCAACATGGCCCAGCGGTATACGCTGATAAAAGCATGCCAAGGCGCAGGCCATCACCGTCGTGGTATCGCCTTGCACCAGCACGACATCGGGCTGCTGTTCCAGCAGGACCGTATCCATGTCGAGCAATAACTGGGCGGTCAGGGTGGCGAGGGTTTGACTTGGCCGCATGATGTTCAAGTCAATATCGGGCTCGATCCCGAAAAAACGCAGGAGCTGATCGAGCAAATGACGATGCTGCGCTGTGGCAACGACCCGCACATCGGCCCAACGCTCTTTTTTCAAGGCCAGAATGACCGGGGCCATTTTGATGGCCTCGGGACGCGTCCCGATAACACAAAGGATTTTTTTTGCCGACACAGACCTGTTTCCCTATTCGAAGGAAGCTCAATCACTGCGCTATTCACCAGCCGTTTTGCCCACACGTTCCGTTGTGCCTTTCGATGTAGCTGCCTTCAGGGCCCCATACGCACACTGCAGAGAAGATCTTTGGAATATTTTGATACTAACGAAGCCAGCATAGGCACAGATTGCGCGACCTGCACGGTGCAACGGCGCAACAATCGACGAGATCCTGCTTTACGGGGCAGTTAAAACACAGAAGGCCCGCGCGATTGCTCGCAGCGGGCCTTTCTTTGTCGGCGGGCACACAGGGCCTTACCAAATTCAACGCAAAAAAAAAGCCTGCATCTCTGCAGGCTTTCTCTATCTGGCTCCACGACCTGGACTCGAACCAGGGACCCAATGATTAACAGTCATTTGCTCTACCAACTGAGCTATCGCGGAATTCGCCGTATGTTACTGATTGAAAAGGAGAAGTCAAGCTTTCAATAACATTCCGGGCG
This sequence comes from Pseudomonas sp. W22_MBD1_FP4, assembly GCF_052113765.1. Lineage (NCBI taxonomy): Bacteria > Pseudomonadati > Pseudomonadota > Gammaproteobacteria > Pseudomonadales > Pseudomonadaceae > Pseudomonas > Pseudomonas sp. W22_MBD1_FP4. The sequence continues at coordinate 423,931 of NZ_JBGQOI010000002.1, read as the reverse complement.
ATTAATCTGGATGGCCGGTTGAAAGCTGTGACTCCTTGGCCAATTCCAACCAGGCCCGAGCGGCGGGTGGCAAGTGCGCGCTGGCTCGCCAAGCCAGGGCGATGTGCCAGTCGGTATGAGGTTCGTCCAGGGGGATCAGGGCGATGCCGGGGTGTTGGTGCTTGTGCGCGAGCATGCGCGGCAGGAAGGCCGCGCCGAGGCCGGCGGATACTAAGTCGACGATAAAGTCGATCTGGCCGCTGCGCGCTGCCACACGCGGTTGCACGCCTTTGCGCTCGCACGCGGCGAGGATTTTGGCGTTGAGGGCGAAGCCGGCTTCGAACAGGATAAATGGCGAATCTGCCAGGTCGGTGAAGTCGATTCGTTTGCGCTGGGCCAGGGGGTGGCTGATCGGCAGGACGGCCATCAGCGGTTCGTTACGCACGGGTTGGTAGTCGAAACCTTCGTCTATGGGCAGCAAGAGGGCCGCCAGGTCGACCTCACCTGCTTCCAGGCATTCACGCAGTCGTTTGCTGCCGTACTCGGTCAGTTCGATGTCGATATCGGGGTAGCGTGTGCGATAGGTGGCAAACATCGTCGCAAACAACACGCCACAGCCCACCGGCGGCAGGCCGATGCGCAATACACCGCGTTTGAGACCACGCAAGTCATTGATCTCAGCGACCAGATCGTTGTGTTCGGCCAGCAAAACCAGGGCGCGGCTGTAGGCGATTTCGCCAGCGGCGGTGAGTTGATTGCGATGGCCAAGGCGGTTGAGCAGTGGCATGCCCAGTTCGTCCTCCAGGGTTTTGATCGCCTTGCTCACACTCGACTGGGTCAGGGACACCACTTCAGCGGCTTGAGAGAAACCGCCTTGGCGAACCACTTCGACAAAGGCACGCAGTGTTCTCAGGTTCATCAGTATTCCTTTTTCGACTGACTACTAGCGATAAAAGTTGTTTTTATCATGACAGAAGTTTGCCTATCTTGGAGGCACCTTGCCTTGCCGAGATTCCGTGCATGATCATTTCGTCCGCCTCTGACTACCGCGCTGCCGCCAAGCGCAAGCTCCCGCGCTTCCTGTTCGACTACATCGACGGCGGCGCCTACGCCGAGCACACGATGCGCGCGAACAGTTCGGACCTGGCCGAGATCAGCCTGCGCCAGCGCATCCTGCGCAATGTCGACAACCTGAGCCTCAAGACCACGCTATTCGGCCAGGAACTGGACATGCCGGTGATCCTCAGCCCCGTGGGCCTGACCGGCATGTACGCGCGGCGCGGCGAAGTGCAGGCGGCGAAGGCGGCGGCCAACAAGGGTATTCCGTTCTGTTTGTCGACGGTGTCGGTGTGCCCGATCGAAGAAGTGGCCTCCCAGAGCTCGCAGTCGATCTGGTTCCAGCTCTACGTGCTCAAGGACCGCGGATTTATGCGTAATGCGCTGGAGCGCGCCCAGGCGGCCGGCGTCACCACGCTGGTGTTCACCGTCGACATGCCCACGCCGGGCGCACGCTACCGTGATGCCCACTCGGGCATGTCCGGGCCGTTTGCGGCGCAACGGCGCATGCTGCAGGCGGTCACAAAGCCGCAATGGGCCTTCGACGTGGGTTTGATGGGCCGTCCACACGACCTGGGCAATATCTCCAAATACCTCGGCAAGCCTACCCACCTGGAAGACTACATCGGCTGGCTGGCGAACAATTTCGACCCGTCCATCAGTTGGAAAGACCTGGAGTGGATCCGCGAGTTCTGGAAAGGCCCGATGATCATCAAGGGCATCCTCGACCCCCAGGACGCTAAGGACGCCGTGAGTTTTGGCGCCGATGCCATCGTGGTCTCCAACCATGGCGGCCGCCAGTTGGACGGCGTGTTGTCCACCGCCAAAGCGTTGCCACCGATTGCCGAAGCCGTGGGCGATGAGCTGACGGTGCTGGTGGACTCCGGCATCCGCTCCGGGCTCGACGTGGTGCGCATGCTGGCCCTGGGTGCCAAGGCCTGTCTGCTGGGGCGTGCCACCGCCTACGCGTTGGCCGCCGACGGGCAGCATGGCGTGGAGAACCTGCTGGACATCTTTGCCAAGGAAATGCGCGTGGCGATGACACTCACTGGCGTCACGTCAATTGACCAGATTGACCACACCACTTTGGTTCAATCAGCCAAATAACTGACGTCATGCGCCGATGGCCTTTTGCTGCGTGAAAAAATACCGTTGATTCATAAGGATTATTTTTAAAGTAAACGAAATGGCATGAATCTCGCTCTAACCACGTTCAAGCAGGCTAAGCGATGACATGACGTGCGGGGGCACCCAAGGGTTATAACGCTTTGCAAAGCGGTCTAAACTGTTCCCAATGTTTTACGGAACTGAAGGAACAGTTAGACGCTTGGCACTCGCCACTCTCATCGAGCCTGTAAGACAGCTAAGAGCTTAGAGGCCGATCGCTTATGAAAACACCTACCCAGACCAACGCAATTGACTTCGACAGTGCCAAATTGCAACGCCTGGGATTTGGCCAGCCATCGCTCCTGCCTCGCCGCCCGACGACCGTCGCGCAACTTCGCCAGCAACTGGGAATGCAATTGCAGACCAGCCTGGAGCCGGATCGCATCCTCGGGTTGTTCTTCCGTGAGATCCAGCGCTTGGTGCCCCTTGATGCCCTGCACTATCGCCATCAGGCCAGTGATCTGCGGCTGGAGTTCGGCCAGCGCGGCCACCACTCGGTGAATTACAGCCTCAGCCATGAAGGCGAACACTTGGGTGAGCTGATCTTCCGTCGCAACCAACGCCTCGCCGAAGACGAACTCGGTCAGCTTGAGTCACTGCTGGCCACCCTGCTCTACCCGATGCGCAATGCCCTGCTCTATCGCGCCGCGACCCGTAGCGCGCTGCGTGACCCCCTGACCGAGACGGGCAATCGCATTGCCATGGACCAGACTCTGCAACGGGAAATAGACATGGCGCGCCGGCACCTGCACCCATTGTCCTTGCTGATGCTGGACATCGACCACTTCAAGGTAATCAACGACACCCACGGTCACGCGGCCGGCGATACCGTACTGCGCACCGTCGCAGCGGCCATCAAGGCCCAGTTGCGTAACGTGGACATGGTGTTTCGGTTTGGCGGGGAGGAGTTTCTGATCCTGCTCTCCAACACCGGCCGGGATGCGGCGGCGATGGTGGGCGAGCGGCTGCGGCAGGCAGCACAGGCTCAGGACTACTGGGCGGATGGAAAGCGGATCGAATTGACGGTAAGCCTCGGTTGTTCGACCTTGCTGGCCGCCGAGTCGGTCGAAAGCCTGTTGCGCCGGGCCGACAACGCGTTGTACGTGGCCAAGCGCGAAGGCCGTAACCGCTTGGCAATGGCGGGGTAGAACCCCGCCATCGCGTTACATCAAGCTTCGCTGGCGACGCGCAGCGGGCGTTCACGCACGGCGGTGGCTGGCTTGTCTTTTTCCAAGCGCATGCAGCTTTCCAGGAACAGGTACATGTAGTCATAGCTCTTGCACACGGCCTGGCGCAGCTCTGCCTGCAACGCCTTGGTCGGGTTCATGCCGGCCAGGGTGCAGATGATTTCCAGGGCTTCCCAAGGGTGAGCGTCGTCGTACTGGGCGTGCATCTTCAGCCACTTCATCGCACGCTTGCGGTCTTCCTCGGGGAAAGCCGCCGCGTACACGCCGGTGGAACAGACCACGGCCGACCACTCCCCAGTCGCCCCCTCGATGGCATAGTTAGTCGCAGCCACGGCCACGATCAACGAATCGGATGAGCTGGTGTGCCAGCACCAATGACTCAGCGCATGCAGCTCCGGCGGTACACTCTGGGCCTGCAGCTCTTCGAGGCTGACTCCGTGGGCGCGGGCCCAATGCACCCAATAGTCGGCGTGGTTCAGCTCCACGCGGATATTGCGCATCAGCCAACGTCGCGCCATGTCCTCTCCTGGATGGCGCGCGAATTTGGTCTTGGTGAGGTTCTGTGCCATGTACAAGGCAAACTGTTCCACCACAGGCCAGCCACCAATGAGGTAGTGACGCATGGTCTTGGCGCTGAGCGTGTTGTCACGCATGCGTTGGTACAGTTCGTGCTCGACAACTCGGCGCTTGCTCTCACTACAGTCCTGGATCAATTGCTGAGCCCAGACGGGGTAGCTTGAGGCTTCCATAAGCGGGCCGGTTCTGTTGAAGGTGTCGATCACTGTTAAGGCTCCTTTTTAAGTGTGATTTACAGACCAGCAAATGTTTCAGCGGAATGTGCCGGGCGCCTTCAATAACAGAGGCTGCGGCCGCACAGGTCGACACTGCAAACTATCAAAGGTAAACAATTGCGGTCGTTCAATCAGGTAGCCCTGAGCGTAATCCACACCAATATCGAGTAACGCCTGTTCGATGTGCGGTGTTTCAACAAACTCGGCAATTGTGCGCTTACCCATGACGTGGCCGATGTGATTGATCACTTCGACCATTGCGCGGTTAATCGGGTCGTCCAGCATATCCTTTACGAAACTTCCATCGATCTTCAGGAAGTCTACAGGTAAATGTTTCAGATACGCGAACGAGGACATCCCGGCGCAAAAGTCATCCAGGGAGAAATGGCAACCTAAGGCCTTGAGTTCATTAATAAAGCGAATGGCACTGCCTAAATTTGCTATTGCGCTGGTTTCAGTTATTTCAAAACAAATCATTTCTGGCGGGATGCCGTAAGTGCCGAATTTCTCATGTAAAAACCCGAGAAAATCATCATCGCCAATGGTGATTCCTGACAGATTTATCGCACACATGGCCATAGGCCGGCCCGGACGCTCGTGCATGCAACGGGCGATGATCTTGAACACGTTCTCGACCACCCAACGGTCGAGGGACGTCATCAAACCGTAACGCTCGGCGGCAGGGATAAAGCTGTCGGGGAGGATGGTCCGACCCGCCTCATCATGCAGGCGAAGCAGGATTTCGATATGCCCGTTGCCAGCATCGGTATTTCCCAGCGGTGAGATTTCCTGGGCGTACAGGCAAAACCGGTTCTCCTCCAGTGCCATGTGCAGGCGCTGCACCCAGGCCATCTCGCCAAAACGCACGGACAGCTCCGAGTCGTCAGCGTGGTAAACCTGCACGCGGTTGCGGCCTTTTTCCTTGGCCATGTAGCAGGCCATATCGGCGGCGCGCAACGAAGTCTCCAAGGTGGTCGGGGTTTGCGAGATATGCACCAGGCCGATGCTCACGGAGGTCATGAACGGCCGGCCCTTCCACACAAAATGCAGGCTCTGCACCGTGTGGCGCAGGCTCTCGGCGATTTTTTCCGCCGCAGCCGCCGGGCAATTCTCCAGCAGGATGCCGAATTCGTCGCCGCCCAGGCGCGCCAGGGTGTCGCCCTCACGCAGGTCCGATTGCAGCAGTGCGCAGATATGCCGCAGCAACTCATCACCCGCCGCATGGCCGCAGGTGTCGTTGACCAGCTTGAACTGGTCGAGGTCGAGGAACATCAACGCATGCCGCCCGCCCTCAGGTTGCTGCGCCATGTGCAGGACCTGTTCCAGCCGGTATTCAAATTCGCGGCGGTTGGCCAGGCCGGTCAAGGCGTCATGCGTGGCCTGCCACGACAGGTTGGCAATGTATTGGCGCTCCTGGGTCATATCGTGCAGCACCAGCACCGCACCGCTGATTTTGCCGGCGCTTCTGATCGGTGCGCCCACCAGGGTGACGGATACCGTACTGCCGTCCAGGCGCTGGATGGTTTTTGAATGCTCGCTGCCCCCCTTAAACTGCCCCTTGACGATGTGCTCGATCAGGGTAAATCCATCGGGTTGGGCGTCGTCATCCAGCAGGTTGAACAGCGCCGCCAGGGGCAGGCCCTGAGCCTGGGCAGAGTTCCAGTGGGTCATGGCCTCGGCGGCGGGGTTCATATAGGTGATTGCACCGTCTACATCGGTGGTAATCACCCCGTCGCCAATTGACTCCAGGGTGATCTGCGCCCGCTCCTTCTCGGCCTGCAAGGCATCGGCGAAGGCATGACGCTGCGTCAGCAGCTTATGGGTACGCAACAGCGCCAGCACGATCAGGCCCAGGGCGGTTGCCAGGTTGGTGATCAGCAGCAACCGCAGAATCATGCGCGAGCCTTCGCCCAGAGCATCGCTGAAGGCCTTGGCAGCCGGCGTCACGCCTTCGTTGATGGCCGTGATATGGGCCTTCCACTGCCGCACATCGTTAGGGTTGACTTGATCGGCCCTGATTGCGCTGTGCATCTCGCGGGCCAGCTCATCCAGTTGAACCAGGTAGCCATCCCCTACTGTCCACAGTTCGATGGCTTTTTCCAGGTAGCTGAAATGTCGGAAGTTGAGGTACAGCCAGATCAGGCTGTTGACGTCATCCGGGTGGTTGCCGCCCTTGAGAATGCCCAGACGTGCGGCCTCCAAGTCTGGCGTGGGGCGGTCCAGGGCAATGCGCAGTTCGTGCCCGCCCTGAGGCACGGCGATGGCTTGCTGGTATTTGAGGTAGGTGGCTTGGTCGCGGTTGTCGGCATAGAGCGTCAGATAATAGATGGCGTCCTTCTGGCCCTTGGACCATAAGCTCTCGCCGCCCACATAGCCTCGTACCGCTGAGAGCATGTAGAGACTGACGCAGCCCAATAATGCCTGGAACAGCACGACGGCGATAAAGGGCCAGACAATGCCCAACAGCCTAGGCGTTCCTAGAGTCCGCTTTTGCTTCATGAATTCCCTTGCATATGCACTGCTGGATACGCACGCAAAACACTCATTCGGATAGCACAGCCTAGGCTAAATCAACGTACTTGTTGCAAATGCCCATACAGTTTTGCGTACAAACCACCATCGGCAATCAACTGCTGATGGTCGCCATCCTCAGCGATATGACCACCGTCAAACACTAAGACTCGATCGGCTTGTTTTACCGCCGACAGACGGTGCGCGATGATCAGTGTAGTACGCCCGCTGAGGAACCGCGCCAGCGCCTGATGCAGGTTGTATTCAGTGGCGGCATCCAGGGCGGAGGTCGCTTCGTCGAGTATCACCACTTTGGGTTCGGCCAACACCATGCGCGCAATCGCCAGGCGCTGACGCTGGCCACCGGAAAAACGCACCCCGGAACGCCCCACTACGCTGTCCAGACCCTGGGGCAACGCTTTAACCGTAGCCTCCAACTGGGCAATTTCAAGGGCCTGCCAGCAGGCCTGGTCACTGCGCTCGCGGCCCATGGTCAGGTTGGCACGCACGGTATCGTTGAACAGCGCCGGGTGCTGCAGCACCACCGCGACGTGCTCGCGGATAGTCTCGAGGCCGATCTCCTGCTGGGTTGCACCGCCAAATCGGATAGTGCCCGCCTGCGGCGTGTACAGGCCGAGCAGCAGTTGCACCAGGGTGCTTTTACCGCCACCGCTGGCGCCGACAATCGCGACTTTTTCGCCGGGAGCAATTTGCAGGTTCAGTTGATCGAGCACCAGATCATCGCCATAACCGAAATCCAGGCCGCGCACTTCGATGCCGACGGTTTCACGCCCGGTAAACGGGTCATCACCACCGGTGTATTGCGGCTCGTCGGCACGCGCCAGCAGCTCATTGATGCGCGTCAGCGCCCCACCCGCCGCGTAATAGGCGTATTGCAGATTCAATAATTGTTCAACCGGGCCGATCATGAACCACAGGTAGCTGAACACCGCGAGCATCTGGCCGATGGACAGGTCGGAAAACAGCACGGTGAGCATTGCCGCTGCGCGGAAGATGTCGATGCCGAACTGGAACAGCAACCCGCTGGCGCGGCTGGACGCGTCGGTTTTCCACTGGGAATGAATCGCGTAGTCACGCACTTCCTGGGCGCGCTGGCCCAGGCGCCCGAGGAAAAAGCCCTGGCGGTTGCCGGCGCGGACTTCCTGGATGGCGTCGAGGGTTTCAGTCAGGGCTTGGGTGAAGCGTGAGGTGCTGTCGTTTTCCAACTTCTTGAGGTGTTTGACGCGCTTGCCCAACTGTACCGTGGCGTAGATCACCAACGGGTTGAACAGCAGGATCAGCAACGCCAGTTGCCAGTGCATCCATACCAGGATCGCCGACGTGCCGATCAGCGTCAGCATCGCCACCAGAAAGCGGCTGAGGGTTTCGCCGACGAATTTATCCAGGGTATCCAGATCGGTGACCAGGTGAGTGGTGACCGTGCCGCTGCCCAGGCTTTCGTATTCGCCCAGGGAGATGCGCTTGAGCCGCTCGATCAGACGCACGCGAATGCGGTACACAATGTCCTTGGCCAACCGCGCAAACAGCCGCGCCTGTACCACGTTGAACACCAGTGCGCCGCAACGCAGGGCCAGGGTGACCACCAGCATCAGGCCGATATAACCGGCGGCCTTCTGCCAACCCAGGGGCAGTGCGTGATTCATCACCTTGAGCGCGGCATCACCATGGCCCAGCAGCACTTCGTCCACCAGCAACGGCAACAGCAAGGGGATGGGCACACTGCACAAGGTCGCCAGCACGGCAACGCCATTGGCGATCCACAGGGATTTCTTGTGACGCAAGGCCAGGCGGCGAATTTCCGCCCAGGTCAGACGGTCAATGCGTTTAGGCTCATCCTGCACAGGTTGCTCGCTCCAGCCATCGGGCGAGCAATGGCGACAGTTCCGTCAGCGGCTGATAGCCGTTGGTGAGCAATGCCAGTTGACCATTGCGCTCGGCCAACAACGTCGGGAAACCGGCGATACCCAGGTCCTGCACCCATGTAAAGTCCGCCGCCGTGGCCGCGTGCTGCTCGGCGCGGTCAAACGCACCGGCAAACTCGATACGCGGGATGCCCGACTGCTCGGCCAGTTCCACCAGCACGCTGGCGAGGGTCACGTCGCGGCCCTCCACATAAAACGCACGTTGGATCAGGCCCAGCAGTTTCCAGGCACAATCCGGCGCCAGGCTACGGGCGGTGATGATGGCGCGGCAGGCCGGCTCGGTGTCATACACAAAACCATCGGGCAGCGCGCCTTCGCGCTTGAACGGCTGGCCCGTGGCGTCAGTGACGGCCTGCCAGTGTTCGAGGATGTAGCGTCGGGTCGTCGGCTCCAGCGCCGCGCCACTGCCGGTGCGCAAGCCGCCCACCACCAGGTGCACGTCCACACCGGCCGCTTGGGCCTGCTCAACCAGCGCCTGCGCCACCGGGGCAAAGCCCCAGCACCAGGAACACATCGGATCCATTACATAGAGCAGGCGCGCGGACATAGGTCAGGCCTCGGAAGGGGTTTGCTTGTAGTTGAAGCCAATCGGGTGCGGCATATTGCGGGCCTTGGCCAGTTCAATCTGCTTTTGCCGGTCGATCGCGCTGCGGCGGGTTTTCTCCGGCAGCTTATCCCAGCAATGAGGGCAGCTGATGCCGGCCACGTAGTGCTCGGAGGCGCGGTCTTCGACGCTCACAGGTGTGCGGCAGGCATGACATTGATCGTAGTCGCCTTCGCTCAAGTCGTGGCGAACGGTCACGCGATTATCGAAAACAAAGCAGTCGCCCTGCCACTTGGTTTCTGCCTGAGGCACCTCTTCGAGGTACTTCAGGATGCCGCCCTTGAGGTGGTAAACCTCGCCATAACCTTCGCTGAGCATGTAGCTCGACGCTTTCTCGCACCGAATGCCGCCGGTGCAGAACATGGCGACTTTCTTGTGCTTGGCCGGGTCGAAGTTGGCTTTGATATAGTCGGGAAATTCGCGAAAGCTGGTGGTTTTCGGGTCGATTGCGCCTTCAAAGGTGCCAATGGACACTTCGTAATCGTTACGAGTGTCGATCAGCAGCACTTCCGGGTCGCTGATCAGGGCATTCCAGTCTTTCGGGTCGACGTAGGTGCCGACCTTCTTGTTCGGGTCGACGCCTTCTACGCCCAGGGTCACGATCTCTTTCTTGAGCTTGACCTTGGTGCGGTAGAACGGCTGGTCCTCGCAGTACGACTCTTTGTGATCGATGTCGTCCATGCGTGGGTCGTTCTTCAGCCAAGCCATCAGGCCATCAATGCCTTCGCGGCTACCGGAAACGGTGCCGTTGATGCCTTCTTCGGCGATCAGCAAGGTGCCTTTGATGCCGTTGTCGACCATCGCCTGCAGCAAGGGCTCGCGCAGAGCGACGTAATCTTCGAGGGTGACGAACTTATACAGTGCCGCCACGACAATCGGTTGAGTCATGGGTGTTCTCTCCAGGTGGCTACCCTCGTAAAGGGTGAACCGGATGCAAAAAAAACGCGCCGGCTAAGCGGCGCGTTGCGGATTCTATCAGGGATAACCCGTCAATGTCCGCCGGCGCAGGTCGGCGAGGCCGGGGCTGCGTCGATTGTCGCCCATTCTTCAGGCGTGTAGGTATGCAGCGCCAGCGCATGAAACTCGCTCATCAGGTCACCCAGGGTGGCGTAGACCTTCTGGTGGCGCTTGACGCGATTGAGCCCTTCGAACTGCTGACTGACCAGCACGGCCTTGAAGTGGGTCTGCAACCCACGGCTGTGCATATGGCTTTCATCCAGCACGCTCAAGTGTTGCGGGTCCAGGGCGGCGAGCGCCGTTTCGATACGCTGTTGCATGATCATTCCTGCTTACTTCTTCTTGGCCGGAGCGGCTTTAGGCGTCAGCTCGTTGGTCATGTCTTCCAACAGCTTGTTGACCACCGGAACGGCGCTTTCCAGCTTGGCCTGAGTCATCTGGGCCGATTGCTGGGTCAGTTGCGGCATTTTTTCCAGGACTTTCTTGCCCAGTGGCGACTGGTAGAACGCTACCAGGTCCTTGAGCTCGGATTCGCTGAAATTGGTGGTGTAGAGCTTGACCATGTCCGGCTTCAGCTTCGGCCAGCCGATAGCTTGGTCCAGGGCGGCGTTGGCCTTGGCCTGGTAGCTGTCCAGTACGGACTGCTTGGCGGCAGGCGCCTTAGTCTGCTCGAAACGCTGGGCGAACATTTGCTGCACTTGCATGTACACCGGGGTACCCAGCTTGTCGGCATGGGCCAGGGTAAGGAAGGCTTCGGCACTGGCGTTGTGGCTGGCGGTATCGGCAAAAACCTGGCCGCTGGCGCAAACCAGAGCAACCGCGGTACAGATGGCACGAAGACGAGTCATCGAGTTTCCTTTCTAGCTGGCGAGGTAAGACCCCAAGGGCGCCCATTCTGCGCCTAAAAAACCTCGCGGCTCAACCCCAGGCCTTGCCGGGCGCGGATTGCCCGATGAAAAGTCTTTTAGGGAACCCACTAGGTCAATCACGGCCTAAACTGCGCAAACGAACCTAAGGAGTGTGCCCGATGAGCCGTATCGAAACCGACAGCCTGGGAGAAGTGCATGTCCCGGATGACGCTTACTGGGGCGCCCAGACCCAACGCTCGCTGGTGAATTTCGCCATCGGCGACCAGCGCATGCCCTTGCCGGTATTGCACGCCCTGACCCTGATCAAAAAGGCAGCCGCCCGGGTCAACGACCGCAACGGCGACCTGCCCGCCGACATCGCCCGCCTGATCGAACAGGCCGCCGATGAAGTCCTCGCCGGCAACCATGACGACCAATTCCCATTAGTGGTGTGGCAGACCGGCAGCGGCACCCAGAGCAACATGAACGCCAATGAGGTGATCGCCGGCCGTGCCAACGAACTGGCAGGCAATCAACGCGGCGGCAAGAGCCCGGTACACCCGAACGACCATGTGAACCGCTCCCAGAGCTCCAATGATTGCTTCCCGACGGCCATGAGCATTGCGGCGGTGCAGGCCGTCCATCAACGTTTGTTACCGGCGATCGCTACGCTTTCCGGCGGTCTGGCCGAGCAGGCCGCGCGGCATATGAAGCTGGTCAAGACCGGCCGCACGCACATGATGGACGCCACGCCGATCACGTTCGGCCAGGAACTCTCGGCGTTTATCGCCCAACTCGACTACGCCGAACGCGCCATCCGCAGTGCCCTGCCCCAAGTGTGTGAACTGGCCCAGGGCGGCACGGCCGTGGGCACCGGGCTCAATTCGCCCCATGGTTTTGGCGAGGCCATTGCAGCCGAGTTGGCAGCGCTCTCGGGGCTGCCGTTCGTCACCGCACCGAACAAATTCGCCGCCCTCTCCGGCCATGAGCCGCTAGTGACGTTGCACGGCGCCCTGAAAACCCTGGCCGTCGCCCTGATGAAAATCGCAAACGACCTGCGCCTGCTCGGTTCCGGACCGCGCGCGGGGCTTGCGGAAGTGAAGCTGCCGGCCAACGAGCCGGGCAGTTCGATCATGCCGGGCAAGGTCAACCCGACGCAGTGCGAAGCGCTGTCGATGCTCGCCTGCCAGGTACTGGGCAACGACGTGACCATCGGCATGGCCGCGAGCCAGGGACACTTGCAGTTGAACGTGTACAAGCCGGTGATCATCCACAACCTGCTGGAGTCGATCCGCCTGCTCGCCGATGGCTGCAATAACTTTCAGGAGCATTGCATTGCCGGCCTGGAGCCCGACGCCGAGAAAATGGCCGAACACCTGGAGCGTGGACTGATGCTGGTGACGGCGCTCAACCCGCATATCGGCTACGACAAATCAGCAGAGATCGCCAAGAAAGCCTACGCCGAGGGGCTGACGCTACGGGAAGCCGCGCTGGAGTTGGGCTACCTCACTGACGAAGAGTTCGACCAGTGGGTACGCCCGGAAAATATGCTCGAAGCCGGGCATTAAGACGCCAAACGCAGCCGCCGGGCCTTGAGCCCGGCGAGCAACGACGGCGCCAGCGCGACAGTCGCCGACCCCAGCACCACCACCAGCGCCCCGGCATAGCCCAGGGCGTTGATCTCTTCGGCCTGCACGTAGTCCGGCCATAGCCAGGCCGCCAAGGCGACCGCCACAAAGGTCACCAGCGGCGTGAGCGCCAGGGTCGCACTCACCCGCGAGGCTTCCCAATGGGCCAGGGCTTCGGCAAACGCGCCGTAGGCCACCAGCGTATTCATGCAGCACGCCAACAGCAGCCAGCCTTGCAGCGGGCTCAGTTGCAGCGCTTCCAACGGATGGGCCCAGGGCGTGAGCAACAAAGCGCAGGTGAGGTAGATCACCATCATGACTTGCAGCGAATTCCACACGGTCAACAATTGCTTCTGACCCAGGGCATAGAACACCCAGATCGAGGTGGCGAGCAGGATCGTCAGCACCCCGGCGGTGTAAGTGCCGAGGGACGTCAGCAATTCCTCCAGGCGCTGGTTGAAGAACAGGCCGAAGCCTGCGATCAAGACGACCAATCCCACCACTTGCCCGCGGCTGAAACGCTCCTTGAACACAAACACGCTGGCGATCATCAAAAAGATCGGCCCCATCTGCACGACCAACTGTGCGGTGCCGGGGCTGAGCGATTTCAGGCCCACCAGGTACAACACGTAGTTGCCCACCAGGCCGCATACCGCCATCGCCACCAGCCAACCGCCCTTGGGGCCGAGCACTTTGCGGCTGGGCAAACGCTTGGTGGCCGCAAGGTAGACGAACAGACAACCGCCGGCCACGGTCAGGCGAAACCAGGTGACGGTGATCGGGTCCATCACCTGCAGCACTTGCTTGAGTTTGATCGGCAGAATGCCCCAGAGGAACGCGGTCAGCAGGGTCAAGCCAAAGCCATAGACCCAGCGGCCGGAAGAGATGTGCATGAGTGCCCCAAAAAACCAGAGGTGGAGGAGCTGGCATTCTAGGGCGATGCGGTGTGTTTTGGGTATCGATCATTCATCTGCCGCAGACCAAGTCATGGCACCCCCATCACCAGTACACCGCTGCCGCTGATAGCCCCCGGAGTCGGCAGTGAGCCGGTTCGCCGCACCAGCGAAAACGTCACATCGTCTCCGCCCACACTGTTGGTGATTCGGGTGAGGAATGAACCGTTAACGGCTACCGCAGCCCCGCCGCGCACGAGCGCCGTGCCCACGTCGGCATTGCTCATGAGCAACAGCCGCGAGTCGAACGAGGAGCGCGTGCCTTTATAAGTAATGGTGATCGGTGTGTTGATTCCTCCGTCCGGGCAGGAGTAAGTGAGTCTGCGGTTACTGACCACGGACGTTGACAGCGGATCGGTGCCGATTGCCCGTTGGTGGACGTCGCCGAAGTTGATTTCGATCGGGTTGTTATTGTTGATCGTGCAGGTTGAGGGCGAGATGGTGAAATTGTTGGCGGCGTAATAAGTGACCGTCAGACTCGCCGAGGATGTGTCGTAATTGTTTGTCTGCTGCAGACGCAGCACGCCGAGGGCGTCCCCTACGCGAATGTCGATGGGGTTGCTGGGATTGTTACGCAGCATGATGTAAGGGGTCACATTGATGGGATAACCGATGAGGTTATTGGGCATCGTGGCGATATAAATGCCGTTGGGAACGGGATTGTTGTAAAACGCTCCATTTATACGAAGGCCGGTGATTTGGGCGGCAAACTTTGGGCCTGGAGTCCAGGCCGAACCGACACTGGTCGAGGTTCGCCAGTAGTCCTCTCTCGAGGGAGGAAAGCCCGGGAAGGGTTTAAACCTGCACTCCAGATTCGCGCCCTCAAGCATGATACGTGTCTTATCAGCATCCGCCTGAACCCTGACGGGAACCTGCAGGTTAGGGTTTCCGCCTATCCACGCCCCACCGTCTACCCGGCACTCAGCAGCGCGCAAGTTTGTAGTCACGCCAATCAAGACGAGAAGCACCGTGGTTCCAAATAATCGTTTCATTTCTAATCTCTCTTTGCCTGTCTCCCCGCGTGACCCAACGCGCTTTCACCGTGTGCGTCAAAGCCGCCCGAGAGAGCGTTGAGGTTCGCCTGAGGCTTTTTATGTGCACTGCCACCACCTTCAATGTCGGCAGTGACGAAAAGGTGATGTCCACTGACGTAATGAGGGGCACTGGCAAGCTGTCGTGAAAAATCCGAATACCCATCGCACGTCACGCCGTGCCTTGCAGCCCCCCGGAGGCGCTGGAGGTTAGCCAAGGCCACTTTCAGCTGTGAACGATTACGGATAGTCCAATGTAAAAGTGGAGGTCACCGTGTACGCGCCGTGCCCGATGGTTTGATCCCTGATCGCATTCGGCTCGCCCTGTACGTAGGCCTTGAGCTCAATGACATTGCTGCCATCGCTCAGCAGTTGCCTGTCGCTGACGGCATTCAAGGGCAAGGGCTTGTCACTCAGCGTTTCCATGCCCACCCCGATCCCCGAGGCACCACTGCCGCCATCAAGCGCGAGCAAACCAGGCAGCGCGGTGTTTTCCGTGCCGCCGAACATGATGGTCACCGAGTCGCCGATCGTGGTGTCACAATCCTCCAGGTGCAGCCTGAAACGTTTGCCCACGGATCGCGTGTTGAGATAGAGGTATTTGCTGGTCAGGTCCCACAATTCCAGAGTTACGGCCTCGTCACCGGGGCGCAGTGTGCAGGCCTCTTCAACCAGGTTGCCCTTGAAGCTCAGGTTGTCCGCCGCATACCCCAAGGGGGTCAGGCCGAAGACGAGCAGCACTGCCAACGCACCCTTATGCACAATTTCATATCGCATCGACTCAGCTCCTACTGGTATTCGGCCAACAACGTGGCCACCGCCGTAAACCGGGCCGGCGTCAGGACTGCCCCGGGCTGTTGCACCGGAACGACCTCCAATGTCGGCGGTGACGACAGGGTGATGTCCATTGGCGTATTGAGGGGCAATGGCAGGCTGTTCTGAAAAACCCGAATACCCAGCGCCGGAACGCTGGTCTGCACGGCAGAGCCATCAAACGCGGTGGGGGTGCCGTTGACACTCAACTTCAACGCCCACGGCAACGTGTCGGTGCCGCAATTAATCGCATAACCGATACCTTTTCGGTATTTCACACCATCAATGCGCTTGACCCCGACGTCGCCAAAGTCGACTTCAATGGTCTTGCCACCTTCAATCGTGCAGGGTGGCGGCTCGTTCAACGTACCGCTGAACGTCAGGTTGGCCGATGCAACATTGCACAGGCCGATGGAGCACAGCGCGAGCAATGCTCGCTGTGGCCAAACCTTCATTGGTCGTTCCTCATATAGGTCGCCGTCATTGGTAATCGACCACAAGGGTCGCAGCGGCATCGAACGCCCCGCCGCTCAGTTGGCTGCCCGCGCGTTTGACGGGCACCGCCTGCACCACCGGGAAATTGGGATAGGTAAAGTTCACCCGGGTGTTGAGCGGCCAGTCAGCGCCGTTCACGAACAGCTTGACCCCAAGGTCCGCCTTGCGCGTAGAGAGCACGCGGCTGTCAAACGAGGCGCCTGTGCCGTTGAGCGCCAGGGTCAACGCATTGCTGTGGGGAGCGCTGCAGGTGACGGTGTACGGCACATCGCGACGATAATTCACCCCGTCCACCCGTGACGTCTGCAAGTCATTGCCAAACGGCACGTCCAGCGTATTGCCACTGTTAATGACACACGGCGGAGGGGCAATGATGACCGCGCGAATCGTCAAATTGGTCTGTGCCTGCACACTCTGGCTGACGGCCCCTATCAGGCAAACAGCGATCAGAATGGCCCGTGGGCTGATTGGTCTATCCATCGCTCTGCCCTTACTCATAGTTGAGCCTGAAATCCACCACGGCCCTGAATGCTCCACTGGTCAGTGGCGCAGCGGTGCGTGTGGGCCGTACGTGCCAGGTCTGAATGTTGCGTCCCACGGGCAGAAACAAAGCTTCGCCCCTTGAACCCAACTGGACGTCCCGGCCCAGGGCGTCGGTCAATTGCAGGCCCATCCCGGTGATGCCTTGCACTTTGACCAGCCGTGGATCATCGGGATCGGCAGGCGCAGAAAACGCCACCGACAGCACGGGTTGGTAGGCACTCCATACCAGGTTGCCGGTGCGTTCACTGCGCACGCGGCCGGCGGTGCGCTGGCAATCGGTAAAGCGCAGTTGAAAAGCCTTTGCAGTCGCCTGGTCACCGGGCCGCTGCAGCTGGCTGCTCGACACGGCGTCCAGCTCAACCGTTTGATGCAGTGACGCCATCTCCAGGCTGCAAGGCGATTCATGCATGGACCCGAGCACATTCAGCATCCCGCTCATACCTTCAATATCCTCGTCATCCTCGGCGTGTACGCCCATCGCCAGGATCCACAACAAGCTGCCCAAGACCTTCACATTGTTCGATTTCATGACGTTCTCCAGCCGCATTACTCTTTCGGCAATGCGGCCTGCGTGTTCACCTGGCACGTGTTGCCATTGCAGGTGAAGGCCAGAAGCGGACGGCCGCCGTAATCATTCACATAGGCCAGGTAAGGGGCCGTACCCAGTGCGCTGGCCGTGGGGCCCAAGGTCAATGCGTCTTTGGGCGGGATCATCAGCGGCGCGAAGCCCGGCGCGGTTTTGCCGTCCTTGCTGCTGCGCGCATCCACCAGGGTCACGTAATAAGGCGTCGGGTTGTTAACCCGGTATTGATCGCCTTCGCGGGTCAGGGTCAGTTTCTGCTGCCAGGGGTTGGACAGGTCTTGCTGGCTTGGCGTAATAGCTTGTGGTCGATAGAACAACTTGATGCGGGTCTGCAATGCAATTTGCAGGGTGTTGGATTTATCGCTGCGCGGCGGGATTTCCCTCAAGTTGAAGTAGTAGACCGTCTCCCGATCCTGCGGTAACGACTTGGCTGCCGGTAAAGCCTGAACTTTCACCTGGCTTTGTTTACCAGGCTCCAAGCGTTGAACCGGCGGGAGCACGATCAAGGGCGAGGTGATTTTTTTACCCGCCTCATCCTCAATCCAGCCTTGGGCCAGATACGGCAGCTGGGTATTGTTGTTGGTAATGCTCACGCTGGTGGCATCTTTGCCGCCATCAAAAATAACGCGGGTACGGTCCAGGCCGACGGCGGCGCCGGCGCTCTGGCTCAAACCCAGAGCCAGGAGCACGAAAGCCGGAGGGGTGAGGCGCATATCAAGCATCATGAGGCTGTGTTCTCCGTATCGATAAGTTCCCCGGTCAGCGTGGCTGGCCCGGGCAAAGATGGGGTTGCGGCGATCCTGTGGCAGCCCAGTTGCAAGGTGTCCGTCAAACCATCAACGGGCAGGATGGCGGGAAGCGTAAGGACGCATTGTTCGTCGCCGCCCCAACTGACGACCATCTGCTCGCCAGCCCGCAAGCCACTCAGGTAGACACTGCCGCTGTCATTCACAATCCCGGTGTCCTGTTGCTTCATGTTCTTCACCGTCGCGCCGAAGGGCGGTGAACTGCCATCCGGCAGGCGCAGAATGGCCATGGCTTTTTCGCCGGCAATCACATCCAGCGTGCGGTAACCAATCGCTCCTTCGGTGAGCGTTAACTGGGTGACCGACTCAGTCGCTTCGACATTGCTCGGCAAGCGCTCCAGATCAACGCTGGCCACCGTACGCTGGTAGCTGCTGATGTCGGAGATGACAGCCTTGCCAAAGACGTTACTGCGAGTCGGTGAGCCGTAACCGCGAACAGGTACATCGGGCACCCCACCGGTATCGATCATCAGGCGCGTGCCGCCGGTGCTGGTGGTACGGTGCAGAGCCGCACCGTGGGCCGTGAGCGTGCCACCACCACGGGCAGACACACCCAGACTGCTGTAGCCACCCTCTTGCGTACTGGCGCTGATATCGATGTCGGCCTGATCCCCCATATGACTCAGATACCCACTGCCGTAGGCATTGCTGGCACTGAGCTGGTAGCTGTTGCGCTCATCGATCCGATCGCTGTAGCGGGTTGCAAAGGTGTTCTTGCCGGCGGCCCTATTGGCATCCGCCGACAGGGTGCCGGTGCGTCCAAACGGCAGGCTGACCGTCAGCGCCATGCCGTTGTCGTTGTAGTTGTATTCCTGGGTGCGATACATATTCAGGGACAGGTTCATATTCTTGACCGTGCCCACATTGAAGTAACGCGACAACGACAGGTTCCAACGCTGAGTGTCCGGCCGGTCCCAATAGGTTTGCTTGTGGTAACTGGCGTAGACGGTAGCGCCCAGGTCACGAAACTGTTTGTTGACCGTCACCGTATAAAGCGCCTTGCTACCGCCAATCGGCTTCCAGCCCTCGCTTGAATCGCGATAATCGCCGCGCCCGCCGAGTTCGCCGTTCAACCCGTAATGCCGGGCGTCCAGGTACTCACTCATACTCAAGAAATTCTTCTCGGAAAACCGGTAACCGGCGAAGGTTACTTGGCTGTCATACTCTTCAAAGTTCTTGGAGTATTGAAGGCGGTAGGATTTACCCGAGAGCGTCTCGTTCCACACATGGGCGCGCGACTGCGTCACGTCCAGCGAAACGGCGCCGAACGCCAGCAAGTCGCGCCCTGCGCCCACGGACACAGCTCGGTAGTTGTTGTCGGTCATGCCGCCGCCGAACAACGACCAGCCATTGCTAATCCCCCAGGAAAACTCCCCGGTACCGAAAAAGTCGCCATCCGCACCGTATTGCAGATTGGACGGTCGACCCGCGGCCAGCTTGTAACGCACTTGGCCCGGACGCGTCAGGTAGGGAACGCCCGCCGTGTCGATCTGGAAGCTGTTTACCACGCCATCCTGTTCTTCGATCCGCACGTCCAACTTGCCCGTCACCGCGTCCTGCAAGTCCTGAATGCGAAAGGGGCCTGCCGCCACCAGGGTTTCGTAGAGCACGCGCCCCTGCTGGCTGATGATGACTTTCGCATTGGTTTTGGCCACCCCGACAACTTCCGGCGCGTAACCACGCAGGTTGGGTGGTAACTGGCTTTCATCAGAGTTCAGCGCGGCACCGGTAAAGCGGAAGCTGTCAAACAGGTCCGAATACAGGTAGTTCTCACCCACTAACAGGCGCGCTCTCAACGCCGGAATAGCGCGATACGCGTAGTAGCGGCTCCACTCCAGCTTTTGAGGCCCTGCGGCTTCTTGTCGGCCGCTCTCGACGCGCCCTTGCCAGTCCGCCCTGAGGCGCCAGGCACCGGCGTTAGCCCCCACGGTGCCATTGCCACTGAGGTTTTTGCGGTTACCGTCGTTTCGTTGATAGTTGGACTGCGCCGTCAGGCTGTAATCGATCAACAGCCCCGGCACGCCTTCATCCCAGCGTGAAGGCGGATCCCAGTTGATGGCGCTGTACTCAAGGTATGCCTGGGGCAAGTTGATGCTCAGCGTGGAGCTGGCCAGATCACCCTGGACGTCCATGCCAGGCAAACTTTGAATATCCAGGCACTCGCCGCCTTTCCACCATGCCAGTTTGTCGGCTTCGGACACTTTAAGGCCCAACTGTTCCACAAGACTGTGGGACAAACAGGCCTGGCTACCCTTGGGATCATTATCGGGCGGATAGAACGCCACCGGTTGTTCAGCAATAGGCTGACCGTTTATCTGCACAACCATCGAATAAGTGCCGGGTAAAATAAACCCGCTGCGCGCAAACTGAGACAAGTCAATATTAGTGCGATCAATCAGGTCAAGAACGTCCGTATTAAACTCGATATCTGCGGCGCCCAATGCACTTCCCGCCAGTGATATAAGCCCACCAAACAGGCCCGGGCGCAGCGTATTTTTGATCTTCGCCGTATTCAACATGCATGCCTGCCCATCAATGTTCAAAAATATTCCAACTTGAACCGCACTGCGGCGCTGTGGGGTCCCGCCACCAGCGGCAGTCCATTGCCGACCAGATAGAATCTGTAGTTGAGTGTCATATCGCCCTCCGCCAACGGTGTCGGTGCCATCCGCTGACCCGGAATACTATCTTCGCCGGCGGCGTCCACAATGTGCAGGGCGACCCCCTGCGAGTCGCCAAACACCGCAAAGGAGAGCCCTAGCCTGTCGGTGGGGCCGTCAAACGTCACTCGCATATGCTCCCAATCAGGCAGAGTTACCCCCGGGCGCAACGGGTCCGGCCGAGTCAACGAGCAATTGATCAGGCGCAACTGGAAGGGATGGTCTTCTCCGCGCGTGTTACGTAAAAGCCGGCCAACCGGCTCTGGTGGCATCTCGATGGTCTGGTCGATACTGGCCAGCTCCAACCCGCAGGCTGAGTCGACGACTTGTCCCCCAAGCAGGACAACGCCCTCGCCCTGTGAGGCCTCTTGCGCAAAAACGTAAGGGCAGACCAA
Source organism: Pseudomonas sp. W22_MBD1_FP4 (assembly GCF_052113765.1). Classification (NCBI taxonomy): domain Bacteria; kingdom Pseudomonadati; phylum Pseudomonadota; class Gammaproteobacteria; order Pseudomonadales; family Pseudomonadaceae; genus Pseudomonas; species Pseudomonas sp. W22_MBD1_FP4. The sequence goes on along the minus strand of NZ_JBGQOI010000002.1, from coordinate 402,981 downwards.
CGTCGTTAGTGAAGAAGCGATAGCGAAACGCATGAATGTTTTCACCTGGATCTCCCGACAGCGTCCCCCGCCACCCGCGGTGGCGGGGGAAACACTTACTGATAAGCCAAGGTGAAATTGGTGACTGCGCTGAAATCGCCAGGAGTGATGGCGCCCGTGGCGGCACCTTGGACGTAAGCCCCGAACTCCAGCGTGTTATTGCCGGCAGCAATGATCTGCGGAGTTGTAGGAACGCCAAGCTCAACCACGTCACCGCCGTGGGTCATCATGATGCCCACGCCGCCTGCGCCACCCACCGTGCCGATCGCCCCTGGAACAACGCTGGAAGGTGCTCCCGTGAAGGTCGTGGTGACGGTATTGTCGGTGAGGTTGGACAAGTCGCAGCCTTCAAGCTCGATCAGCAAACGACGGGCCTCGGACTTGCCGCCTGATTCCAACTGGTGTTTGGCGATCGCACCCAGTCGGATGGTCTGATCGACGGAGTCAGGTTTGATGGAGCAGGCGCCCGAATGTACCGAGCCCAGAAACGTGACCGTTCCATCCGCGGCCTGAGCAACGGACGCAGTCCCCGCCAAAACGCCGACAGCCAAGAGCACAGTTTTCAGTTTAGTTTTCATTCACAATTTCCCACTTATCAAATGTCATAAGGCGTCCTGCAACACGTCAGCGCAGGACTGATTAAACGAACGGTGTGACCCGTGCCATTAAGTCGGTGACCGCCAAGTTGTTTTTCCAACTTATTGCATTGCAATTCGCGACACCGCTCAACACAGGGAAAGTTTGTACATGACGCACAAACAAGTAAGCCGTCCATTTCCCTTAACGAAGTAGCCGTGAGCCACTAACACTCGCAGGAAAAACATGGCAATCTGCCAAAACTTTAAAAAGTGCTGAAGGAATTAGACTACACGCAGATTAATGAGAATATTTTAACCAAGATTATATCTGTAAGAATGAGATTACAGGCACTAAAAAATCACCGCCCCCGTTGGAAAACCCCAACTAAGCAAGCAACTAAAAGTGCGGTTTTGAGATAACTGAACAGCAGATGCGCAAAGGGAGGACAAGCCCCCCTCTGCATTGATCGAGTACGAACGACCCGAAGCGCGAAACTCAAGTGACTAGCGTGCGACCTCAAACAAACCGGTGGCGCCCATACCGCCACCCACGCACATGGTGACGACGCCATAACGCAGGTTACGCCGTTGCAACTCACGCACCAGATGCCCCACTTGCCGCGAACCGGTCATGCCGAACGGGTGGCCGATGGAAATCGATCCGCCGTTGACGTTGTATTTGGCGTTGTCGATTTCCAGACGATTGCGTGCGTACAGGCACTGCGAGGCAAACGCTTCGTTGAGCTCCCACAGGTCGATATCCGCCACTTGCAAGCCACGCGCCTTGAGCAGCTTGGGCACTGAGAACACCGGACCGATGCCCATTTCGTCCGGCTCGCAGCCAGCCACGGTGAAGCCACGGAAAAACGCCTTGGGCTTGAGCCCCAGTTCCAGGGCTTTTTCCAGGCTCATCACCAGGATCATCGAGGCGCCGTCGGACAGTTGCGACGAGTTACCCGCTGTCACCGAGCCGTCCTCGGCGAACACTGGTTTCAAGCCTTGCAGGCTCGCCAGGGTGGTGTCGGGGCGGTTGCAGTCGTCGCGATCGACCACGCCGTCGAGAATCTGCACCGCGCCGGTGTTTTTGTCCTCGACCTTGTACTTGACCGCCATCGGCACGATTTCGTCATTGAACAAACCATCGGCCTGGGCTTGGGCGGTACGTTGCTGGCTTTGCAGGGCGTAGAGATCCTGTTCTTCGCGGCTGACGTTGTAGCGGCGCGCGACGATTTCGGCGGTCTGGCCCATGGGGAAGTAAATGCCCGGTACTTGCTCTTTGAGCAGCGGGTTGATCAGGTTGTCGGTGTTGACGCTTTTCATGGTCAGGCTGATGGACTCGACGCCACCGGCGACGATGATGTCGCTGCAGCCCGAGGCGATCTGGTTGGCAGCGATGGCAATCGCCTGCAAGCCCGATGAGCAGAAGCGGTTGAGGGTCATGCCCGCCGTGCCAGTGCCCAGTTGCGACAGTACCGCCACGTTACGCCCGATGTTGTAGCCCTGGGCCCCCTCATTGGAGCCCGCGCCGACGATGCAATCTTCAACCGTCGCCGGGTCGATGCCGTTGCGGGTGAGCAGCGCGTTGACGCAATGAGCCGCCATGTCATCCGGACGGGTCTGGTTGAACTTGCCGCGAAAGGACTTGGCCAGGCCGGTTCGTACGCTGTCGACGATGACTACTTCACGCATGGGCTACCTCGATCTTCTGGTTGTTGGGCGATGGATCGAGGATAGATCCAGGCCCAGGCAACCGCGATGATCATTCACCCGGCATATACAAAACCATGGCTGGCTGAAGCAGTGGGACTTTGGGGGGGGACCGCTTCGCGCCCCGGCGCGGGGCAGGCCTGCTCATTGCAAAAAGCAAAGTCACCACACACAGCCGGTTCACCACAAAAAGCAAAGTGACCACACACAGCCGGCTCACCCCAAAAAGCACAATCACCGCAAAAAAGCCTGCTCTCCTCAACCAGCACGGGTGGGGTCGTTTGTTGAGGTGAACGGGCTGTTTGCGGTGAGCCTATACCTGATGGCGAACACAACCTTTGTGGTGAGCAGGCTTGCCCTGCGCTGGGCTGCGAAGCGGCCCTAAAACCGGCCATTGGGTTCTGCCTGGAGAAACGCGGCGACTAGATTGGGGCCGCTTCGCGCCCCAGCGCAGGGCAAGCCTGCTCACTACAAAAAACAAACCCACCACACACCACACACCACACAAAGCCAGCTCACCATAAAAAGCAAACTCACCACACACAGCCGGTTCACCCCAAAAAGCACAATCACCGCAAAAAAGCCTGCTCTCCTCAACCAGCCTGGGTGGGGTCGTTTGTTGAGGTGAACAGGCTCTTTGCGGTGAGCCTATACCTGATGGCGAAAACAACCTTTCTGTGGTGAGCAGGCTTGCCCTGCGCTGGGCTGCGAAGCGGCACTAAAACCGGCCATTGGGTTCTGCCTGGAGAAACGCGGCGACTGGATTGGGGCCGCTTCGCGCCCCAGCGCAGGACAAGCCTGCTCACTACAAAAAGCAAACTCACCACACACTGCTGGCGCACCACAAAAAGCAAAGTCACCACACACCACACACAGCCGGTTCACCACAAAAAGCACAGCCACCACAAAAACGCCTGCTCTCCTCAACCATCACGGGTGGGGTCGATTGTTGAGGTGAATAGGCTCTTTGCGGTGAGCCTATACCTGATGGCGAACACAACCTTTGTGGTGAGCAGGCTTGTCCTGCGCTGGGCTGCGAAGCGGCCCTAAAACCGGCCATTGGGTTCTGCCTGGAGAAACGCGGCGACTGGATTGGGGCCGCTTCGCGCCCCAGCGCAGGGCAAGCCTGCTCACTACAAAAAGCGAATCCACCACACACAGCCAGCTCACCAAAAAAAGTCTGCGCTCCCCAACCAGCACGGCGCGCAAACCACGTAGTTATTTCTTCTTCTTTTTATCGTGCTTGTCGGACTTGGCGAACGCTTCTTCTAAAGCGAGGTTAATCGTGCGCAGCACCTTGACCCGCGCCCAGCGCTTGTCATTGGCCTCCACCAGGGTCCAGGGCGAGATTTCGGTGCTGGTACGGTCAACCATATCGCCCACCGCCGCGCGGTAGTCGTCCCACTTGTCGCGGTTGCGCCAGTCGTCTTCGGTGATTTTGAAGCGTTTGAAAGGGATTTCCTCACGGGCCTGAAAGCGTTCCAGCTGCGTGTCCTTGTCAATCGCCAGCCAGAACTTGACCACGATCACGCCCGCATCACGCAGTTGTTCTTCAAAGTCATTGATCTCGCCATAGGCGCGCATCCAGTCCGCCGCAGAGCAGAAACCTTCGACTCGCTCCACCAGCACGCGGCCGTACCACGAGCGGTCGAACACGGTGAACATGCCGCGCGCCGGGATCTTCTGCCAGAACCGCCATAGGTACGGTTGGGCGCGTTCGTCCTCACTGGGCGCGGCAATCGGCACGATATGGTATTGGCGTGGGTCCAGCGCCGCTGCAACCCGGCGAATCGCGCCGCCCTTGCCCGCCGCGTCATTGCCTTCGAACACCGTGATCAAGGCGTGCTTGCGCATGCGTTTGTCACGCATCAGGCCAGAGAATCGCGCTTGCTCGGTGATCAGTTGTTCTTCGTAATCGTCCTTATCCAGATGCTGGCTCAAGTCGAGGCTGTCGAGCAGCCCCTTCTTGTCCACCGACGGTATCAGCGGCGCGGGGTTCATGCCGCTGGCCTTGCCTTTGGGCAGTTTCAACGCGGTTTGCATGCCTTCGAGCAGTAGCTTGCCCACGGTGAGGCTGCGGTAATTGCTGTCGACACCTTCGATCACATGCCACGGCGCGTAGTCGCGGCTGGTGCGACGCAGCACCCGCTCGCCAAAGTGCACGAACTTGTCGTAGGTCTGTGATTGCTGCCAGTCCAGCGGGCTGATGCGCCAACTGTGCAGTGGGTCGTCGGCCAAGGCCTTTAGCCGCGCCTTCATCTGTTTCTTGGAAAGGTGAAACCAGAATTTGAAGATCAGCGCACCTTCATCACAGAGCATTTTTTCCAGGCGCTCGGCACCGGCGATGGCCTGATCGAGACGCGCGTCCTTGATCTGCCCATGTACGCGGCCTTGCAGCATCTGGCTGTACCAGTTGCCGAAAAAGACACCCATGCGGCCCTTGGCGGGCAACTGCCGCCAGTACCGCCAGGCCGGCGGGCGGGCCAGTTCCTCATCGGTTTGCTGATCGAAGGTACGGACTTCGATCAGGCGCGGGTCCATCCACTCATTGAGCAGCTTGACGGTCTCGCCTTTGCCAGCACCTTCGACGCCATTAATCAGGATGATCACCGGGAAGCGCTTTTGCTGTTGCAGCTCGTACTGCACTTCCAACAACGCTTCACGCAGGGCCGGCACTTCGGCGTCGTAGGTGTCTTTGTCGACGGCGTGACCAATTTCTGCGGATTCGAACATGGGCAACTCCCTTCCAAGATCAATCAAGACTAGCGGATTGGGCTGCACCACGGGAAAGCGATTGAATAGCGCTTGCCATGGATCAATCAGCAACCCTGCCGGCTAGTCTTCAGGTAGATGGCAGATATCCAGGTCCTGATACTTCATCATCTGCTGGGTCAGGCGCTCCATCACCTCGTTGATCGCCTGCCTGCGCGGCGCGCGCAGGCCTTCCATTTGTGCCAGGTATTCACCATCGGTGAGGTTCTGACTGTTCTCGAAGAGCGCCTGCTGTTGACTGTCAAACGGCTCGGCAGCGCGCCTGAACGTCTCGGGAAACTGCTGTTTGAGATGGGCCTTCCAGAACGAGAGCTGGGCAATAAACCGCAAAAATACCGGCGACAGCTCGGCAATGAGGACTTGCTCATGCGCCCGCTCCAGGTTCTCGCTGGTCAAGTCAGCCAATGACCCGTAGCGCATGTGCTTGGGTTGCCCCGGCAACTGCAGGATCTTCGCCAAACCGACCCGATACGCCAGGCTGACCTCCAGCGGGTCTTCGCTGGCATGTTCGGCGGCGTAAGTGGCCGCAATCTTTTCCAGCTCACTGAGGCGAAACAAGCCGCGCCCCAGGGTCAGCAGCACCCCGGAGTTGCCTTGCCCACGGCCAGCCTGGCGCGTGGCGTTCGCCACGGCCTTGAGCACTTCGACCTGGCTGAAAATCTCTGTCGCGCCATCGACACAGTTCGCCGGATGGGCCACCAGTTGAAACACCTGCTCGCGCAACTCGACGCTGTCATGGGTCGCCTGCAGGACCTCCCAGACACGCCGGGTCATGTCCTCACGCACGTAACGGCTGTCGGCGGCGCCGGAGAGTTGCGCCAACAACGTCATCAGCGGCACCGATTCCGGATCGTCGCGCAGGTTGGCCCAGATCGCCCGCTTGCCGGCATCGGCGGCCGCTACCTCGTCCGGCAGCCAGGTCCGCCTGGCCTTCAACTCGGTGAAACGTGACTGATCGTCCTCCACATAGCCCATGCCAATGCCCACTGCATCGCGGTAGCGAATCAGCGCCGTCATTGTCGTCGAGGACAATGGGTTGCCACCCAGATTGATCGCCTGGCTGTACCTGCGTGTCGACGCAAACAACCAGTCGGGCAATACCGTGATCCAGTTGCTGCGCAGGTCGACCTGTTCCAGATGGGCCAGGCGTGCGATCCCGACGGGCAGGTCCACCAGCCTGGCGTCCTGCAGTAACAGGGTTTGCAAATCGCGCATGTTACTCACGTCCAGATGCGCCTCGATGGGGTTGTGGCTCAGGTCCAACAAACGCAGCGTGTGCATATCAGCCAGTTTTCGCTGGGTATACGTCGTCAGCGCCAGTTGATTGTGGGGCAAGGACAAACTGTTCAGTTCGGGCATCCGCGAGAGGTATTCCGGGAGCCGGCTCAGGCGGTTGCGGTCCAGATTGAGGCGCCGCAGCCCCTTGAAGCACTTGAGGAAATACGCCACATCATCGCCCAGACGCATGCTTTTCAGGGACAGTTGCCGAACATGGTCAAAGCGGATTTCGGGGGGCAGGTTCGGCAATGCGCCCACGCGCATGCCATCCAATGTCAGCCCCGGCACGGGCACTTGTTGATCGTCGAGGACAAAGCTCTGGCGGCGCCAGCAGGCTTCAATCCGCTCGGCCACTTGCTGGCGGCTCTCGCGGACATCCCCCATGCCCGGCTGCGCCGCCAGGTCGCCGACGTTGCTCTTCCAGTGTTTGAGGACCGTGCGCAGGCGTTCCAGGTCAGCCTGCAGACGGGCAACGGCCTTGGCTTGGGCCAGGGCATCGGTCCCCAGGCTGCGCAACAACTCTGCTGCCTGTACGTCACTGAACAGCGGATAGATTTTGCGCACCTTGCGCACCAGAGGCGAAGCGAGCGGCAGCGGGCTGGTCGGAGAGTCCGCCATGCGGCAGGAGACCTCCTGTTCCAGTGGCTCGCCAGCCTTGTCGGAAAACGCTTCGCCCGCCACCACACGCTCGCTCTGCGCGCGGGCCGCCACCCTGCGGCGCAGCCTCCATCCACCTTCGCTCGGGTTCAGCGGGAGTTCCAGGGCGCTGCGCTGGGTGTCCGAGAGCGTTTGTATAATCGCCTCGAACAGGCCGTCGGAACCGGCCTGGGTCGGCCCCATACTGACGCCGTTGGCGTCGAACGGCGCAAAGCCCGCCGCCGAACTGACCACCACTCGACGTACGCTCGCGCCCTCCCTCGCGCCCAGGGCCAACAGTGACCCGGTGGGCGAATCCTGGCGCAATTCCAGTTGCAACGCGCTATCCCAACCTTCGACGCGCGCCAGCATGCGCACCGCCACACACTGGGTGTCGAGACCGGCCAACTCCGGCTGCTCGAAACCGGCCAAAGCACGATCCAGGCGCTGTGTCTCCGCGCTCAAGCGCACCGCTTCTGCCAGGGCCATTGGCACCCGCTGAGTGTCGCGCAGGGCTTGACGCTCAACGGAGGACGCCTGGGCCATCAGCTCGCGCATCACGCGGGTGGGCAGTTGCGGGCAGGCCTGACGCAGCGGCGCCCACTCCTCGGGCACTGGCCCGTCGTAGGCCTGATACAACTGTTCAAACAACGGTCTTCGATCAGCCTTGAGCTGTGCGAGCAATTGACGCGCCAACGCTGCGTGCTCCTCATGGGCAGACACGCCTTCACCCAACAGTCCGACCTTTTGTTGCGTATCCAGGCCTGAAAGCAACACGTCAAACACCCGCCCTTCACCCACGGCCTGCTCGCTGAGGCGCAATGCCTGAGCGGCCTCAAACGGGCCGGCGGCGGGATAACGCGCCGTGACGCCACCTTGAGCATTCAGCACCTCAAAATAACGACCTTGGGGCCAACCCGGCAGCAGCGGCAACGCGTGCATTTGCGCGGTCGCACTTTGCCCATTGCGGTACCCCCCGCGCTCCAACAGCCACACCAGGTCGCGAATCGACTGCTCCAACCGAAAACGCTCATACAGATCACGAAAGCGCGCCGCAAAGGGCAGGCATTCCTGCGCCAGGTGATACCCCCAGCGGTGGGGCTTGTCGATGATGTCGTTAACCAGCCTCAGCTTGCGCGAGTCCAATGCGGGGTGACGACTGCTCGGCTCCAGGCGGGAAAACAAATAGTCCTGGTCTTCCCACTCCTCGGGATCTTCGAATGAAAAACGCCAAGCCCCCTCACCGTTGTGCAGCATCACCGGACGATAGGCCGTTTGCCGCGTACGGTGGCTGGCCCGCCACAGTCCCTGCTGCGGCTCATAGGTCACCTGATGCAGGTTGTCGCCGACTTTGACGTATGAGCGAGCGCCCACCTGGTAGAGGCCTTGCGCGTCGGCAGCCACGTCGTCGATCAGGTGATGATCGTGGGAATACTGTCCGATGTCAGGCCGCCACAACCGTGGCTGCCCATCCCTCGAACGCACCGCTTCCAACGTTTTGAAGTAACCGGCATAGCTTTGTCGGGTGCGCTTGAAGACCTTGCCCACCACCTTGGCCCCCGCGGCGAACAACACCATTGACGTGATGTCCTGCGCCACGGCCACCAACTGTCCGAGCGCCTCCTCCTTGTCGCCACGGCGCCAGTCCTCGATACCGTCGTACACCTCGCCGAACATCTGTCCCACCGCCACGCTGGTCATCAACAGGCCCAATGCCGGGACTATAAACCCAGCAAGGTTGAGCAACGTCAGCCCGGCGTCCAGATACTCCTGCAGACGCTGTTTGCGCACCTGATCGTCGACATCCACCACCGGGACCGCCAGGGTGCGGGCGTCGATTTGCAGTTTGCCCGCATAGGTCGCAAAAAAGTGCTGCGCCAGGCTAGTGGTGATGGCCCTGGCCTCCAACACGCCCAAGGTACGGTGCTGGTCAAAACGGCTGAAAAAACCGACTCGGTCTATTTCGCCAAGGTAACGCGCGAAGAACGTGCGGTAGGTGCTGACTTCCAGCTTCAAGTCCAAGTAGACCTTGAAGTCGTTGAGCGATGGGTACTCAAAAAACGGTCGCCCCGGCTCATTGGGCATGTACACCACACAGGGCTCCTGCGGGTAATCGGCAATTGGCCAGCCGGAAAACACCAGCACGCTCCACAGGCAGCAATCCAGCGCATTCAAGCCCTGCCAGATAACCTGGCGCCCTTGAAACAACAGGCCCCTGGCCTGCTCAGTATCCATCTTCCGATCCAGCAGTGTGCATAACAGGTCATAGGTCTCGCGGGTGATATCGCCACGCATGCAGGCAATGTGCGCGTCGATTTTCACATCCAGGGTTTTCATCCAACCGATGTCGAGCGCTACACCATTGAGGTAGGCGTCATCGCCCGGCGCGCCAGCGTCAAGGTTGAACACGTCACTGATGTGCTGCTGATACAAGCCGCCTACATCAAGGTCGCGACAGCCCTTGGCAAATGCCTGCACGGAGACGGGGATCACCCCACGTGAGGCTGAGCCGAATTGCAGCCGCGACTGCTGTGGAAAATGCGCCTCTTGCGTCTCGTCCTCGGTAAAGTTCTGCAGGGCCATGTGCAGCAGGGTCTGCTGTTCCAGCTTGATGGTCCTGACATAATCCAGCGGCAGGACTTCTTTCTGGTATTCATAGAAGGCCCGCACGAACAGGTCCTTCTGCGGTTCAATCGTGACCTGCCAGTGCTTCTGGCAGTAAGCCTTCAATTGCGCACTGCAAAACTCATCCAGGGAGCGTAATGGGAGCAAGCGTCCGGCGACTGCGGCCCTGGCCTCATCAATCTGCGCCGCGTCCCGTTCCAGTGCCTCCAGTACACCTTTGGGGGCGTTTATCATCCAGCCCGGCAGGCGCTTTTGCAGGACCTCGGCCTTGGGCAGGTCGCTGGTGATTTCCAGTAGCGCGGCTTGCAACTGGCGCTGCGTCAATTGGGTGCATGTCTTGGTCAAATCATCCTGGTCCGGCATCTGCAATATCCCTTATTGCCCATTAATCAGTCATTCACCATACCCCGACGCAAGCCTTTGAATTTACGCAGATAGTTGATCGTTACCCGGACCAATTCGGGCATTTTTTGCATGCAAGTATCAGCGGGCTACCACCCCCGCCCAGCGCGGATCGGTCGCCACCGCCACGATCGGCTAGAATGGCCGCCTTGCCTTTGCCGAGTTGCCCATGAACCCCGTATCGCCACATGCCCAACTTGACTGGGACGACCAGGGACGCCCGCGTTCGCGGGTCTTCGACGACGTGTACTTCTCCGATCAGTCGGGCCTGGACGAAACCCGTTATGTGTTCCTTGAACAGAACCACCTGCAACAGCGCTTTGCCGCGCTTCCCGTGGGCGGACGATTGGTGATTGGCGAGACCGGCTTTGGTACCGGGTTGAATTTCCTGTGTGCCTGGCAGTTGTTTGATCAGCACGCCGTGCCCGGCGCCCGCCTGCACTTTGTCAGCGTGGATAAGTACCCCCTGAGCCACGCCGACCTGCAACGTGCTCTGGCCCTGTGGCCAGAACTCAAGCCCTGGGCCGAGCAGTTGCTGGCGCAGTATGTCGCCATCCACCAGGGCTTCCAGCGTCTGGTGCTGGACAATGGCCGCGTCACCCTGACCCTGTTGATCGGTGATGCTCTGGAGCAGCTACCGCAACTGGATGCGCAGATCGACGCGTGGTTTCTCGACGGTTTCGCCCCGGCGAAAAACCCCGACATGTGGACCGCCGAGCTGTTTGCCGAGCTGGCACGCCTGGCCGCGCCGGGCTCGACCATCAGCACCTTCACCAGCACCGGCTGGGTGCGGCGCCTGATCAACGCTGCCGGGTTCAAGATGAAGCGCACGCCGGGGATTGGCCACAAGTGGGAAATCCTGCGCGGCGAGTTCCTTGGCTGGCCAGCGGAGACACCCGCGCCGGCTGCCATCAAACCCTGGTTCGCGCGACCACCTGCATTTAACGGCGAGCGCCGCGCCCTGGTGATCGGCGGCGGCCTCGCCGGTTGCGCCAGCGCGGCCAGCCTGGCGGCGCGCGGCTGGCAGGTCAGCCTGCTGGAACGCCACGCCGGCTTGGCCGAAGAGGCATCGGGCAACCCGCAAGGCGTGCTGTACCTCAAACTCTCGGCCCACGGCACAGCGTTGTCGCAGATGATCGTCAGCGGCTTCGGCCACACCCGGCGCCTGTTGGAGCAGCTGCAACGCGGGGTGGATTGGGACGGCTGCGGCGTGCTGCAACTGGCCTTCAATGCCAAGGAAGCCGAACGTCAGGCGCAATTGGCGCAGGCGTTTGCTCCGGACCTGCTGCATCTGCTGGACAAGGATCAGGCCCAGGTCCGGGCCGGCATCGCGTTGCAAACCGGCGGGCTGTTTTTCCCTGAAGGTGGCTGGGTGCATCCGCCCGCACTGTGCCAGTGGCAAGCCACACAACCGGGTGTTGAGTTGCTGACCCATCGTGACGTACTGCAACTGCGCAAAGTCGACGACCACTGGCAGGCCTGGGACGGTGAAACCCTGCTGGCCAGCGCGCCGGTGGTGGTGCTGGCGGGCGCCGCCGATGTCACGCGGTTTGCCGCCTGTGCGGAGCTGCCACTCAAACGCATCCGCGGGCAGATCACGCGCCTGCCGCAAACCGCCGCCAGCGCAGCGCTGAGCAGCGTGGTGTGCGCCGAAGGCTACGTGGCACCGGCTCGCCTGGGCGAACATACCCTGGGCGCCAGCTTTGATTTCAAAAGCCAGGACCTCACGCCCACCGCCGCCGAGCACGCGGGCAACCTGGCGCTGCTGCACGAGATCTCCCCAGACCTGGTACAACGCCTGCACGCCGACGCCCTCCCGGCCGAGGACCTTGAGGGTCGCGCCGCCTTCCGCTGCACCAGCCCCGACTACCTGCCGATTGTCGGCCCGCTGGCAGACAGCGCGACGTTCGCCGACACCTACGCCGCGCTGCGCAAGGACGCCCGCCACGTGCCGCAGGCGCCGTGCCCGTGGCTCGACGGCCTGTACGTCAACAGCGGCCACGGTTCGCGCGGGTTGATCACCGCACCGTTATGCGGCGAGCTGCTCGCCGCCTGGCTGCACGACGAACCGCTGCCACTGCCGCGCAGCGTGGCCGAGGCGTGTCACCCCAATCGCTTCGCGGTGCGCGCGCTGGTGCGCAGCAACGTGAACACGCCCGCGCGCTGATCGCCGCCGCTACAGCGGCGCCAGCGTGCACACCGGGCTCGCGTCCTCCGATTGCAGCGCCTCGCGGGTCAGGCGCTCCAGTTCGGTCCTTTCGGCTTGTTGCTGCTCGCGCAGGATTTCGTCCATGCGGTCGCGGTACTCGCCGTCGGCCAGGCTGGTGCTGCGCTCAAACACGTCGAGCATGCGCTGGTCGAACGGCTCGTTCATGCTTTCGAACGCGTGCTCGAAAGAGCGTTTGAGGTAACGCACCCAGAACGGCAGATCCATCAGAAAGCTCAGCAGTTCAGGCGACAGTTCGTCGGCCTTGACCTGCACCTCCGCCGAGTTCAATGCCTGTGGCGTGACCCCGGCCAGGCGCGAAAACCGCATATGGCGCGGTTGCCCCGGCAAATAAAACCGATCAACCAGCCCGGTCCGGTACGCGAGGCTGACTTCCAGCGGGTCCGTGCCGGGGTGCTGCGCACTGTGCACGCGGGCCATGCGTTCAAGGCGGTCCAGCCGAAACAGGCCACGGCCCAGGCGCAACAGCCATTTGGAATCGAGGATGCCGTTTTCCACCTGTTGCGAGGCCTCGTGGATTTCCACGATCACTTCCAGGTCGCTGAAACTCACCGCGGCGGCGTCGTCGCAATTCAATGGGGTGGCGGCGCGCTCGAAGATCTCCGCGCGCAAGCGCGTGTCGTCACCGGCGGCCTGCAGCACGCGCCAGACCCTGCGCGTCATGTCTTCACGCACATTCATGGAGTCGGCCGTGCCACCCAGCTCCGAGAGCAGCTTGAACAGGCCATCCGAACGCGGTTCATCCCTGAGGCCCTGCCAGGTGGAGATGCTGCGCGAATCGCGCGGCAAGCGCTCGTTCAGCCACAATTCGCGGGCTTTCTGCTCGTTGAGGCGGGTGATGTCGTCTTCCAGGTAGCCCATGCCAACGCCGACACTGTTGCGATACTTGAGCAGCAGTTCACGGCTGCGCTGGCCCAGGGGGTTGTGTCGCAGGTTAATGACTTCGCCCACCCTCCGAGGGGCAGTGAACAGCCAGTCGGGCAACGCCACTATATCGTTCTCACGCAGATCGACATGTTCCAGGTAGGGAATCCCCAGCAGCCCGCCCGGCATCTCCTTCAACCGGCAATTGCGCAGCGCGAGGGTGCGCAGCTCTAACATCCGGTTAATCGGCGGCGGGTCCACCAGAGGGTTGTTGTTCAGATTGAGCAGCCTGAGGTTCTTGAGGTTGCCGAGTTTGGCGTGGGTATGTTCGGTCAATTGCAGGCGGTTGTTATCCAGGTACAACACCTGGAGTTGGGGCATGTGCGACAGCACTTCGGGCAAGCGCGTGATTTGGTTGCCGGTGAGTTCCACAGTTCGAGCCTGCTTGAAGTGCTTGAGGAAATACGCCACCTCGTCGCCCAGCTCCATGTGGTTCAACGACACCCACTGGACATGATCAAAGTTGGCCCCGGGCGGCAAGGTAGGCAACGTGCCCAATGCCATGCCATCGAGCATCAGGCCGGGCACCCGCACGCCAATGACGCCTTCGGGCAACATTGAAGCGTACTGCCAGCTGCGCTCAATCGCCTGCAAGGCTTGCAGACGACTGAGACGATAGTCCGCCGAGGTGTACGCCGAAGTCGATTCGACCCGCTCACTGGCCCAGACTTTCAAGGTGCGATGCAGGTGTTCAAATTGCACTTCCAAGGCTTTGACCGCCTGGGCGCGGGACAGGTGATCAGTGCCCAGCCCTTGCAGGAATGTCGCGATGCGCGAATCGTCGAACAACGGGTAGAGCCTGCGGACCCGGCGCACTAGAGCGGAGGGAAATTCAGGCGGCTCCGTCCCTAGGGCCTGGACGCAGGACGCCGGCAGCTCGCTGGGCACTGCCCGCTCGGGCCAGACAAGCCGCGTGACCGGCTTGCGCGCCTTCTGCGCTTGGGCAATCACGCGAAAACGCAACTGGCTGGGGGTCTGCACATCCATATCCAACAAGTCGCGGGCAGGCACGGCATCGCAAATGGCGTGGTAAAGACCTTCGCGGCCCTGACTCATGGGACCCAGCGGCGCACCCTGAGAATCAAATGCGCGGTAGTTTTCACCGACCTTGACCAGCGTGCGCCGAGTCTCGGCGGCATCACTTCCCGCCTCGGCCAGCGGCCGCCCCACCAGGCTGGCGTCGCGCAGTTGCAGGCGCAGCGTCGCCGGCCAGCGTTCCAGGCTCGGGACCAGGCCGAAGACCACGCGCAGCGTCGCTTCGTTGGCGAGCTCGGGCAGATACAAGCCCAACAACGCCTGATCTTCGGTCAGCGTGTCCAGTGTCTGGCGCGCCTGCTGGGCCACTCGCAGCGGCACCCGCCCGGTCTGGCGCAGATGCAAGCGATCGGCCGCCGAGGCCTGGTCCATGATTTCCCACGCCAAGCGCCGTGGCAGCTGGGGGAAATGGCCCTTGAGCAAACCATGATCGGTCTGATCGATGACCTCGCCATACTGGTACAGCGCTTCGTAAATGTGGCGGTGGCTGTAAGCGAGGGCCGCCAACAAGCGCTGCTTCATCACGTCCTGCTCTGCGCCAGCCTCTACCGCGCCACCCAACAGAAACGCCTTGTCGTCCTTGTCGAACGCGGCCAGCGCCGTCGACATTATTTCGCCGGCCCTCATCTGTTGCTCGGTAATGTGAATACTCATGTCTTCGTAGTCGAACGGCGCCGTGTCGGGGTAGCGCTCGATCAGGTTGCCGTCCTTGTCCAGCACCTCGAAAAACCGCCCCTGGGGCCAGCCCTTCATGAGCGGTAGAGCCAGTAACTGCGCTTGGGCGGTAGCGCGGTCGAGCGGCGCATCGTGCTCCATCTGCCAGCGCAGATCGCGGACTTTCTGGTTCTGCCGGAAGCGCACCACGCAGTCACGAAAACGCTCCGACAGTGTGCGGTTTTGCCGGACCAGTTGCTGCAAGTGCGCAAGCCGGGTGTCAGTAATGGCCGTGATGTCTTGCAAGTGCCCAGTCGGCAGCGCCTCAAGACTTGGGTCGAGGCGCTGCAAAATATAGTCGGGATCGTCCCACGGCTGCGCGTGCTCAAACGTGAACTGCCAACCGCCTTGGTGGTTATGCCGCAGCAAGGGTCGATAGGCATCGGCACGCTTCGGATGCCGGGCGCGCCAGGCACCAAACTGGTCATCGTAGGCAACGGAATAGAACCCGCCGTCGACCTTCACAAAGGATTGGCCATAGGCCTGATACACACCTTTGGCATTCGCCGGAACGCCTTTGAGCTCCAGCGACTGACGGTATGGCGTCTTGTTGTTGCGCCACAGGCGCACGCGGTCGTCCGCGAGCTTGACGGCTTCCATCTGGTCAAAAAACTCCGGGGAGTTTTTCAGTGCGCGCCGAGCCGCGCCCACCACCTTGGCTCCCGCGGCAAACAGCGCCATGGAGGCAATGTTCTGCGCGACGTTGATCAGGTGCTCAAGGGCCTGGGCGTTGTCATGGTGCGACCAGTCCTCGACGCCCTCGAACACCTCGCCCAGCAACTGCCCCACCGCCACCCCCATCATCAGTTGCCCCAGCACCGGCACCACCAGCCCGGCGAGGTTAAGCAAGGTCAAACCGGCATCCAGATAATTCTGTAGACGCTGTTGGCGCGCGTCCTCGTCGACCTGCGCGACCGGCACCGCCAGTACGACTGCATCCAGTTGCAGCTTGCCGACGCAGCTGTTGAAAAAGAACTCGGTCAGGTTGCCGGTGGCTGGCAAGAGCGCCATCGGCTCCAGGGATTTATTGCGATCAAACTGCTCGAAAAAACTGAAGCGCTCCGACTCGTCCAAGTAGCGCGTAAAGCTGTTGCGATAGCTCGTCACTTGCAGTTTCAGGGTCAGGTAGGTGGTGAAGTCCTGCCACGTCGGGTATTCGAACACGGGCCGCACCGGTTCGTTGGGCATATACACCACCACCGGACCCACGAGTGCGTTGCCGGGCGAATCGCCGCGAAACACCAGCGCGTTCCAGATGCACGCATTGCGAATGTTCAGGCCGTGCCATACCAGCGGGCGCCCATCGAACAATAAATGGCTGAGCTCGCTGGCCGGCCTGGCGCTGCTGATCACCTGCAACAGCAGGCGGTAGGTCGACTCGCTGATGTCACCTTTGGCACAGGCGATGTGCAGGTCGACGTTCATGTCACTGCAACGGGATTGGCCGATGTCCTCGACCGCCGGGTTGTAGCCGCGTCCAAGCGCCACCACGCCCTCATCCGGCTGCGGCAGATTGAACACATTGCGCAGGTAAGCCTGATAGGCCCCGCCCAGGTCGAGTTCGCGGCAGTAACCGGCAAACTCATGGGCCTTGAGGCCCTTCAGCACCTGGCGCCGGGGCCCGAACCGAATCTGCGCAGTGCGTGGCAGCCCATCGGGTTCGGCGCGTTCCTGCGGGAAATTCTGCATCGCCGCCTGCAACAGACTGTGTCGCTCAACGTGCGCGGTGCTGATCACCAAACCGCCCAGATCAGGGCTGACGCCGCTGATCGTGCGCCGGGGGATTTCCAGCAGGTCGTACTCGACGTCCAGATAGCTGAAGCCCTCGCCGGCCAGAAAGGTCTTGAGCCGCTCCCTGCAAAAGGCATCGAGCGGCGTCAGTTTCTTCAGTAGCCGGGCCGCGCGTTCACGGGCACGGCGGCCTTGGCTGTAGCTTTCGTCGATGGCGCTGAGCAATTCCGGCGAGGTCTTGAGCATCCAGGTCGGCAGGGTGTCGTGCAGCACCTGGGCCTTGTCCAGGTCGCCGCTCAGATCCAGGAGTGCGCCCAGCAATTGATCCTGGGTCAAAGGCTCGGTGGCTTGAGCCAGGGTTTGGGGGTGTGTCATCGGCAAGCGTCCTTGAGGTAGCGAATGAGGACTGCCGACACTAAACCGGCGATGTTGGACAAAAGCGGTATAAAAACCCCGCTTGCTGCGCTGCGGTTTTGCGTAGGCGCCTGGCTGATGCGCGACCTACGGCCTTTTGCCTTATAACAGATTGATCTAAAACTCCGCCGATGCACCCCGGTCAGTTTCTGGGTACCCGCCATTTGTGCGCGGTGACCTTTTCTCTCCCCAACGGAAAAACCGGTAAGGAATTTATGTGCGGATTAGCTGGCGAGTTACGTTTCGATCACCAACCTGCCGACCTGGCAGCGGTGGAGCGAATCACCCATCACTTGGCGCCACGCGGCCCTGACGCGTGGGGCTTCCATGCCCAAGGGCCGATTGCCCTGGGCCATCGACGCCTGAAAATCATGGACCTGTCGGACGGCTCCGCCCAACCGATGGTCGACGCCCAATTGGGCCTGTCCCTGGCGTTCAACGGCGCGATTTATAACTTTCCGGAATTGCGTGAAGAGCTGGAAGCCCTTGGCTACGCCTTCTATTCCGGTGGTGACACCGAAGTGCTGCTCAAGGGTTACCACGCCTGGGGCGAAGCGCTGTTGCCCAAGCTCAATGGCATGTTCGCCTTCGCCATCTGGGAACGCGACGCCCAGCGCCTGTTCATCGCCCGTGACCGTCTCGGCGTAAAACCCCTGTACCTGTCGCGCACCGGTCAGCGCCTGCGCTTTGCCTCGGCATTGCCGGCGCTGCTCAAGGGCGGCGATATCAACCCGATCCTCGATCCGGTAGCGCTCAATCACTACCTGAACTTCCACGCCGTGGTGCCGGCGCCGCGCACCTTGCTGGCAGGCATCGAAAAACTGCCGCCAGCGAGCTGGATGCGCATCGACGCCAATGGCAACACCGAACAGAAAACCTGGTGGACGTTGCCATACGGTCCCCATGAGGACGAGAAAAACCTCACGCTGGAAGACTGGACCGACCGCGTACTCGACAGCACCCGCGAAGCCGTGGCGATCCGTCAACGTGCTGCCGTGGATGTCGGCGTATTGCTCTCCGGCGGTGTGGATTCAAGCATGCTCGTTGGCCTGCTGCGCGAAGTCGGCGTGCAGGATCTGTCCACCTTCTCCATCGGTTTTGAAGACGCCGGTGGCGAGGCAGGCAACGAGTTCCAATACTCCGACCTGATCGCCAAGCACTACGGCACCCGTCATCACCAATTGCGCATCGCCGAAAGCGAGATCATCGATCAACTCCCGGCCGCCTTCCGCGCCATGAGTGAACCGATGGTCAGCCACGACTGTATCGCCTTCTACCTGCTGTCGCGGGAAGTGGCCAAGCATTGCAAAGTGGTGCAGAGCGGCCAGGGCGCCGACGAACTGTTCGCCGGTTACCACTGGTACCCGCACGTCGACGGCGCCAGCGACCCGTATGCCGCCTACCGCGAGGCGTTCTTCGACCGCAGCTACGACGACTATGCCGCCACCGTCGCGCCCAAATGGCTGACCGCCAACGACGCCGCCGGCGACTTCGTACGCGAACATTTCGCCATGCCCGGCGCCGATGCGGCAGTGGACAAGGCTTTGCGCCTGGACAGCACGGTGATGCTGGTGGACGACCCGGTCAAACGCGTCGATAACATGACCATGGCCTGGGGCCTCGAAGCACGCACGCCGTTCTTGGATTACCGCCTGGTGGAACTGTCGGCACGCGTCCCGGGCAAGTTCAAGTTGCCCGACGGCGGCAAGCAAGTGCTCAAAGAGGCGGCACGCCGGGTGATCCCGAGCGAAGTCATCGACCGCAAGAAAGGTTACTTCCCGGTGCCCGGCCTCAAGCATCTGCAAGGCGACACTCTCAACTGGGTGCGTGAATTGCTGCTGGACCCGAGCCAGGATCGCGGCCTGTTCAACCCGGCCATGCTTGACCGCTTGCTGACCGACCCCCAAGGCCAATTGACCCCGTTGCGCGGCTCCAAGCTGTGGCAATTGGCAGCGCTGAACCTGTGGCTCAGCGAACAAGGAATCTGATTGATGAAACCCCATGCAGCGGCTTACAGCCAACGCTTGCTGAAGGGCCAGGCGCCAACCTACGAGCGCCTGCAAGCCCGACTCGCCGAAGATGGCAGCCCGCTGGCCGCCGAGCCCATTGCCGTGCATTGCGGCTGGGGCCGGCTATTGATCGGCCATACGTTTCCGGACCCGGCGAGCCTGGCGGGGGAACTGCTCAACGAACAACCCGGCGAACGCGACATCGCGCTGTATGTGGCCGCGCCGCAGCAGATCCTCGGGATTGATCCGCAGCAGTTGTTCCTCGATCCCTCGGACACTTTGCGCCTGTGGTTCACTGACTACCGCCCCGCCACCCGGGTGTTTCGCGGCTTTCGTATTCGCCGCGTGCAGACCGAGGCCGACTGGTTGGCGGTCAACCAGTTGTACCAGTGCCGTGGCATGTTGCCGGTTGACGCCGAGCGCCTGACGCCGCGCCATCAAGGCGGCCCGGTGTACTGGCTGGCCGAGGACGAAGACAGCGGCGCAGTGATCGGCAGCGTGATGGGCCTTAACCATCAAAAGGCTTTTCACGACCCGGAAAACGGCTGCAGCCTGTGGTGCCTGGCGGTCGACCCGCAGTGCACGCGCCCCGGTGTGGGCGAGGTGTTGGTACGCCACTTGGTGGAACACTTTATGAGCCGGGGCCTGAGCTACCTCGACCTGTCGGTGCTGCACAACAACCGCCAGGCCAAGAGCCTCTATGCCAAGCTCGGGTTCCGCGCGCTGACCACCTTTGCGATCAAACGCAAGAACGGCATCAACCAGCCGCTGTTCCTCGGCCCTGGCCCGCAGGCGGGGTTCAATCCCTATGCGCGGATCATTGTCGAAGAAGCACACCGGCGCGGTATTGATGTGCAGGTGGATGACGCCGACGCCGGTTTGTTCACCCTCAGCCACGGCGGGCGGCGCGTGCGTTGTCGTGAGTCTTTGAGCGACCTGACCAGCGCGATCAGCATGACGTTGTGCCAGGACAAGAGCCTGACCCACAAGGCGCTTAAAGCCGCCGGTTTGAAGCTGCCGTCGCAACAATTGGCGGGCAGTGCTGATGACAATCTGGAATTCCTGGATGAACACCAGCGCATCGTCGTCAAGCCCCTGGATGGCGAGCAAGGCCAGGGCGTGGCGGTGGATCTGCACAGTATCGAAGAAGTGCAGCAGGCCATTGAGGCTGCGCGCCAATTTGACAGCCGCGTGCTGCTGGAAAGTTTTCATGAAGGGTTGGATTTGCGCATCCTGGTGATCGGTTTCGAGGTGGTCGCCGCCGCTATCCGCCGCCCTGCTGAAGTCACGGGTGACGGCCAGCACTCCATCGGCGCGCTGATTGAAGCGCAGAGCCGACGACGTCAAGCGGCGACCGACGGCGAGAGCAAAATCCCGCTGGATGCGGAAACCGAACGCACCCTGCACGCCGCCGGTTATGACTACAGCAGTGTCCTGCCCCGTGGCCAGACCCTCGCCGTGCGTCGCACCGCCAACCTGCACACCGGCGGTTGCCTGGAAGACGTCACCGCGATCCTGCACCCGACCCTGGTCGACGCCGCCGTGCGCGCCGCCCGTGCCCTCGACATTCCCATGGTCGGTCTGGACCTGATGGTGCCCGCTGCCGATCAACCTGAGTACGTGTTTATCGAAGCCAACGAGCGGGCCGGCTTGGCCAACCATGAACCGCAACCAACGGCAGAGAAGTTTGTGGACCTGTTATTCCCCCATAGCCAGCCGACGGCTCAATAACCCTGTGGTGAGCGGGCTTGACCCGCGCGGGGCTGCGAACCAGCCCCAAAACCTGCCAATGAGTGTTGACTCGAAGCGCGCGTTGCCTGGACTAGGGGCTGCTTCGCAGCCCAGCGCAGGTCAAGCCCGCTCACCACAAAAGCCCGCTCGCCACTACAGCCCCACGGGTTGCCCTTATTTCATCAGGAGTCTTTATGAGCCGAACCATCCCCGAACCGGATCTCAACTACCTGCAAAAAGTGCTGTTGGAAATGCTCGCCATTCCCAGCCCTACCGGCTTTACCGACACCATCGTGCGCTACGTCGCCGAGCGCCTCGAAGAGCTGGGTATCCCGTTTGAAATGACCCGCCGCGGCACCATCCGCGCAACCCTCAAGGGCCAGAAAAACAGCCCCGACCGTGCTGTGTCGGCGCACTTGGACACCATTGGCGCCGCCGTGCGTGCGATCAAGGACAACGGCCGCCTGACCCTGGCGCCAGTAGGCTGCTGGTCCAGCCGTTTTGCCGAAGGCAGCCGCGTCAGCCTGTTCACCGACAACGGTGTGATTCGCGGCAGCGTGTTGCCGCTGATGGCCTCCGGGCATGCGTTCAACACCGCCGTGGATGAAATGCCGGTGAGCTGGGACCACGTAGAGCTGCGCCTGGACGCTTACTGCGCAACCCGCGCCGACTGCGACTCCCTGGGGATCAGCGTCGGTGACTACGTCGCCTTTGACCCGCTGCCCGAGTTCACAGAGAGCGGGCATATCAGCGCACGCCACCTGGACGATAAGGCGGGCGTCGCCGCCCTGCTCGCCGCGCTCAAGGCCATCGTCGACAGCGGCGAGCCGTTGCTGATCGACTGCCATCCGCTGTTCACCATCACCGAAGAAACCGGCAGCGGTGCGGCGGCAGCCCTGCCGTGGGATGTGAGTGAGTTTGTCGGCATCGACATCGCCCCGGTCGCCCCCGGCCAGCACTCCAGCGAACATGCGGTGAGTGTGGCGATGCAGGATTCCGGCGGGCCGTACGACTACCACCTGTCCCGTCACCTGCTGCGCCTTGCATCGGAAAATGACCTGCCAGTGCGCCGCGATCTGTTCCGTTATTACTTCAGCGATGCACACTCGGCGGTGACGGCCGGGCACGATATCCGTACAGCGCTGCTGGCGTTTGGTTGCGACGCGACCCACGGCTACGAGCGCACCCATATCGACAGCCTGGCGGCGCTGAGCCGCTTGCTCGGCGCGTACATCCTCAGCCCGCCGGTCTTTGCCAGCGACGCGCAGCCGGCCCAGGGTTCACTGGACCGCTTCAGTCATCAAATCGAGCATGAAACGCAGATGGAGAGCGACACGCGCGTGCCGTCGGTGGACAGTCTGGTGGGCAACAAGTCCTCAGGCGAGTAACAGCCACTGCTGGCAACCCAGGTCCCGGCACAGTAGCATCGCCGGGATTCTCTATCTGAGGCTTGTATGCTGATTCCCTACGACGCTCTTGAAGTCGACACCCTGACCCGCCTGATCGAAGACTTCGTGACCCGCGACGGCACCGACAATGGCGACGACACGCCCCTGGAAACCCGCGTGCTGCGCGTGCGCCAAGCGCTGACCAAGGGCCAGGCCCTGATCGTATTCGACCCGGAAAGCGAGCAATGCCAGTTGATGCTCAAGCACGATGTGCCCAAGCATCTGTTCGACTGAGGGTGTTCTAGGGGTTGGTGGCGGGTTGGGGTTGAGTGGCTTGGCGTTCGAGCATTTTCTGATGCACCTCGGCGCGGTGCACATTGATCCCCGCTGGTGCGGCAATGCCGAATTTCACTTGGTCGCCGTTCAGTTCCAGGATGCGCACGGTGATCTCATCACCGATGGAGATGATTTCGCCTACAGCGCGGCTTAAGACCAGCATGGCGTTTGTCCTTTTGGAGTGACAGGACCTCGACCATGCGCGCAGAAGGTTGATGCAACAATGGCGCGCAGCTAAATCAGGCAACACCTACACCAGTAGGTAATTTGCCTGACAGACCAACACCTGATTAGCCTTTAACAGCCTGTGCCTTGGCGCGCATCTTGTCGGCCATGGTAGTCATTTCGTCGTATAGCAATTGCGGATTCTTCTGCTTCAACGCCCAGGCCATCCGGCCCTGCTCGTGGGGCAAGATCATGAATTCCCCTTCGGCGACACGCTGATAGATGTAATCGGCAATATCCGCCGCCGAGATCGGCGAACTCTCCAACAACTTGCCCACCTGGGCCTTCATCGCCGGCGTCGGCCCACGGAACGAGTCCAGCAGGTTGGTCTGGAAGAACGACGGGCATACCACATGCACGCCGACTTCCTGCTGCTTGAGCTCCACCAGCAGGCTTTCCGACAGCGCCACCACACCGGCCTTGGCTACGTTGTAGTTGCTCATGGCCGGCCCTTGCATCAGCGCGGCCATAGAGGCGATGTTGATGATGCGGCCCTTGCTCTTTTCCAGCAGCGGCAGGAACGCTTTGCAGCCTTTGACCACGCCCATCAGATTGATCGCAATCTGCCAGTCCCAATCCTCCAGGGACAGTTCGGCAAAGAAACCACCCGAGGCGACGCCAGCGTTATTGACGATCACATCGATGCCCCCCAGCTTCACTTCGCACGCCTGGGCAAACGCGGTGAGCTGGCTGTAGTCGCGCACGTCGCAACGTTGGGTAAAGCCATCGCCCCCGGCCTCGCGCACGAGCTTGAGGGTTTCCTGCAAGCCTGGCTCGCTGACATCCGACAAGGCCAATTGCCAACCCTCGCGGGCCCAGCGCAGAGCGATTTCACGACCCAGGCCGGACCCGGCGCCAGTGATCATCATGCGATTTTGCATAGGAAGCTGCCTTGTGGTTCACAGAAGAAGTGATCGGCAGTGTAGCGAAGGTTTTTCCTGCACCCACGCACCATCAGATTGATGAATGCCCCAGGCAAACCTTGGGCCGGGTCGGATGCCTGCGCACCGCCTAAGTTCAATCTTTTTCAACTAGTACGACGCAGCTGCGAGCGCATTAAAAGAAATAAGCGTGTTTGCAAAATGCTTTAAAAAAACACGGAATTTTATGCGAAGCGCAGGAGTCGGAGTTGTTAAGGCGTTCGTAATTAAACCTGCGGTCGTAACGTTAAATCATCAGTCCTTGCACAAGGCCTATAAGGAAATAAAACCATGAGCCTCATTCTAATCATCATCCTGATCCTGCTGCTGGTCGGCGGTCTGCCAGTCTTCCCGCACTCCCGCAACTGGGGCTATGGCCCGTCGGGTATCCTGGGTGTTGTTCTGGTTGTCCTGCTGGTGTTGTTGTTGCTCGGCCGGATATAAAAACCGCATAAAAAAAGAGGCCTTAAAAGGCCTCTTTTTTATTGCCGGTTAATTAGTCCGGCTTGCCGTCAACTACGCCGGCGGTGTTATCCAACAGGCTCTTGGTGGCCGTCTGCAGGAATGACTCAAGTTTCTGCTTCAACGCGGCCTCGTCCGGCGATTCAGGAATCACCTTACCGGTCGGGTTAGCGCCCAGTTCGTATTCCCACAACTTCGGTGGCATCTCCTTGGGCAAAACAAGGATGCGGTCTGCGGTGACCAAGGCCACGGTCTGGTCGCTGCCCGAAGGCTTGATCACGCCAAAGCCTTTGTCGCCTTCCGGCAGGTTCAGCAGATCACGACCCCAGCACTGGTGCAGGGTGTCGCCACCGAGGCGGCCCATAATGGTCGGCACGATGTCGATCTGGGTGCCCACGGTGTGGTCACGCTCGCCGAACTTCTCCTGCATGCCCGGTGCAATCATCAGCATCGGCACGTTGAAGCGGCCCAAGTCCATCTCGGTGATCTGCTGTTCGTTGCCGAAGCCGTGGTCGCCCACGATTACAAACAGGGTTTCCTTGAAGTACGGCTCCTTGCGGGCCTTTTCAAAGAACTGGCCCAGGGCCCAGTCGGAGTAACGCATGGCCGTCAAATGCTCGTTGAGGCTGCCACGGTCAGTGACTTTCTCGACGGGCAATGGCGTCGGCAATGCGTACGGCGTGTGGTTGGACAGGGTTTGCAGCAGTGCGTAGAACGGCTTGCCGCCTTCGCGGGCTTTCAACTCTTGCAGGCCACGGTTGAACATGTCCTGGTCGGACACGCCCCACGTCGGATCAGAGAACACAGGGTCGACGAAGTCGTTGCGGCCAATGAAGTTGGTCATGCCCTGGTTGCTGAAGAAGCCCGACTGGTTGTCCCAGGCGAAGTCGCCGTTGTAGACATACACGTCGTCAAACTGACGCGCGCTGAGCAACTGCGGCAGGCCCGACAGCTTGTGGCTGCCTTCCGGGGTCTGCATCAGGTATTCAAAGCCTGGCAGGTTCGGGAAGCAGGCCATGGTGGCGAACATACCCTGGTGGGTGTGAGTGCCGTTGGAGAAGAAGCGGTCGAACAGCAGGCCTTCCTTGGACAGTTTGTCGAAGGACGGCGTGATGTTGCCCGGACGGCCCAATGCGCCTACCGAGTGACCGGCGAAGCTTTCCATCAGGATGACCACGACGTTCTTGATCGGCAGGGTCTTCTCGGCCGGCGGCATGTAGTCACGGCGCACGGCGGCTGTGTCGGTATCGACCAGTTTCTCTTGGGGCAATACCAGCATGTCGCGCACGGTCTGGGTCGCCAACGGCTGATCCAGAGTGGCCTTCCAGATATTGGCGCGGTCCTCACCGAACCGAGCCTTGGCCGCCGCGATCAGCGACAAGGTGCCATTGAGGCCCAACTGGTTGGCGAAGTTCGAATCGGTGGTGTACACGTCGCCCCAGCGCAGCGGCGGGCCCTGACGCAGAGTGCCACGGGCGGCAACCACAGCGATCAGCAGGCAGACCACGAACACCGCGATGCGGCTGTACCACGGCGCGACCTGGCGGGTGCCGATACTGCCACCGCTGAATGGGCCGCGTGGGCGCGTCGCGCGATCAGCGCCTTTGAAGGCGATGCTCAGGATCAGCGTGCCTACGGCCCAGGCCAGCAGGTAGCGCACCACCGGAAAACCGTACCAGAGCATGCTCATCACGGTTTTCGGGTCTTCCTTCACGTACTGGAAAACCAGGCCGTTGAGGCGCTGGTGGAACTCGCGGTAGAAGTCCATCTCCATCAAGCCCAGGAACAGGGCGATGCTGGACGCAATGGTCAGCCAGAAACGGAAGAACCCACGCGCGGCCATGGCCCGTACGCTGAACAGTGCCAGCAGCAGCGGGATCAGCAGATACACCACCAGGCGTATGTCAAAACGCAGGCCGTTGGCGAACGCTTCCAGGAAGGTCGAGGCCGGGGTGTCGAGGATCATCTCGCGGTTGTACACCAGCAGCGCCAGGCGCAGCAGGGAGAACATCACCATCATGACCAGTGCGCAGAGCAGCGTGTATGCCAGATGGGATTTGACGGTCGGTTGCAGCAGGCGATTAGAAGCTCGCTGCTGACTCAGGGCGTCCGGGTTTGCCATGTCGTTTCAGGACCCATTGGAAGTTTAAGTGACGAAATATCGCGGTGGCGCGAATGGTGCCCGATCAATCACAGCAAGGCTATTAATTACTGAACGTGCACCGCTGCACCGCCTTTAATAGCAGGCAGAAAAAGCCGGAGAATTGTCTTGGATGGGTTGTGAAAATTCTGTACAGCGAATATTTCGATACAAAAATCACACAGGCATCCTGAAACGAAATGTGGGAGGGGACTGACTCCCGATCGCGATGTGTCAGTGCCAGATGAGTGGCTGATACACCGCTATCGGGAGAAGCTCCCTCCCACATTTACTGTGCCCACTCCAGACGGAGTGAAGCGATCAAATCCGCACGTTACCCCGTGGCCCGGCAATCGCCCAGATGATCAGGCCCAGGACCGGCAGCAGCAGGATCAACAGGATCCACAACACCTTGGCGCCAGTGCTCGCGCCGCTTTTAAACACATTGATGATCGCCCAGATATCCAGCGCGAGGATGATCAGCCCAATCAAGCCATTAAATGTGGAACCCATGGTGTCGCTCCTAAGTGAGGGCATGCACTTGTAGGATAGTCAGCCCTGGCAGGGGTTCCGTTTTATTTCAGACGTGGACCGCCACCTTCAGCGCTTCCAGGGACGGCTCCGCCTTGATGCCGACTTCGGCGCACAGCTCCAGCACCCGAGGCAGATCGTTGCCAAACACCAATACGGTCTGGATTTCGTCATCCAAGGGCAGGCTGAAATCAAGCAGCACATAGCCGCCATCCTCCGGGCTCAGGGCGCTCATCTGGATCTGAATGCGGTTCAGCGCGGTGAGGCCGTCAGCCTTGGCCAGTTGCTTGGGCTTGAGGTTGAACGCGACACCCGGACCGAACGAGGCGACGATCTGCGCAAACAGATCGCCATAGGTGTCGGCCTGGAACAGCACGGTCTCTGGCAGGCTGCCGACCACCACCCACTCCCCCAAAGGAATCGGGAAGGTGTCGTCGTAGTTGATGTCTGGGTTGGCTGCCAGAAATGCAGCAGGATCGGCGTAGGCCTGGGCAGCCTCATCAGCGATGCGCGCGACCTCGTCCTCGCCCATGACCCCGGCGCTGATTTTGCTGATAAGTTCGACGAGGGCGGTTTTCATGGGGCGATCCTGTAACGGGCTGGTTTTTGAGGGCGCAAAGCCTACACCAGTTTCTGCAACTGCGCCGCCGTATCCACCGCGCCCATGGTCTGGGCCGCTGCCAGCGCCGTCGCGCCCTGGGCATCTGTGGCCTTGGGGTTGGCGCCCTGACCAAGCAGGTAATCGACCATGTCAACGCGGTTGAACATCGCCGCCATCATCAGCGCGGTGCGACCGTCTGAGGACGCGGCTTCTACCGGCGTCCCACCCTCGATCAGCGCCTTGACCACCGGCAGGTTGCCCTTGAAGGCTGCACCGGCAATCGGCAGTTGGTTCTTGTCGTTCGCGATCAGTGGATCGGCCTTGAACTCCAGGAGCACTTTCACCGCCTCGGCGTGGCCGTGGTAGGCCGAGAGCATCAGCAGGGTGTCGCCATTGTGGTTGCGGAAATTGGCCGGCAAGCCTTTGGCCAACAGCGCGGCAAGCATGGCCGCGTCGCCGCGGCGGGCCACGTCGAAGACTTGCTCGGCAAATTCGGCGGCTTCGTCTTCGGTCATTTGTTTAGGCTGGTCGGACATGTGGGGCTCCTTATCTGGTACTGAATAGGCGCCAGTGTCGCGAGGGAGTTCCCACCTGTCATGGCTTTTTTGTCAAAAGCCCCCATAGCCACAATCAATAGCGGAACTGACCGCCCTGGATCTGCGCGAGTAATTGCCCGGTGACCGGCACGTAGCAGTCCGAACCCGGCAGCCAGGCATACACCGGGTCATTGCCGGCCTTGTCCGGATCGAAAGCCTCCTCCTTGAGCTTGACCTTCTGGTACTTGAAGGTACCGGTGGTTTCCATCTTGACCTTGATCCGCAGGAACAATGGCACCGCATAGGCTGGCAACTGGCCGTGGGCGAATTGCAGCAGCTCGCGCATGTCCAGCGCGGCCAGGGACTCGCTGGGGGTGATGGCGACCATGCCCGCGCGCCCGTTGGTGTTCTCGATCTCAACGCCATACGCCACCACTTCGGCAATCTGGGGGTGTTGCAGCAGGACATTCTCGACCTCGGTGGTGGAGACGTTTTCACCCTTCCAGCGGTAAGTGTCCCCGAGGCGATCGACAAATTGCGCATGGCCGAAGCCGATGCTGCGCAACAAATCGCCAGTATTGAAGTAGCGATCGCCCTTTTCAAACACGTCAGTGAGCACCACCCGGCGATTTTTTTCCGGATCGGTGTAGCCGTCGAAGGGCGATTTTTCATCGATCCTCGCCAGCAACAGCCCCTGCCCGCCCGAGGGCACCTTACGCATAAAGCCATCGCTGCCGCGCAGCGGCTCGCCGCCTTCGTGGTCATAGTCCACCAGAGCCCAATGCTGCAGGCAAAAGCCGATGGTGTTGTCGAAATTCAATACGTTGGTAAAGCCGATATTGCCGTCGCTGGCCGCGTACAGCTCGCAGATATGCTCAACGCCGTAGCGCGCCTTGAACTGCGCCCACACGCCAGGGCGCAGGCCGTTGCCGACCATCTTGGTGACGCGGTTATCACAGTCGTTTTCACTGGGCGGCTGGTCGAGCAAGTAACGGCACAACTCGCCGACATAACCGAGGGTGGTTGCCTTGAATCTGCGCGCATCGTCCCAGAACTGGCTGGCGCTGAACTTGCGGCGGATGGCAAAGCCTGACGCGCCGACAATTGCAGAGCCCCAGCACACGCACAATCCGGTGGCGTGGTAGAGCGGCAAGGTGCAATAGAGGACGTCATCCGGCCCCATGTCCAGGGCGATACTGCCGAAGCTGACGGCCGTTTTGGTCCAGCGGCCATGCTTCATGATCCCGGCCTTAGGCAGGCCGGTGGTGCCGGAGGTGTAGATATAGAAGCACGGGTCATTGAAGAACACCTGCGCGGTGCTGGCCGGATTCTCCAGCGGGCACTCGGCGCTGACCGCCATCAGGTCGATATAACCGTCGGGCACCTCGGTGGATTGCTGATCGGCGACGAACCAGGTTCGATCAACCTTGATCGCGACCTGATCACGCACGGTTTCATAGGAGGCCACCAGTTCCGCACCGACAATAATGGCCACTGGGCTCACCAGGTTCAGGCTGTGCACCAGCGCCGCCTGGGTTTGCGCAGTGTTGAGCATCGCGCAGATGCCACCCAGCTTGGCCACGGCAAGCACGTTCAAAAGTAATTCGGGGCGATTTTCAACAAACAGAGCCACCACGTCACCCTTGCCGATGCCCTGGGCGTGCAGGTGATGGGCGATACGGTTGGCACGCTGGTTGGCTTCGGTATAGCTGAGCACCTGATCGCCATACAACAAAGCGTTGCCATCCGGATTGCGCAGGGTGGCTTGCTCAAAGTGCCAGCCCAATCCGCAAGGCTGCGCGGGGTCGGTGACATTGGCGGCACGCATGCCACGCACGACGCGTGGCAGGGCACGAACAATGGAGGGCACCTTACGCAACAGCTTGCCCCAGGTGATCATGTCGTTCTGCGGGTGGCTCATGGTGGAACATCCTTTTTCTTATTGTTCGTATGATCCAAAAGCACCCATATCTCCGTAAGAAGGAGGCCGAGTGCATTGAAGGAAAATACGTCAGCCCTTCTTCGACTGTACACGCGGGATTTGAAAAGTTTTGTATCCCAACAGACGACGACTGAAAAAGGGAATTTAGCCCCGCAAAGGGAGTCTTTATGGATAGCGGCACGCCCATCCGGCCGCGCCAAGTAACGCAAAATGCAGGATGCATGATGGCCCTTCATGCAATTTGCACGAATCTGAAAATCTCAATTTTTTATAAGCCATTGATTTAAAAGGATATTTTAATAAATCAGGAGCTGGCACAATCACTGCACCTATCACTCCATGCTTGCCAAATTGAGCCAACGGAGCTGATAGACATGAGCCTGATCCAAGATAAATTCGCTTCAGTATTCTCCAACTACGACGTCACCACCCAGCCACGTCCAGACGGCGGCATCCTGCTGACACTGCGCAATGGTGAGGGCAAACAGGTCAAGCGTTCGATCTCCTACCAGCAGTTGCACACTGCCGACCAACTTACCTGGGTGATCAGTGCCATTCGCCGCGACCTGGCCGAACAAGCCAGTGACCTGCCGCAAATTTCGATGCTGCAAAGCCAGAACCGCTTTGCCCTGCCGACTTACCATTCGGCTTAAGTACTGCACATAAAAAAGGGCCGCGACGCCGTTGAGCGTCGCGGCCCTTTTTCGTTGAGGTCAGCACAGGCCTTGGCGCGCGGCCTCGTTCATCGCCTGTACACGGTTGGTGACTTCCAATTTGCCGTAGATATTGCGCAGGTGAAATTTGACGGTAGCCTCGGACGTCGCACGGATCTGACTGATTTCCCAGACCGTCTTGCCCTCGGAAGCCCAGCGTAAGATCTCCAATTCCGCAGGGGTCAGCGGCTTGCCGGACAAGCTCAGGCGTCTCCTGAGCGCGTTGGGCACGAAATACGGTGGCGGACACGGCTCCTCTGGCCCATTCATTACATTTCTCCTTCTTTTTGGCTGATCTCCTATCACCCTTCGGATTCCTCCTATTGACAGGTGATACAACTGGTGCCGCAAAGAGTTACATAACGAATGGTTTCAGTGCGCATTGGCCGCGATAAACAGCCAAGCCCTACAAGCAACTAAGCCTCTTCCCACAACAATTTCCAACTTGGCGGGGTTGAACATTCCAGCTGCCTGGTTTCAATCGTCCAAACCTGGGAAACGCCTGGCAATATCATCGCCGGTGAATGCCGGGACCGCCCCTTGCACCGTTTTAGCTAAGTGCAGTGTGACCAAATGGGGGTTCTCGCCCATATCAAACCAGTGCGCCATGCCGGCCGGGATCGCCAGCAGGTCGTTTTTCTCACAGCGCACGGCATATACGTAGTCGCCTATGTGCAGGCTGAAAAGGCCCTGGCCAGCGATGAAAAAACGCACTTCATCTTCGCTGTAACGGCGCTCAGAGAGGAACCGAGCCCGCAGCTCGTCCTTCTGCGGGTGGTCGCTTGTGACACTGAATACTGCCACCGAGACGTCGCCCAGCGCGTCGATCTGCGGCTGATAGGCGGCAATCATTTCAGCCTCGCTGGCGCCCTTCTCGATCGGGCTGGGCTGCCAGCGCTCGAACCGCACACCGTGCTCGGCCAGGGTCGCAGCGATGTCTTCGGCATGGGTCAAGACCTTGTTCGGCGTATCCGGTGAAGCGACGTGGTAGACAGCGACATAACTCATTGAAGGGTTCCTTGGTTCTGTTCGTGCAATCGAAGACCCATGATAACGGCCGCGGCCAGGGCGGCGACGCTGGCAATACTAAAGGTGAAGGTCGGCCCCAACAGGTTCCAGCTATAACCGGAATACAGCGCGCCCAGCGCACCGCCGGTGCCGGCCAAAGCGGCGTACAGCGCCTGGCCCTGGCCTTGTTGTTTATCGCCGAAGCTGCTTTGCACAAAGGCAATCGCCGCTGCATGAAAGCTGCCGAAGGTAGCCGCGTGCATGACCTGCGCCAATAGCAGCACCCAAAGAAATTCGGCAAACGAGCCCAGCAGTAACCAGCGCAGCGCCGCCAACAGGAAACTGGCCATCAACACCCGACGTACCGAGAAGCGCGTGAGGATACGGCTCATGGCCAGGAACATCAGCACTTCGGCCACTACTCCCAAGGCCCACAGCATGCCGATCACGCCACGGCTGTAGCCCAAGTGCTCAAGGTGGAGCGTGAGAAAGGTGTAATACGGCCCATGGCTCATCTGCATCAGCGCGACACAGGCGTAAAAAGCCAACACGCCTGGGCTACGCAGTTGCTTGAGGAAACCCTCACCGGCAAGGCGATTACCCTGGCTGGCAGGCTGCGCATTCGGCACCCACAGGCTGGCGCCAATAATCCCGGCCATGATCACCACGACCACCACCGGGTAGATATCCAGGCTCAGCCAGTCGAACAGCCGGCCCATGATCACCACGGTGAGGATAAAGCCGATGGAGCCCCACAAACGTACCTGACTGTAGCGTGACGTCTGTTTTTGCAGATGCGCGAGCGTGATCACTTCAAACTGCGGCAGCACCGCGTGCCAGAAGAACGCATGAAGGGCCATCACCAAAGCCAGCCAGGCGTAGGTCTTACTGACGAAAATCAGCGAAAAACTGACCAGGGTGCACACTGCGCCAAAACGCACGATGGCCAGGCGGCGGCCGGTGTAGTCGCCCAGCCAGCCCCACAGGTTGGGCGCCACGCAGCGCATCAGCATGGGTATGGCCACCAGCTCGCCGATACGCGCGCTGGAGAAGCCCAAGTGATCGAAGTACAGCGCCAGGAACGGCGCCGTCGCCCCCAGCAGGGCGAAGTAGAACAGGTAGAAGCTGGAGAGGCGCCAATAAGGGAGCGCTGTCACAACCAGCCCGTCACAGCTGGCCCAGTACCGGAGTGCTCACCTGCACCTCAGCATTTTGCCCACGGTTGCGCAGCAGGTGGTCCATTAACACGATGGCCATCATTGCCTCGGCAATGGGCGTAGCCCGGATGCCAACGCACGGGTCGTGGCGGCCCTTGGTGATCACATCCACCGGGTTACCGTTGACGTCAATCGAGCGGCCCGGGGTGGTGATGCTCGACGTGGCCTTGAGCGCCAGGTGCGCAACGATTGGCTGACCGGAAGAAATGCCCCCAAGGATGCCACCGGCATTGTTGCTGAGGAAACCTTGTGGGGTCATCTCATCGCGGTGCTCGGTGCCGCGCTGGGACACACACGCGAAGCCTGCGCCGATTTCCACGCCTTTTACGGCGTTGATGCTCATCAGTGCGTGGGCCAGTTCTGCATCCAGACGGTCGAAGATCGGCTCGCCCAGGCCTGGCTTGACGCCCTCGGCGACCACAGTGATCTTGGCGCCGACGGAGTCCTGGTCGCGGCGCAACTGGTCCATATAGGCTTCCAGTTCCGGCACTTTATCCGGGTCAGGACAGAAGAAAGCGTTGTCATCCACGCTGTCCCAGGTCTTGAACGGGATTTCAATCGGGCCCAACTGGCTCATGTAGCCACGGATCACGATGCCCTGGGTGGCCAGGTATTTCTTGGCGATGGCGCCAGCGGCCACGCGCATGGCGGTTTCGCGCGCGGAACTGCGGCCACCGCCACGGTAGTCGCGTTCGCCGTATTTGTGGTGATAGGTGTAGTCGGCGTGGGCCGGTCGGAACAGGTCCTTGATCGCCGAGTAGTCTTTGGACTTCTGGTCGGTGTTACGGATCAGCAGGCCGATGGCGCAACCGGTGGTACGACCTTCGAAGACGCCGGAGAGGATCTCGACTTCGTCGGGCTCCTGGCGCTGGGTGGTGTGACGACTGGTGCCGGGTTTGCGGCGGTCGAGGTCGCGCTGCAGGTCCTCCAGGGACAGTTCCAGGCCGGGCGGGCAGCCGTCGACAATGGCGACCAACGCCGGGCCGTGGCTTTCGCCTGCGGTGGTGACAGTGAACAGCTTGCCGAAGGTATTGCCGGACATGCAGGGCGCTCCGTGAAATCAGTTGTAATCACTCGGGGGTGATAACCAAGCGCGCCAGTATACGCGGGCCAACCGACTAGTTCATCCTCGAAACCTTACCGGTCGGCACAGGTCCAACCGACACTTCACCAATGATGGCGCGATGATGCTGCGAGTTTTGCTGTTTACCCTCACCCTGTTTACCGCCGTGGCCCACGCCGCGTCCCCCGTCGTACTGCAACGGCCCATCAGCCTGGACACCGGCAGCGGCGAGCTGTTTGGTTCGCTGCTGCTGCCCCAATCCGACCATCCGGTGCCCGTGGTGCTGATTATCGCGGGCTCCGGCCCCACCGACCGCAACGGCAACAGTGCCGACGGCGCGCGCAACGACAGTCTCAAGCGCCTGGCGTGGGTGCTGGCACGACACAACATCGCCAGCGTGCGCTACGACAAGCGCGGTGTGGCTGCAAGCCTCGCCGCCACACCTGACGAGCGTAACCTGACCCTCGACGCCTACGTGGCCGACGCAGTGGCCTGGGGCAACATGCTCAAGGCCGACAAACGCATGGGCCCGCTGATTGTGCTGGGCCACAGCGAAGGCGCGCTGGTCGCCGCCCTCGCCGCCCCGCAACTCGACCCGGCCGGTGTGATCTCCCTGTCAGGTAGCGCTCGTCCGGTGGACCAGGTCATCCGCCAGCAACTGGCCGATCACTTGCCCCCTGCCCTGCTGCTGCGCAGTAATGAAATCCTCGATCACCTCAAGGCCGGTCAGGTGGATGCCGATGTACCTGGCCCGCTGGAGGCTATTTTCCGACCCAGTGTGCAGCCTTACCTGATCAGCCTGTTCCGCGCCGATCCATCCGCGGCCTTTGCCAAACTGCGCATGCCGGCACTGATCGTCCAGGGCACCAACGATATACAGGTCGGTGTCGGTGACGCCCAGCAACTGAAAAGGGCCAAGCCCGATGCCGAGCTGACGGTGATCGAAGGCATGAACCACGTCATGCGCATCGTGCCCAATGACGTGAAGCAGCAATTGGCCTCCTACAATGACCCGCAATTACCCCTCGCCGCAGAGCTGGGCAACCGCGTGGTGCGCTTTATCGCCGGACTTCAACCCCGTTAAGCGACAATTTGCCTCCAGTCCTCGTAAAAACGGCCGATAAGCCAAGAGTCGACAGCAAAAAGACTGTCGGCTGGCTGGGCTTGGACAGGATCGCGCCGCATGACAACCACTGAAGCAACACCAGAACCGACCGCCGATACCCCGGCTGAAAAAACCGAGGCCGTCGACGCGGCGCCTCTGCCGTGGG
Organism: Pseudomonas sp. W22_MBD1_FP4; assembly: GCF_052113765.1. Taxonomy (NCBI): domain Bacteria; kingdom Pseudomonadati; phylum Pseudomonadota; class Gammaproteobacteria; order Pseudomonadales; family Pseudomonadaceae; genus Pseudomonas; species Pseudomonas sp. W22_MBD1_FP4. The sequence goes on along the minus strand of NZ_JBGQOI010000002.1, from coordinate 367,806 downwards.
CGGATGTCCAGGCCGAACATTTCAAGATGCTGCGCCTGGCCCCCCTGGCCACCGACCGCGCCACTGGCCTGCGGCCGTTGCGGTTCGTGCAGTTCGGCTATGCCGAGCGCAATGACAAGCAACACAGCCTGTTGCGCATGGTCATTCAGTTGCCCGGCCAGCGTGTGCGTCGCGAACAAAACCACTTGGATATCTGGGTCGACCACGACACCCATCGCGTGCATTTCGGTCCGGGCAACAGCCTGGAAATCGAGCCGGCCAACCGGGGCATCGGCCGTTTCCTCGTGGCTCAAGGCGCTGCCTGGGCTAAGAAGAAGTGGTCGCACTACCGCGTCGACGGCGTCGACCTGGCCAACAAGGACGCACTCAACGAAGCCACGCGCCTGCGCCGCGACCACTTCTTGCGCATTCAGGGTTTTGATGTGGCGTATGCCGATGTGCAGCACCTCAAAGGCAACGTACAGCCAGGCAAGGTCGGTGATGTGCTGGACAGTTGGAACACTGAGAAGGTGCAGTTCGTCGAGATCCTCGAAGCCGCGCAGATGCTGCAACAGGCCGAACAGAACCTGTTGGAACAGGAAGTGAAGCTGCGCAAGGAAGAGGAAAAAGTCACCAAGTTCAAGCGCGAGGACAGCGGGCTACGTTTCACCATCACCTGTCTGGTGGCGTTTACGGTGTTCCAGGCAGGGCTGTTGATCTGGATTGCGACACACCGCTAATAGGTTGCACTGCAATAAAAATGTGGGAGGGGGCTTGCCCCCAACAGCGGTGTATTCAGTCATGAATGTGTTGACTGAGACACTACCATCGGGGGCAAGCCCCCTCCCACACTGACCGCATGACCCACTCAGACCCTGGCGGCAAAGACGGCCTGATGCGCCCGGCACTGCTCGGCCGTGAGCATGAACACCCCGTGCCCGCCCCGCTGGAACTCCAGCCACGCAAAGTCCACCTCTGGGTACAACGCCTCAACGTGCACCTGGCTGTTGCCCACTTCTACGATCAGCAAACCCTTCTCGGTCAGATGGTCCGCCGCTTCGGCGAGCATCCGACGCACCAGGTTCAAACCGTCATCGCCACAGGCCAGTCCCAGCTCCGGCTCATGCTGGTATTCGTCCGGCATGTCGGCGAAGTCTTCAGCGTCCACATACGGCGGGTTTGACACGATCAGGTCGAAACGCTGGCCTGGCAGGCCGTCGAAACCATCGCCCTGCACGGTGTATACGCGCTCGTCGACGCCGTGACGCTCGATGTTCTGGTTGGCCACTTCCAATGCTTCGAAGGACAAGTCACCCAACACGACCTCGGCGTCCTGGAACTCGTAGGCGCAGGCGATGCCGATGCAACCTGAGCCGGTGCACAGATCGAGGATGCGCGCCGGCGGTTGAGCCAGCCACGGTTCGAAGCGGTTTTCGATCAGTTCGCCGATGGGGGAACGCGGGATCAACACACGCTTGTCGACGATAAACGACATGCCGCAGAACCAGGCCTCACCCAGCAGGTAGGCGGTCGGCACGCGCTCATGGATACGGCGGTGAAGCAGGCGTTGCACATGGGAGACTTCCTCTTCTTCCAGGTTGCAGTCCAGGTAACTGTCGGCAATTTCCCACGGCAGGCTCAAGGCGCCGAGCACCAATTGCCGGGCTTCATCCCAGGCGTTGTCGGTGCCATGGCCGAAAAACAGGTCTTCCCCATGGAAACGGCTGACAGCCCAACGGATATGGTCGCGCAAGGTGCGCAGGCGGGAAGTGATCACGGGGGCAGACTCCTGGAAAAAACGACTGGCGATTCTAACAGCCTTCGCCTGTACCGACGATGTACGAAAACTTGGCGCCACCCATCGGATTTCATCCAATTTGCCAGCATTGTGTTAAACAAGCCCGCCTCTTGACATGGCTGCACGCCAGCAACGGCGTACCTTACGATGGTAGCGATTCACAGAACCGCTCAGCCAGTGGACAATGTCGCAAAAGCCCCCCTCACAGGAGCCCCAGAATGTCCGTTCCAAAGACGATGTTTCAACTCAGCGGTCGCGGTTACGCAGCAGCCAACCTGAACCATGCGACCCTCGTGATCATCGACGCCCAGAAGGAATACCTCAGCGGTCCACTCGCTCTCTCGGGCATGGACGCGGCGGTCGACCATATCAAGCAACTTGTGACCTCAGCGCGCAACGCTGGCCGTCCGATCGTGCATGTGCGCCACCTGGGTACCGTCGGTGGCCTGTTCGACCCTCAGGGCGAACGCGGTGAGTTCATTCCCGGCCTTGAGCCTCAAGGCGACGAAACCATCATCGGCAAGCTGCTGCCCAGCGCCTTTCATGGCACCGGCCTGGAAAAGCACCTGCAAGACCTCGGTTCCCTGGACCTGATCGTCTGCGGTTTCATGAGCCATTCCAGCGTCAGCACCACCGTGCGCGCGGCCAAGAACCTGGGCTTTCGCTGCACCCTGGTGGAAGACGCCTGCGCCACCCGCGACCTGCCTTACAAAGGCGGCATCCTGACTGCCGAGCACGTACAGCAAACCGAAATGGCCATCATGGCCGACAACTTCGCCACCCTTGCGCTGACCAAAGATCTGATCTGATCGCCCTTCTGATGAGCGGCGCGGCAATGTTTATTGCCCCGCTCATCCGCTAAGCCTTTTGATTTGGCGCATTTGCCTCGGGTACAGGAACAAGCTGCGTATCTTCCGGTCGAAGGGCCGATACCCTGGAGGAAAGGTCGGAATGAAGATATCCGATGGATTTGACGCTCGTCGCTTGCGCCCAAAGGGCCCGAGTAACTGGCGTCTGCGTCTGGTGGCCGGCATTGCCGCGTTGCTGGCGATTGTAGGTTTGTTGCTTGCGGGCGCTGGTGGCGCCGGCTTGTTTGGTCATTCACCGGCCCTTGGCGAACTGAATGCCAGCCCCGGTGGCTCTGCCCTCCTGCTGGGCATCGGCGTGCTGGTGCTGTGGCTGGGCGTGTGGTTGTGGCGTCGTAGCCGTCGGAAAATGCGCCAGCCGTTATCACTGAATATCGCTGCACACCTGATGAAAAAACACGACTGATGGCGCTTGGATAGCGTTTCCTGCGCCCGGCCGCCGCGAATTAGGTAAACTGCCCGCCCTTCGCGGAGGCCGACATGCAAGACGACGATTTTTCCCTGTTCAAAAACGAGCTGCGCGGCGTCAAGCCGATCAAGCACGACCGCGCCGATACCGGCAAACCCAAGGCTGATCGGGCGCAAATCGCCAAACTGCGCCAGGCCGCGACCGTGCGCACCGACGCCACCACCGTGGATGGCCTGTCGGACCAATTCGTGATCGACGTCGGCCCCGAAGACGAGCTGATGTGGGCCCGCGATGGCGTGCAGGAAAGCCAGATGCGCAAGCTCAAGGTCGGCCAGATCCCCTTCGAAGGTAGCCTCGACCTGCACGGCATGACCGTGGAGAAAGCCCGGGAAACCCTGTGGGCCTTTCTCGCTGAAGCCACCAAATTCGAAATCCGCTGTGTACGCGTCACCCACGGCAAAGCCGTGCGGCTGGACGGTAAGCGACCGATGATCAAAAGCCACGTCAACACCTGGCTGCGCCAGCACGCCCAGGTGCTGGGCTTCACCTCCTGCCAGGCCCGGCACGGCGGCGCGGGGGCGGTGTATGTGATGCTCAAGCGTACGATGATGGAAGGACGCGACGAGTAACAAGTGACATCGTCAGGCTTGCAGCGATGTGTCCGCCACCGTAACCTTGCGCTTTGCGAAAATCCCACAGGTAGTTTCATGTCCCTGGAACAGAATTACACCGCGATCCTCGGCCAACTCGGCGAGGACGTCTCCCGCGAGGGCCTGCTCGACACGCCAAAACGTGCCGCCAAGGCGATGCAGTACCTCTGCCGCGGTTATGAGCAGACGCTGGAAGAAGTCACCAACGGTGCCTTGTTCAGCTCCGACAACAGCGAAATGGTGCTGGTCAAGGACATCGAGTTGTACTCGCTGTGCGAACACCACCTGCTGCCGTTTATCGGCAAGGCCCACGTCGCGTACATCCCGAGTGGCAAAGTGCTGGGCCTGTCCAAGGTCGCGCGGATTGTCGACATGTATGCGCGCCGCCTGCAGATCCAGGAAAACCTCAGCCGCCAGATCGCTGATGCCGTGATGCAAGTGACCGGCGCCCTGGGCGTGGCGGTGGTGATCGAAGCTAAGCACATGTGCATGATGATGCGCGGTGTGGAGAAACAGAATTCGTCGATGATCACTTCAGTGATGCTGGGTGAGTTCCGCGAAAACGCGGCCACTCGCAGCGAGTTCCTCAGCCTGATCAAGTAATAGGCTGCGCAGAAAAAGACCGGCGTTCATCGCCGGTTTTTTTTCGCCTGCAGAATTAAGGTAAGCTGCGGCCCCTTCTTCATGGGCAAGAGGTTTCAGCCATGTTCGTCAAAGCACTTCGAGTGGGCCTCGGCCACGTCATCATCGCCGGCGACTTACTTACCCGTCCGCGCAAAAAGCAGCGCCCTGCCGAACAACAGGCGCAGGTGAACGCAGCGGCCAAGGACCTGACCCTGTATCAATTCCACGCCTGCCCGTTCTGTGTGAAGACCCGCCGCACCCTGCACCGCCTGAATGTGCCGGTGGCGCTGAAGGATGCGAAGAACAACGAGCAGGACCGCCAGACCCTGCTGGAGCAAGGCGGCAAGATCAAGGTGCCGTGCCTGCGCATCGAAGAAAACGGTCAGACCACTTGGATGTATGACTCCAAGGTGATCATCGATTACCTCGATAAGCGGTTTGCCGCGATCTGACAAACATCGCAAAACTAATGTGGGAGGGAGCTTGCCCCCGATGAGGGAGTGTCAGTCACTGGATTAGCCGGCTGACACTCCGCTATCGGGGGGCAAGCCCCCTCCCACATTCAGTCCAGTGTTATCAATTCCAGATCCAGCAGCGCCGAGCCCAGGCACTTGCCGTGCGCATCCAGCGCCAGCGAGCGAGTCACCCCGCCACGCAGAATCCCCGGCAGCACAAAGTTCAACGCCTGCACGTTCGGCAATTCATAGCGTCGAACCGGTGCCGCACCCGGCTCCAACAGCCCGGCGAAGTACGCAGCCACACGCTCGGCCGTGAGCTGCTCACGCAGCAACGGATAATCCTCGGCGCGATAGGCAATGATTGAGACGTTTGAGGTGTCGCCCTTATCCCCGGTGCGGGAATGGGCCAGCGTGTGCAGTTTCATGCTTCGATCCTCGGGTTGACCGCGTCACGGGGCAGCAGCAACGAGGCCACCGCCACCACTTGCCGTACGCTTTTGCTGGCACCGCCGCCGCCGGACGGGCCGTTGGTGTAAAGGGTTTCCACTTCATTACCGACGCGCACCGCGTCCCCTCGGTCTTCACAACGCGCCGCCACGCGCAGACGCACTTCCCAGGGCTCTACGCTGCTGCGTGGACCGTGGAGCGAGTCCATGCCAATCAGTTCGGCGCGTAGGTCTTGCATCTTCACACCCATCAGTTCCAAACGCTTGAGTACGACATCCCGCGCCAGTTGCGCCCGTGCGACTGCACCCGGGCCGCCGTAGGACATCTGCCCCTCACCGATCCAGCCGTCGAGATAACCGACGCTGACCTTCAGTTGCTCGGGTCGCGCACGGCCATTGGCCCCTTGGGCACGCACGCGATCAACCCCCTCTTCGACGAACCCCACCTGGGAAAAATCCGCCGTCACGTCCGGCGTCAGGTACGCCGCCGGATCATGCACTTCGTAGATCAGTTGTTCGGTACACGTCGCGCGGCTGACCCGCCCACCGGAGCCCGCAACCTTGGTGATCACGGCCTCACCGTCGGCATCGATCTCGGCCAACGGGAAACCCAGGCGCGCCAAATCGTCCACATCCTTGAAACCAGGATCGGCAAAATAACCACCGCTGACCTGCCCTGCACACTCCAGCAAATGCCCGACCAATGTGCCACGGCCCAGGCGCAGCCAATCGTCCGCCGTCCAACCGAACTCAAACATCTGCGGGGCCAGGAACAACGACGGATCTGCCACGCGCCCGGTAATCACCACGTCCGCCTCGGCGTGCAACGCATCAATAATGCCGTCGACACCCAGGTAGGCATTCGCGGAAATCAACCGCTCACCCAGTGAGCCAACGGTCTGTCCGTTATCGAGCACGTGATCGGGCTGCAGCACTGACAACACGTCGTCACCCACCACAGCAACAACGTTGAGGCTCAACCCCAATTCACTGGCAATCCGCCGCACTTCAAGCGCCGCCGACACCGGGTTGGCCGCGCCCATATTGGTGATCACGCGCAAGCGACGACGCGCGGTCTGCCTTCCAACAAACGGCAACACGCGGCGCATGCGCTCACTCAGCAACGGATCGTAGCCACCCTGTGGATCGCTGATACGGGCCTGTTGCGCCAAGGCGATGGTGCGTTCGGCCAGGCATTCGAACACGAGGTAATCCAGGTCACCGTGTTCGGCCAGTTCCACGGCAGGTTCGATGCGGTCGCCGGAGTAGCCGGCGCCGGAACCGATACGCAAGGTTTTCATCTCAGATCACTCCCAGGAGCAACGCAGTCAGGGTCATCAACACTGACGCGGCAAACAGAAAAGGGATGGTAAAGCGCTGGTGATCGGCCAGTTCGATCTTGCACAGGCCCACCAACAGGAAGGTCGCAGGGGTCAGCGGGCTAACCGGGAAACCGGTGGTGTGCACGCCCAGCAACGAGGCTTGGGCCACTTGCAGCGGGTCGACGCCCAAGGCCTTGCCGACTTCGGCGATCACCGGCATCACGCCGAAATAGTAGGAATCGGGGTCAAACAACATGCTCAGCGGCATCGACAGAAAGCCCACGACTGCCGGGATCAGCTTTCCGTGGCCGGCCGGAATCTGCGCCACCGCCACTTCGGCAATCGCCTTGAGCATGCCGGTGCCTTGCATGATGCCGGTGAACACCCCGGCGGCGAGCAGGATGCTGGCCATGGTCAGGGCGGTTTTCGCATGGGCGTCGATGCGGGCACGCTGGGCGTCGACATTCGGGTAGTTGATGCACAGCGCCACCACGGTGCCGAGCATGAACATCACCACCGGGTCGACCCAACCGGCAATCATCACCACCATCACCAGCACAGTGAGGATCAGGTTGACCCAGAACAGGCGCGGCCGACGCAGCTTGATGTCGTCGTCGCTGAGCACCCGTTGCGGCATCGCATCCACGCTGGAGCCAGCGCCCAGGCCCAGGCGTTTTTCTTCACGCTGGCCGAGCCACCAGGCACAGGCGAAAACAAAGATCAGGCCGACGATCTGCACCGGGATCAGCGGTTGGAACAGGTCCGCCACGGGCACATGCAACGCTGCCGAAGAGCGCAGCACCGGTCCGGTCCAGGGCAAAAAGTTGACGCCGGCGGCCATAGCGCACACACAGGCGAGGATGCGTTTGTCGATCCCCAGCCGCGTGTACAGCGGCAGCATCGCGGGCACCGTGACCAAAAACGTTACCGCGCCGGAACCGTCCAGATGCACCAGCAGGGCCAGGGTCGCGGTACCGACGACGATGCGTGTTGGACGCGTCCCGACCGTACGCAGGATGCGATCAATGATGGGGTCGAGCATGCCGGCATCGGTCATGATCCCGAAAAATAGAATCGCAAACACAAACATGCCCACCACCGGGGCGACGTTCTTGATCCCCGTAATGATGAAGGCACTGGTTTGCAGGCCGAACCCGCCGAGCAGCGCGGCGATGATCGGCAAGGCGATCAGGGCCACCAGTGGTGAAAGGCGTTTGCTCATGACGGCAGCGAGCAGGCACAGGATGGTAATGACACCCAGGGTTGCGAGCATGGGTTACTCCAGAGCGGCCTTTTTGGCCGGTTATTGTTTTCCCTGGAGTATTGGAAGCGCGTTACTCTTTGTAAATTGGAATATTCACCACCGTATGTTCGGAAAAACAAAATGAAGCCGCGCCTATGAAAAATAGCATCCAGCATATTCAAGCCTTCCTCGCAGTCGCCCGTACCGGCAGCTTTACCAAGGCGGCCAATGAGCTGCATCTGTCGCCTTCGGCACTCACGGTTCAAGTTCAGCAATTGGAAGATTGGCTGGGTGTCACCCTGCTCGACCGCAGCCCGCGCCATGTCAGCATCACCGCTGCCGGCCATGAGGCGCGTGGCCCCATGGAAAAATTGCTGCTGGACCTGGACAACATTGTCACCGGCTCGCGCGACCTCGCCGCCCTGCGCCGAGGGGTGGTCACCATCGCCGCCCTGCCCTCAGTGTGCGCTGGCACTTTACCGCCGGCCTTGCGCCTGTTTCGCGAACGCTTCGCCGGCATCGAAGTACGGTTGCATGACCTGGTCGCCCACCGCATTCATGCCCAGGTGCGCGCAGGGGAAGTGGATTTTGGCATCGGCGTACGTGCACGACTCAGCCATGGACTGGATTTTCTGCCGGTGCTGAATGATCGGTTGTGTGCGTTTGTACCGCTGGATCACCCCCTCGCCCACCATCGCCAGTTGACCTTGGAGCAATTGGCAGACCAGCCGATCATCCTCACCGGGCGCGACAGCAGTGTGCGCGAGCACGTGGATGCGCTGTTTGATGAAACCCGGCTGACGCTGAACGCCGGCATGGAGGCCAACTACATGTCGACGGTGCTGGCGTTGGTGCGCCAGGGGCTGGGAATCAGTGTGCTGCCGGAGTCGGCGGCGGACAGTCTGGAAGGGTTGAAACGCATCAACATCGATCATCCCGGAGTGAACAGGGAGATCGGGTTGATCAGTCGAAGCGGGATGGGGCTGAGCCCGGCGGCGCAGCGGTGTTTTGAGCTCCTGAGCCAGACACTGCCCGGCTGATGCACTATCACGGCTATGGCGTGTATTTTCCCTGCTGGCACTGGCGCGTTTCGGCAAACTGAATCGGCCACCCACCGGCGCACAACACGAGATTTAAGACATGGAAGAAACACTGATACTGGTGGACGGGAACGATCGTCAAATCGGTACTGGTTTAATGCTGCAGGTGCACCGTGAAGGGCTGCTGCACCGAGCGTTTTCCATTTTCATATTCGACCACAAAGGTCGGCTGCTCCTGCAACGGCGCGCTGCCGGCAAATATCACTCCGCGAACCTATGGACGAATACGTGCTGCGGGCATCCGCGCCCCGGCGAAGAGACTGAACACGCCGCCCATCGACGGCTCGGTGAAGAGATGGGTTTGGCCTGCCCTTTGCGTGAGGTCATGACGCTGACCTACCAGGCCCGCGTCCCAGGGAATTTGATCGAGCATGAGTTCGATCATATTTATATCGGCACGTTTGATGGCGAACCGCAGGCCAACCCAACCGAGGCCTCTGAATGGCGCTGGATAGAAATCCCGGCCTTGCAGCAGTGGGTCGACACCGCGCCCGAAGCGTTGACCGCCTGGTTCAACGTCATCCTCGCTCACCCGGCCTGTCGGCTGGAAGACTGGCGACTGCAGGCCATGATGCAAAATCCCCGCGCGCCTTTCGCGTACCAGGATGAAATCCTTCCCCAGGTATCGCGCACGTTTGCCTTGACCATTCCTCAATTGCCGGCCGAACTTCGCCCGGCAGTAGCTAATGCCTATCTGCTGTGCCGAATGGCAGACACGATAGAAGACGAACCCGGTCTCACGTCCGCTCAAAAACGCTATTACCAACGTCGGTATTTTGAGGTGATCAGTGGCCAGGGGGACGCAAAATGCCTGAGCGATGAATTGACTCAGCACCTGACGGAGCAAACCCTTGCAGCCGAGCGCGAGCTGATCAGACATATGCCTTTGATATTGGCCGTTAACGACACGCTCAATCCGGCCAAGCGAAGGGCGATCCTTGATTGCCTGAACATAATGACCGCAGGGATGGCCGAGTTTCAGGACAAGGCCGGTCTACAGGGATTGGCTACACGCACGGAGTTGGACCGCTACTGCTATTACGTAGCGGGCGTTGTCGGGGAAACACTAACCGAGTTTTTCATCGACTTTGAGCCGCAACTGTCAACGCAACGCGAAACCCTGAAAAACCTGGCACGCTCATTCGGCACCGGGTTGCAGTTGACCAATATTCTCAAGGATCAGTGGGAGGATCGCTCCCGGGGAGTTTGTTGGCTGCCGCAGGATCTACTGGCCGAATATCATCTGCAGCCTTGCGTTTTGCAGGCCGGAGTCCGTGATCCCAAGCATGTCCAAGTTGTAGGGCAAATGGTTGGCACCGCCAACGCTCACTTACAGCGAGCGCTGCAGTTTGCGTTGCTGATCCCAGCCAGGCATCCAGGTATTCGTCGGTTCATGGTCTGGACCATCGGCCTGGCGTTGCTGACACTGCGCAACGTCCAGGCACACCCGGAGGCCCCCTCGAAGGTATCCCGCGCAGAAGTGGCCTGGATCATGGGCCTGACTCGATTATCCCAGCGCTCTGACACAGGCCTGCGATGGCTTTACACACTCGCTGCGCGCCAATTGCCTTTCACCGCGCTTGCGCCCGAGCAGCCATCGCCCCCAAATCCATAGCCTGTCAGTCCAGCATTGCCACGTGCTTGGGATGGCTGGCCACGCGCTTCAACCAGGCCTGCACAGCCGGGTACGGCGCTAAATCAAAACCACCTTCATGGGCCACATGGGTGTAGGCATACAGCGCGATATCGGCAATCGAATACTGCTCGCCCACCAGATAGGGCGTGGTTTGCAGTTGCCGCTCCATCACCCGCAATGCCTTGTAGCCGCCTTTGTGGGTGGTTTTGTATTCCTCAAGGCGATCCTCTGGCATGTTCAGGTAAAGCTGAATAAACCGCGCTACCGCAATGTAGGGCTCGTGGCTGTACTGCTCGAAGAACTGCCATTGCAACACTTGCGTGCGCAAACGCGGTTCGATCGGCAAGAACTCGCTGCCGTCGGCGAGGAAGTTGAGGATCGCGTTGGATTCCCACAAGCAAGTACCGTCTTCCAGTTCCAGCACGGGGATTTTGCCGTTGGGGTTCTTGGCCAGGAATTCGGGGGTTTCGGTGTCACCCTTGAGGATGTCCACATCCACCCATTGGTACGGGACGCCCAAGAGGTTAAGCATCAGTTTGATCTTGTAGCAGTTGCCCGACTTGTAATCGCCATAAACCTTATACATGGGGCTCCCCTTATGCCGCTTGCGCGTGCTGTGCTTGACGGACCACCGCGGCCAGGCGCTTGAGACCTTCGTCCAGGCGGGCCGGGTCGATATGGCTGAAGTTGAGTCGCAACGAGCCGAGGTGTTGGTCCGGCTCGGAAAAGAACGGTTCACCGGGCATGAACGCAACGTTCTGGCCCAGCGCTTGGGCCAATAAGGTGCGGGTATCCAGCGGCTGTTTCAAGGTCAGCCAGAAGAATAATCCGCCCTGAGGCACTTGCCAGTCGGCAAGATCGCCAAAATGGCGCTCCAGCGCGGCCTGGAATGCATCGCGGCGCTGGCGGTAAAAACTGCGCAGCTCCACCAGGTGTTGTTGGTATTTTTCGCTGCCGATCCATTGCATCGCCTGCCATTGGCCGACGCGGTTGGTGTGCAGGTCCGCCGATTGCTTGAGCTTGAGCAGGTGCGGGAACAAGTCCGGGCTGGCGATCAGGTAGCCGACCCGCAGGCCAGGCAACAATGTTTTGGACACGGTGCCGGTGTAGATCCAACTGGCCTTTTGCAGGCGACTGACGATGGGGCGCGCACTGCCGCCGTCGAAGGTCAGTTCGCGATAAGGCTCGTCTTCGATCAGGGTCACACCGAACTCATCGAGCAACGCGGCGACCGCCTCGCGCTTGGCCTCGCTGTAGCGCACGGCCGACGGGTTCTGGAACGTGGGGATGAGGTAGATAAACGCCGGGCGATGGCGTTCGAGGCTGGCGCGCAATGCGCTGAGGTTCGGCCCGTCGGCTTCCAACTGGACAGTGAGGCATTCGGCGCCGAACAGTTGGAAGATCTGCAACGCCGCGAGGTAGGTCGGGCCTTCCAGCAGAACCTGCGTACCTTTGTCGATATACAGCTTGGCCGCCAGATCCAGGGTTTGCTGGGAGCCACTGACCACCATGACCTGGCTGGCCTCGCACGGCACGCCCAGCGCCCGCGCCTCGGCGGCCAGTAATTCACGTAATTGTGGTTCGCCTTCGCTCATGCCGTATTGGCCGATATTGAGCGGCATGTCATCCCAGTTCAGCGCAGGCAGCATGGCTTCGGCCGGCAGGCCACCGGCGAACGACATCACTTCCGGACGCTGGGCTGCGGCGAGGATTTCACGGATCAAGGAGCTTTTAAGGCGCGTAACACGTTCGGAGAAGGCCATGGAGGTCACCGCTAGCGAAGGCTGTGGGAAATACGTCAAACTGGTTGACCGAAATTACGACAGCTTGAGCGGATACGTCAACATGCTTGACCTTAAAAATCAAAACAGCCAGCAACAGGCCATGGAAGCGTTCTTCTTCGGCTACCAGGCATTTACCGCCAAGGCTGACGAAATGCTCGAACGTCGAGGCCTGAGTCGAGTGCACCAGCGCATCGTGTTTTTTATCTCGCGCTACCCGGCCTTGAGCGTGAAAGAGCTGCTGGAGTTGCTCGGTGTGAGCAAACAGGCGCTGAACATTCCGCTGCGCCAATTGCAGGAAATGCACTTGGTCGACAGCGTCGCGTCCGAGACCGACAAGCGCAAACGCTTGCTGGAATTGACCGAGGAAGGGCTGCGTTTTGAGCAGTCATTGCGCCGTGAACAGGTGAAGCTGTTGCAACGAGCGTTCAATGAAGCCGGGGAAGAGGCTGTGAATGGATGGTTGGCGGTGAACCAGGCACTGTCTGGTCAGCCGTAATCCCTGTGGCGAACGGGCCGGTTGTGGCGAGCCCGCTTGCCTCACGAGTTGCCTTTCATCTCTTTCGCACACAAAATAGAAAACATTATTTGCTTTCTTTGTATACAAAAGCATAATTCGCTTCGTGCGAGTTCTTGACCTATTGGTCAACAAAGCCCGCCAGTACCTCAAAGCGCTGTTGCCCACTCATGTGACCGGCGCTGGAAATAACAATAAAACTCTTGAGGAGTACTCGCTGTGGATAGCCGCAAATCCGAAGCCCCGACGCTGGACCTTGCCCCCTCATCGAACGGCTGGCTGGAACGCCTGTTCAAGCTGCGCCTGCATGGCACCACAGTGAAGACCGAGCTGATCGCCGGCCTCACCACCTTCATCACCATGGCCTACATCATCTTCGTCAACCCCAACATCATGGCCGACGCCGGCATTGATCACGGCGCGGCGTTCGTTGCTACCTGCATCGCCGCCGCACTCGGGTGCCTGCTGATGGGCCTGTACGCCAACTGGCCGGTTGGGCTGGCGCCCGGCATGGGTTTGAATGCGTTTTTCACCTACACCGTGGTCGGCACCATGGGCTACACCTGGGAAACCGCGCTGGGTGCGGTGTTTATTTCCGGGGTGCTGTTTATGGGCCTGACCCTCTCAAGCGTGCGGGAATGGCTGCTCAACAGCATCCCGGTCAGCCTGCGCCATGCCATGGGCGCCGGGGTCGGCCTGTTTCTCGGTGTGATCGGCCTGAAAACCGCAGGCATCATCGTCGAAAGCCCAGCCACGCTGATCAAGCTCGGCTCGCTGCATGAGCCGGCGCCGCTCTTGGCGGCCGTGTGCTTCCTGCTGATCGCGATCCTCAGCTACCACCGTGTGTTCGGCGCGATTCTCATCAGCATCATCGCCGTAACCCTGGCCGGCTGGGGACTGGGCCTGGTGCACTACAACGGCATCCTCTCCACCCCGCCGAGCCTGGCGCCGACCTGGATGGCGATGGACATCAAGGGTGTGTTCAATGTGAGCATGATCAGCGTGGTGTTCGCCTTCCTGTTTGTGCACATGTTCGACACCGCCGGCACGCTGATGGGCGTTGCGCAACGGGCCGGGCTGGTGAAGGCTGACGGCAAGATCGACAATCTGTCCCGCGCCCTCAAGGCCGACAGCGCCTCCAGCGTGTTCGGCGCCATGGTCGGTGTGCCACCGGTAACCAGCTACGTGGAAAGCGCCGCCGGGGTGGCCGCAGGTGGTCGCACCGGGCTGACTGCCGTGACCGTGGGCGTCCTCTTCGTGGCGGCGATGTTCTTCGCGCCGCTGGCCGGTATGATCCCGGCCTACGCCACCGCCGGTGCGCTGATCTACGTGGCGATGCTGATGATGGCGAGCATGGCGCACATCAATTGGGATGAGGCCACCGACAGCATTCCGGCGATCGTCACCGCGATCATGATGCCGCTGACATTTTCGGTGGCCGACGGCATCGCCTTGGGCTTTATCACCTACGTGGCGCTCAAGGCCGGCACCGGAAAATACCGCGAGATTTCCGCCAGCCTTTGGGTGCTGTGCGTGATTTTTATCGCCAAGTTCGTCTTTCTATAACAAGGAGCAAGCAATGAGTCTGGAAACCTGGCTGCTGTTCAGCGGCGCTGCGCTGGTAGTGATCCTGATCCCGGGGCCGCTGTCGTTGCTGATGATCAGCAACAGCCTCAACTACGGCCTGCGCCGCTCGTACCCGGCGTTTCTGGGCGGGGTGTTTGCCTCGATCTGTCTGCTGAGCGCTTCGGCGCTGGGCCTGGGCGCATTGCTGCTTGCGTCGGAAAAGGTGTTCAACGCGCTGAAGATCGTCGGCGCGCTGTACCTGTTCTACCTGGCGTGGCAGAGCTGGCAGCAATCGCGCCAGCCTTCCCAGGGCGCGACAGTGCCCCAGGCTGCGCCAGTGCCGCGCTTTCGCGCGCTGTTTGGCCGGGCCTTTGTGCTGGGGGCCAGCAACCCCAAGGACATCCTGTTTTTCGCCGCCTTCCTGCCGCAATTTCTCAGCAGCCAGCACGCCTTCCTCCCGCAACTGCTGATCATGATCGCCACGTGGACTCTGCTCGACCTGGCCTGCAAGCTCGCCTACGGCCTCGGCGCCCATGGCGCCGCGCGGTACCTGCGCAGCGGCGCGGGCCAGAGCTGGTTCAACCGCATCAGCGCGAGCCTGTTCGGTGGTGCCGGCGTTATTTCACTGGTCAACGCTCGCGCGGGCTCACTTTGACGAAATACACCGTGGGCGGGCGATTGCCATGCCTCGGCCATTGAATGCCGGCCATCATCCGCACGAGGCGCTGTTCGCTCAGCGCCTCCCGGACCGACGCGGCCATGGCGGAAGTCCGATGTTGTTTGATGGCTTGATTGAACCATGCGTGGGTGAGCTTTGACCTGAGCAAGATACTGCCGCGATCCAACCACTGGAAGGTGATGTAGTACAGCGCGTTTGACTGGGGGTGGGTCACCAGCCACTCGGGACTGCGGACCGTGCCGCGCTTTACACTCCACTCCTGCACCCTGAAGCCCTGCTGCTCCAGCGTCGCGCGGGTGGCTGCACCCTGGGCAATCTGCCTCTGAGCCGAATGCTGCGCGCCGCCGGCCTTGAGCACCTCGTCAAGCACGATGGTGGGCGTGAAGTCAACGCGTGTGAAGCCCGGCGCCCGGCCTTCGAAACCGATATAGGTATAGCCGCCGTACCGTTCGGTGGGTCGCAGCATACGCAGCAGGTCATCTGTCTGGCCAAGTTGCACAGGGCTTGGGGTTAACCAGCTGTCCAGCGTTGCGCGCACGTTAAGCAGATGGCTGGCGGTGACTGAACGGGATGAGTCCGCCAACTCGATCAGCCTTGCCACCGCAAAGGTTCGGCTGCTGCTCGTCAGCGTCGGGAAAGCCCTCTCAACCGACGGCTCCAATGGCCCATCGAACAGCGGCGCATGCAGCTGCCATTCGCCCGTTGACGTACGCGACACAGGAATCGGCTGTTCATCAAGGCCGCTGCTGGTCCAGTTTTCGATATCAACGCGAGCCCTGGACACCAGCGGCTCGTTCCTGGAAATAAAGGCCATGTCGCTCAAGGGCACGTGCTCACCCTGATGCAACAACCGGTAGTAGCCAATAGCCGATTGCGTCGGCGTGTCATAGCGGCTCCCGACATAGATGGCATCGTAAGGGAATCCCGGAGGATCCATATGCACATGAAACACGCCGTTCACCGATGACCCGACGCCCACATCATCGGCGCCATGCAGGCGCCAATCGAACCAATGACGGGACGCCACGCTTGAGCGGTGAATCCGTTCCCGGGTCGCAGTGGGTACCACCGGTGGTTGCCAATCCGACTGCGTGGCAGCCGCGCGCCACGGGTTGAGTACTGCCGAGCTCGGGCCGGCGACCGGCGCGTCCGCCCCCAGCAGCCACTCGCCGGGTTCGTGCAGCGTCAGGATTAATTCATCCTGCCCCGCCGCGTCCTTGCTCTTCAGGCGGAAAAAACCTTCACCCTCGCGGCGGTAGACCGGGTAGTGATGCGTTCCGTCCACCACGAAATGCTCGCCGCGCTTCACGTAGACACCTTTTTCACCCGCCCCCTTCAAGGCGATCGCGCCTTGGGGCAGGCCCTGGACGCGAAAGCGTTCCAGGGGTTTGAGCGCCGTACCCGCGCCGGGCAACTTGGGCACGTGCGCGACCTGGCCAAACTCCGAGAACGCTGCGCGATGCAGGCGGTGCAGACCCGTGCCTATCGAGCGCAGCCCCGGACGGGCCAGGTTCCCCGGTTTGAGTTTGGGCCCAGGGACAAAGGTCAGCAGCAGGTCAACTGCCAGGAACACCGCACCAAATGCCACCGCCACCGCGTCCCGAGGGTCGCCCTCGCGGTGATAACGCCGCGACATCAGCAGCAATTCATACAACTGGTTACCCAGGCCGAAGAACGGCACGGCAAGCGACAACAAGGCACGCCGACGGCTATCGCTGCGCTCCTCCAGTCGCTGCTCTCGGTGTTTCTCCAAGGTCTTGCCGGAGTTGCTGATGGCCTGCGCCCGGCGCTGCTGCTCAAGCACCCGCGCCTCATACAACAGGGCGCGAGCGTCCCAGTGTGCGGTCGGCACCAGTACCAGCCAGTTCGTCTGATCACTGTCGATCTGCTCACGGATTTGTTGCTCAATCTGCTCGACAAGCGCCGTGGGTTCCAGGTGCCTGACCTTGAATGAACGCACGAATTCGGCGACGTGCCACAGCCCTTGCAACATGACGAAAGTCGGCACGAAATCCAACGGGCCGGGTAACCGTGACCCCTTGCTCGGTTTGCGGCCGTGGTGGTCGATCGCTTCGAACGCCCAACCGGGCGCGACGTGCCGGGCCAACGCCGTGACATTCGCGGGCAACGAACTCATGCCATTGAGATGCTCGCGCGCCAATTGCAGGCTGGCATATTCGCTAAGGCTGCCTGCCTGCGGCGCGGTGGGCCAATACACCACGCAGGCCTGGGAAATCTGGTCATGGATGACCACGATCCCGGCGATGTAGCGATCATGCAGGAGGGTGTGGCCGGCCAGATGCACCACATAGAGCTGCACGTGATGGCCGTTTCTGCGCAGATCTTCGGGGGCGCGGGCGCCGATCGCCGTATTGAACAGACTCAGCCCCTGCTCGCTTACCCCCTGCCTGAGCGCCGAATAGCGGTCGGCGTCGATACCCGCCCCCAACGCGCGCCTCAACAGTGGCGGAACGCGCCCCTGCTCACGCGGGTCAGGCGAGTGGAACGTGCGCTGGATCAACGCCTCGTACTGGCCGCCGATGTCCAGCGAGGACACCATATTGACCAAGTAGCTGACGCTCAGGCGTTGCTTCCACGCCGGTTGCAGATAGGTGGCGTGCCGGAAGCGCCAATAGGTGGGCCGCATCTTCGGGTCCAGGTTGTGCAGCGCCAGTTGCAGCAGACTGAACTGCGTGCGCGTCGCGCTGGGAGTAAGGGCTTCGTTGCGATCGCCCACCGTGCAGGTGCTTTCCCAGCCACAAAACCTGCCATCGACCTGATCGGGCATTTCGATAAATGGCGTGTCGATGTTCAACTCCGGGTACAGGCCGTCTTCCCGCAAACGCGCGATCAGCAGGTCGCGGGCAAAAGCGTGCACATCGGGCAAGCGCTGCTGGAGGCGCTCTTCATAGGCAAATACGCTGCTCAGGTAACGACCTTGCACACGCTTGAAGCGGTTGACCTGCGCCGCCGTCGCGTCAGTCAGCCACGATGGCAGCTTTTTTTTCGCTTCTGCGGCTTTGCGGACCAGATCAACATGGTCGCGTGCTTGGATCAACGCCTGGTTGGCCGGGGCAAGCAGGTGCTCATGCAGCTCGACCGCGAGCAATTGGCGGCTGAGTTGAGCGTCTTCAATTCCATTGAAAATATTCGCGCTGTGCTGCAGCAGAACATAGCTCTTGAGCAGCCTTTTGAGCGCCAGCAGCAGGGGGTTGCCGTCGATAGCGTGATAGCTCACTTTCAGCGTGCGCGCGGCAACTCGTGCGCGTACGGCTTGACGCTGCTGCCGCTCGACGTAACCCCACAACAGCGACGTATCGCGACTGCCGAGGCTGGCCTCGACGCTGCGGGACAACTCCCCCAGGCTGGAAAACCCAGCCACACCGCCCTCGCGCCCGAGTGCACACAACACCACCGGTTCTCGCCGCTCGGGAGCATCCAGCGCAGCCTGGCGCGTAACCGCAAACACGCTGTGCAGCGGCCAGTCATCGCCCACCCGCACAGACAGCACACGGGTAAGACTGCCCTCGCGCTTGCTGGCCAGCGGTGCATCCAATACTTCGAGCAGCAGGTCGCGATGGGGCGCGCGCAGACGCTTGAGCCGGTGCTGCAGTTGAACTTCAACGCGCAACAGGTCCTTCAGGCCGAGGATATAAGCGCTCGCGCGCTTGAGTTGGCCGCTGGGGCGCTCCCCCCAGTACGCCGCCTCGAACAGCCGCAGTTGCGCGTCCTGCACCTGTGCGGCCAGGGTGTCCTCGTGGGCCTTGAGTTGTGCTTCAAGCGCCACATATTCCAGCCAGGCCGGCGTGTCCACCACCGGGTCGCTGTGATCGAGCAGCGCCATCAGGCCCTTTTCGTAACGCTTGACCTGGCGCAGTGCCGTGTTGATCGCCAGGCTCGACGCGGTGCTGGCGAAGATGATTTCCTGGCGTCGTCGATGCTGGTCCCAGTCCAGCAGCTCACGGCGCAACCGCTCCAGCCGTGGTTTACCGACCCAGTGCCGGCGTGCCCGTTCAATGTAGGCGAGAAAGCGTGTGGCGTTCGTCACCGCAGGCTGGGGCGTGGCGGAAAACACCTGTTTGAGGTTGATCGACACAGCGCAGGCCAGTTCGTTTTCCCATTGCGCGTCCAGTACCGCCTGCGCGCTGTAGGCCAATGCATCGCCCGACAACCGTACGCCGCGACCCGCGGCAGCGGTCGAGGCCGGCTCACACACCTCGTGCCGACGTCGCAGGGGCAGGCATTGCCACAGGTCGTCGAACAGCGCGCCGTTGATCAGCGCCACCAGGGCGCACTGCAATTGGTCGAACGAGGGGTACTCATAAAAGTTGCGCTGCACGCCCGGCAGATACATCACATGGGGCATGCCCATCGGGTCGCCCTCACGATAAATATGCAGGGCGCCAGGGATCGGCATCAACCGCGGCCCGGCGCCAGGCCACATCAACTCGCACGCCTGCACACTGGCCCAACGCTCGCCCGCCCGCTGGCGCGCCTCCACCGTCGGCGCATCCACCAACGCCTGGACCATGACCCGCCCGGCGCTCGACAGCTCGTCCAATTGACGGGCGATGAAGGCCTGGTGGGCGAACAGTTGCTGATGCACCTGCACCCATCGCTCCTGACGCGTCAGCCAGGTGCCGGCAGCCAACCCCTGCCAATAATCGTTGTGCGCCTGGGCGAGCCGGTCAAACAGGTTGAGGCCGATCACCCGGCGCAGCGCCTCCAGGGGCGTGAACGTGAAGCGGCGGTTCGGGTCGTCCTTGTCGCTCAGGGCGGTGAACTGATTGAGGTTGATCGACACCGACGGCAACACCATCAGGCGCAAGGCGCGGTCGGTCAGGCTGTCGGTTTTCTGCGCGACGGCGGGCGGCTTGGGTTCGGTAAAGAGCAGGCGGTCCGGGTCCAGTTCGAATGCTTTGCGCAGCTCGGCACGAACCACCCGCAGCACCCGGGGCGCAGCGCTGATCAGACGGCTGAGGGTAGTCGCCGCTTCGGCGCAGCCCAAGTCCGCCAGCGCGAGTCGATTGACCAGGCGACTGGGATGGAGGCTGCTGTTGATACGCAGCGTGAGCTGGGTACGCAGGGCCTGTAGCGCGTCGTCATCAGGGTCGGTAAGTGAGGTCACGGCAGTGTCTTCGTCGAGGAAAACACCTAGCCTATTGAGCAATCACGCCAATAAGGCGCTAGATAATTGAACGTTTCTGCGCGCAAAAAAAAGCCCGCAGTGTGCGCGGGCGAAACCAACGAAGAGCTTTGGGGGTGTGAAGCGAGGTGACGACTCAGCTACCGCGATAGGTAGAGTAGCTGTAAGGCGAAATCAGCAGAGGCACGTGGTAGTGATCCTGTTCGGCACTGATACCAAAACGCAGTACGACGACATCAAGGAAGGCCGGCTCCGGCAACTGCACGCCACGGGCACGGTAGTAATCGCCGGCGCTGAATTGCAGCTGGTAAACACCCGTGCGGTAGTCATCGCCTTGCAGCAGCGGTGCATCGCAACGACCGTCGCTGTTGGTCAGGGCGCTGGCGACCAGCTCCAACTGCGTGCCTTCGACGCGGTACAGTTCAACCTGAATGGCGCTGCCGGGGCAGCCGTGGGCGGCATCGAGTACGTGTGTGGTCAGTCGTCCCATGGAACGGAGCTCCCTTGAGTAGAGTGAAAATAGGCCGCACCTTTACAGGGCATGCAAAATCCGGCGATGCGCTGATTAAGACACTTTTAATAAAAATTGTACACAATAAAAATTACAAAGTTTTACTCACCACTCTGCGCAGCTATCCTCACTGCAAATTCTCAGCAAGCCTTGCTTTTAAACGCCCTTTCATCCATTTACTGACCAACCAGGCAAGTTTCTTGCAAAGCTAATCGGTGGCAACCGCCTGGAAAAAATGCAGAAATACAGGCTTACAAAGTGACCATCAAGTTGTATACAATCAGCTCATCGCTGTGACGCCACCAGGTTTTTCTGCCGGTCGCCACGCACTTGCTACCACGAACAAGAAGGAAGACTGCAGTGAGCGCTGACTACCCACGCGACCTGATCGGTTACGGCAGTAACCCTCCTCACCCCCACTGGCCGGGCAAGGCACGCATCGCGTTGTCTTTCGTACTCAATTACGAAGAAGGCGGCGAGCGCAATATTTTGCACGGCGACAAAGAGTCCGAAGCCTTCCTATCGGAAATGGTCTCGGCCCAACCGCTGCAAGGCGCACGCAACATGAGCATGGAGTCGCTGTACGAATACGGCAGCCGTGCCGGCGTGTGGCGCATCCTCAAGCTGTTCAAAGAATTCGATATCCCGCTGACCATCTTCGCCGTGGCCATGGCCGCCCAACGCCACCCGGACGTGATTCGCGCCATGGTCGAGGCCGGCCATGAGATCTGCAGCCACGGCTACCGCTGGATCGACTACCAGTACATGGACGAGGCCCAGGAGCGCGAGCATATGCTCGAAGCCATCCGCATCCTTACCGAACTGACCGGCGAACGCCCGCTGGGCTGGTACACCGGCCGCACCGGCCCGAACACCCGTCGCCTGGTGATGGAAGAA
The DNA here is from genome assembly GCF_052113765.1 of Pseudomonas sp. W22_MBD1_FP4. Taxonomy (NCBI): domain Bacteria; kingdom Pseudomonadati; phylum Pseudomonadota; class Gammaproteobacteria; order Pseudomonadales; family Pseudomonadaceae; genus Pseudomonas; species Pseudomonas sp. W22_MBD1_FP4. The sequence continues at coordinate 346,178 of NZ_JBGQOI010000002.1, read as the reverse complement.
GGCGGTTTCCTGTACGACTGCGACACCTACGACGACGACCTGCCCTACTGGGAACCGAACAACCCCACCGGCAAGCCGCACCTGGTGATCCCCTACACCTTGGACACCAACGACATGCGCTTCACCCAGGTGCAAGGTTTCAACAAGGGCGATGACTTTTTCGAATACCTGAAGGATGCGTTCGACGTGCTGTACGCCGAAGGCGCCGAGGCACCGAAGATGTTGTCCATCGGCCTGCATTGCCGTTTGATTGGCCGCCCGGCGCGCCTGGCTGCGCTGAAGCGTTTTATCGAATACGCCAAGGGCCATGAACACGTGTGGTTCACCCGCCGCGTCGATATCGCCCGTCACTGGCATGAAACCCACCCGTACACGGGAGCGGCCAAATGACTGCATTCAAGACCCTGAAGCCATCGACCTTGAGCCGCGATGAGTTTGTCGCCGCCTTTGCCGATATCTACGAACACTCGCCATGGGTGGCCGAAAAGGCCTTCGACCTGGGCCAGGACCCTTCGATCGACCAGATCGAAACCCTGCACCAGCGCATGAGCGACATCCTGTTGAGCGCTGATCACACCAGTCAACTGGCCCTGATCAACGCCCACCCGGACCTGGCCGGCAAAGCTGCCGTCCAGGGCCAACTCACCCAAGCCAGCACTGATGAGCAAGCTGGCGCGGGGATTCACCAATGCACGGCCGAAGAGTTCTCGCGCTTCACCGAGCTGAACGATGCCTACAAAGCCACGTTCAAGTTTCCCTTCATCATGGCGGTAAAAGGCAGCAACCGGCATCAGATCCTGGCCGCATTCGAGACGCGCATTCACAACTCGGCGGACGCCGAATTCAAATGCGCCCTGGCCGAGATCAACAAGATCGCGTTGTTCCGTTTACTGACCCTCTAAACGACCATCCCCAGCCACTCTATATAAGGCAGACAAGAAGAATGAAAGCTTACGCCGTACCTTTCGAGAAGTTCGTCAACCTGGCCGACGCCCGTCTGGGCACCAAGATCCTTTCGGTGACCGATGACTGGTTCGCTGACGCCAACCGCCTGTTCCAGCCGACCCCGGCCGTGTGGAAGGAGGGCGTTTTCGATGACAACGGCAAGTGGATGGACGGCTGGGAGTCACGCCGCAAGCGCTTCGAAGGCTACGACAGCGCAGTGATCCGCCTGGGCGTACCGGGTTCGATCAAGGGCGTGGACATCGACACTTCATTCTTCACCGGCAACTTCCCGCCGTCGGCGTCCCTGGAAGCCTGCTTCCTGGCCTCGGGCGACCCGGATGACAACACCCAGTGGACCGAAGTGCTGTCGGCCGTCGAGTTGCAAGGCAACAGCCACCACTACCACGAGATCAGCAACGATCAGGCATTCAGCCACCTGCGTTTCAACATCTACCCGGACGGCGGCGTAGCCCGTCTGCGTGTGTACGGTATTCCGTTCCGCGACTGGTCGTCGGTGGGCGACAACGAACAGGTCGACCTGGCGTCTGCCCTGAACGGCGGCCGCGCACTGGCGTGCTCCGATGAACACTTCGGCCGCATGAGCAACATTCTCAACCCAGGTCGTGGCATCAACATGGGCGATGGCTGGGAAACCGCTCGTCGTCGTACACCAGGCAATGACTGGGTGATCGTCGCATTGGGCCACCCGGGCGAGATCGAGAAGATCATCGTCGACACCCTGCACTTCAAGGGCAACTACCCGGACACCTGCTCGATCCAAGGCGCCTTCGTGAAAGGCGGCACCGACAGCCAGATCGAAACCCAATCGCTGTTCTGGCGCGAACTGCTGCCGGCGCAGAAGTTGGAAATGCACGCCGAACACACCTTCGCCGAGCAGATCAAGGCACTGGGCCCGATCACTCACATCCGCCTGAACGTGTTCCCGGATGGGGGCGTGAGCCGCCTGCGTGTACTGGGTAAAGTCGCCAAGTAAACGCTGAATCCTGTGGCAAAGGAGCTTGTTGTGGTGAGCGGGCTTGCCCCGCGTTGGGGCGCGAAGCGACCCTGGAAGCAGACACCGCGTTTTCACAGAAGAAACGCAGTGATCTTGTTGGGGCCGCTTAGCAGCCCAGCGCGGGGCCAGCCCGCTCACCACACACGTTCATCACACCCACAAGCAACCGCATAACCAACACAGAATCCGGATAAGAAGACAGCCATGCGCACACTGATGATCGAACCCCTGACCAAAGAAGCCTTCGCCCCCTTCGGAGACGTTATCGAAACCGACGGCAGCGATCACTTCATGATCAACAACGGGTCGACCATGCGCTTTCACAAGCTGGCAACGGTAGAAACCGCACAGCCTGAAGACAACGCCATCATCAGCATCTTCCGCGCCGACGCGCTGGATATGCCGCTGACCGTGTGCATGCTGGAAAGACACCCGCTGGGCAGCCAGGCTTTCATACCGCTGCTCGGCAACCCCTTTCTGATCGTGGTCGCGCCACTTGGCGATGCACCTGTATCGGGCTTGGTCCGCGCCTTCGTCACCAACGGCAGGCAGGGCATTAATTACCATCGCGGCGTCTGGCACCACCCGGTGCTGACGATCGAAAAGCGGGATGACTTCCTGGTGGTTGATCGCAGTGGCACAGGCAATAACTGCGATGAGCATTTTTTCAAAGAGGATGAGCGGTTGATCCTCGCCCCCCACCAATAAGAGAAGGCCGGATCACCCGACAACAAGGGTGACAGGCGAGAGGTAAAGACTGTGGAAGCACATCTGTTGGAATGGCTGAACCTTAGCGTGCGCTGGGTTCACATGATCACTGGCGTCGCCTGGATCGGCGCTTCGTTCTACTTTGTCTGGCTGGAAAACAACCTCAACCGCGTCAACCCCAAGAGCGGCCTCGCCGGTGACTTGTGGGCGATCCACGGTGGCGGTATCTACCACCTGGAAAAATACAAACTGGCCCCGCCGACCATGCCGGACAACCTGCACTGGTTCAAATGGGAAGCCTATTTCACCTGGATGTCGGGCGTCGCGCTGCTGTGCGTGGTGTTCTACCTCAACCCGACGCTGTACCTGCTCGCACCCGGCAGCAGCCTCAGCGGCACCGAGGGCGTATTGCTGGGCATTGGCTCACTGTTCGCCGGCTGGTTCATCTACTCCTTCCTCTGCGACTCGGCCCTGGGTAAACGCCCTGCCCTGCTCGGTTTCATCCTGTTTGTGCTGTTGATTGCGGCGGCCTATGGCTTCAGCAAAGTGTTCAGCGGCCGTGGCGCCTACCTGCACGTCGGTGCGGTGATCGGCACCATCATGGTGGGCAACGTGTTCCGCATCATCATGCCGGCGCAGCGCGCGCTGGTGGCGGCCATCGCCGAGAACCGCACGCCTGATCCGGCCCTGCCGGCCAAGGGATTGCTGCGTTCGCGCCATAACAACTACTTCACCTTGCCGGTGCTGTTCATCATGATCAGCAACCACTTCCCGAGCACCTACGGCAGCCAATACAACTGGCTGATCCTGGCGGGTATCGCGGTGGCGGCGGTGTTGGTACGGCACTACTTCAACACCCGTCACAACAGCCAGAAGTATGCATGGACCTTACCGGTCGGCGCGTTGGCGATGATTAGCCTGGCATACGTCACTGGGCCAAAACCGGCAGAGCCGATTGCCAAGGCACCTGCGGCCATCGAATACCAGCCACTGCCTGAAACGGCGTTGGGCGGTGGCTTGAAACCCGCGGTTCCAGCAGCTCCCGCCGCCGAACCGGCCCCCGCCCAGGCGACGATTGATTTCGACAAGGTGCATGGGGTGATCCAAGAGCGTTGCGCCGTGTGCCATTCGGCCAAGCCCACCAGCCCGCTGTTCAGCACCGCTCCGGCTGGGGTGATGTTCGATACCCCGGCGCAGATCCAGCAACAGGCAGCACGCATTCAGGCGCAGGCCGTGGCGAGCCAGATCATGCCGCTGGGCAACATCACCCAGATGACCCAGCAGGAGCGGGATTTGATTGGCACCTGGATCAACCAGGGGGCGCGTACCAACTGACAGATTCACACAGTTCCAATGTGGGAGGGGCTTGCCCCCGATAGCCGTGTGTCATTCAAAACATCAGTGACTGAACCACCGCAATCGGGGGCAAGCCCCTATCCCACAGGGGACTTGTAGTGATTTAGAGATTGCGTTCCACACAACACAAAAATAAAAAAGATCCGAGGTGTTGCATGACCGAGTTAGTCGAACCGCAGATTCCTGCCGCCCCTGCCATGGAGCGGCTGCCCCTCTTGCAACTGATTCTGGTAGGCCTGCAACACGTCTTGCTGATGTACGGCGGCGCCGTCGCCGTACCCCTCATCATTGGCCAGGCCGCGGGCTTGAGCCGTGAAGAAATCGCTTTCCTGATCAACGCCGACCTGCTGGTGGCCGGTATCGCCACCATGATCCAGTCATTCGGCATCGGCCCGGTGGGCATTCGTATGCCGGTGATGATGGGCGCCAGTTTTGCCGCCGTCGGCAGCATGGTCGCCATGGCCGGCATGCCGGGTATCGGCTTGCAGGGTATCTTCGGCGCGACCATCGCGGCCGGGTTCTTCGGAATGATCATTGCGCCCTTCATGTCCAAGGTGGTGCGCTTTTTCCCTCCGTTGGTGACTGGCACCGTGATCACCGCCATCGGCCTTTCGCTATTCCCCGTGGCCGTGAACTGGGCCGGCGGCGGCAGCGCGGCAGCCACATTTGGCTCGCCGATCTACCTGGCGATTGCCGCGCTGGTACTGGCTACCATCCTGCTGATCAACCGCTTCATGCGCGGTTTCTGGGTGAACATTTCGGTGCTGATCGGTATGGGGCTTGGCTACGGCTTGTGCGGCATCATTGGCATGGTCGACCTCAGCGGCCTGGCCCAGGCGCCGTGGGTGCAGGTGGTGACACCGCTGCACTTCGGCATGCCGAAGTTCGAGTTGGCACCGATCCTGTCGATGTGCCTGGTCGTGGTGATTATCTTTGTCGAATCCACCGGGATGTTCCTCGCCCTGGGCAAGATCACCGGTCAGGAAGTGTCCCCCAAGATGCTGCGTCGGGGCTTGCTGTGTGATGCCGGCGCGTCGTTCTTCGCCGGGTTCTTCAACACCTTTACCCACTCCTCATTCGCCCAGAACATCGGCCTGGTGCAGATGACCGGCGTGCGTTGCCGCTCGGTGACGATCATGGCCGGCGCGTTCCTGATTGTGCTCAGCCTGTTGCCCAAAGCGGCGTACCTGGTGGCATCGATTCCACCGGCAGTGCTCGGCGGTGCGGCGATTGCCATGTTCGGCATGGTCGCAGCCACCGGCATCAAAATCCTTCAGGAAGCTGACATCGCCGACCGCCGTAACCAGTTGCTGGTAGCGGTGAGCATCGGCATGGGCCTGATTCCCGTAGTGCGCCCGGAGTTCTTCGCCCAACTGCCGTTGTGGATGAGCCCGATTACCCACAGTGGAATCGCCATGGCCACCCTCAGCGCGTTGTCGCTGAATATCCTGTTCAACATCCTCGGCGGTTCAGAACGCCCTGCCGTCGCTCATACGCATTGATTCCTTCGTTACGACAACAAAAACAATAACGAACAAGGAACCCCACCATGCACACCCTCCACCTGGGGGCGGCCATCAGCCGTGCCCCATTTATGCCCGACACGCTCTGTAAGAGCGCACTTGAGCCAAGGCTTGGGAGCCAGTATTCTCCGCGCCCGCTCGAATCGACTCAAAAAAAAACAGCGAATGTAAAAGCTGACTGCAAGGCCAACTTATCCCGGCCTAATGTCTGCTGCCACGGTGCACAAAACGCCTCTGTATTCGACTGTATTTGTTGCAGCCGACGGGGATTTTTTGGCGTTTCAAACACCTTGGCGCAGCTCTTGCTAAAAGCACTAAAGCTGACCAAACAGACGATTTTTGCAGCGAACCAAAAGGCGCCACACCAGAGCGCCTGCGTAGAAGAAAAACCACAAAACCTTAACTCGGGAGCAACCGAATGAAACCTATGTTCAAAGGCCTGATGCTGGCAGGATCCCTGCTTGCGGGTGGTCAGGCCGTGGCCGGTGACTTGTTGCAGTGGCAGAACAACAGCCTGACGTACCTGTGGGGCAAGAGCTTTACCGTCAACCCGCAGATCCAGCAAACCGTCACCTTCGAACACGCCGACGCGTGGAAGTACGGCGACAACTTTGTGTTCGTCGACCGCATCTTCTACAACGGCAAGGAAGACGGCAACGTCGGCCCAAGCACCTACTACGGCGAGATCAGCCCACGGTTGTCATTCGGTAAAATCCTCGACAAAGACCTGTCCTTCGGACCGATCAAGGATGTGCTGCTGGCCTTCACTTACGAGTTCGGCGAAGGCGATAACGAGTCGTACCTGCTCGGCCCGGCGTTCGACTTGAACATCCCTGGTTTCGACTACTTCCAACTGAACTTCTATCAGCGCCAGACCGAAGGCAATCGCGCGGGTGATGGCGTTTGGCAAATCACTCCGGTGTGGGCCTACACCATTCCCGTCGGCAGCTCCGACATCCTGATCGACGGCTTCATGGATTGGGTGGTGGATAACGACAAAAACGCCCGTGGCACTTACCACGCCAACCTGCACTTCAACCCGCAGGTTAAATACGACCTGGGTAAAGCGCTGCATTGGGGCGATAAGCAGTTGTATGTGGGTTTTGAGTACGACTACTGGAAGAACAAGTACGGGATCGAAGATTCGGGTGCATTCAAGACCACCCAGGACACGGCGAGCTTCCTGGTCAAGTATCACTTCTAAAAGCCAATGCAATACAAATGTGGGAGGGGGCTTGCTCCCGATAGCGAAGTGTCAGTCACTCTATTTGTTGACTGACACACTGCTATCGGGAGCAAGCCCCCTCCCACATTCAGATAGGCGGCAGGCCCAAAAACCGCATGATCTCCTCACGCTTGGCCAGCGCATCTTTTCTGCCCAACTCAATCAACTCGCTGCAATACCCCGCCTCGAACAGCAAGTAACTCAGCACCCCCGCCCCGCTCGTTTTGGTCGCCCCCGGCCCACGCAAGAACAACCGCAACGCCGCCGGCAATTCCTGCCGATGCCTTGCCGCGATTTCATCGATCGGCTGGCTTGGCGCAATCACCAGCACTTCCACCGGTGCCAGGCCTCGGGCCGCGCTGTCGGCTGGCTGGTGATGGCTGAACTGGTTCAGACGCTCCAGCAATTCGATATCACTTTCCAGGCTGTCGATGAACGTGCTGTTGAGCATGTGCCCACCGATCTGGGCCAGGGTCGGTTCCTGACCGGTGTAGGTGCGCTGCACCGATGGCTCGTTGCCCCGCGGGTTGCCGCTGACGCCCACCACCAGCACGCGGGTCGCCCCCAGGTGCAGCGCCGGGCTGATCGGGGCTGATTGGCGCACCGCACCGTCACCGAAATATTCCTGGTCGAGTTTCACCGGGGCAAACAGCAAAGGGATCGCTGAACTGGCCAGCAGGTGCTCAACCGTCAGTTGCGTCGGGACGCCGATACGCCGATGGCGCAACCACGCATCAATGGTGCCGCCACCTTGATAGAAGGTCACCGCCTGCCCGGATTCATAGCCGAACGCGGTGACCGCCACCGCGTGCAAATGCTTGTTTCGGATGGCTTCGTCGATGCCGCCCAGGTTCAGGCGCTCTTGCAACAAGTCCCGCAGCGGAGAGCTATTAAGCAACGCTACCGGCACTTGCGCGCCCAGGCCCAACAGGCTGTGGATGAGGAAACGACTCGCCTGGCGAATAACCCCCGGCCAATCACTGCGCAACACCAGATGGCTGCGAAAGCCCTGCCAAAAGGCAGTAAGACGCTGGATCGCCGCCGTGAAATCCATCGCGCCACTGGCCAGTGTCACCGCATTGATCGCCCCGGCCGAGGTGCCGACGATCACCGGAAACGGGTTGGGCGCCCCTGGTGGCAACAGCTCGGCAATCGCCGCCAAAACACCCACCTGATACGCCGCTCGCGCCCCGCCGCCGGAAAGAATCAAGCCTGTTACCGGTTCAGCTGGGCGCATCGCATCACTCCGTGTGGGGAAAATCTCGCCTTATCGGCGGCTTTTTTCGTACAACTTGGGTTCGCCCGGTGGCCGGCTCTTGAAGCGGCGGTGGGTCCACAGGTATTGCTCGGGGCATTCGCGTACAGAGGTTTCGACCCACTGGTTGATGCACAGGCAGTCCACCTCATCGCTTTCGCCGGGAAAGTCGGTCAACGGCGGATGGATCACCAGGCGGTAACCACTGCCGTCGGCCAGGCGCTCCTGGGTGAACGGCACCACCAGCGCCTTGCCCAGGCGGGCGAACTTGCTGGTGGCGGTGACGGTGGCGGCCTGGATGCCGAACAGCGGTACGAAAATACTTTGCTTGGCGCCATAGTCCTGGTCAGGTGCGTACCAGATGGCGCGGCCGGCGCGCAGCAGCTTAAGCATGCCGCGCACGTCTTCGCGCTCGATGGCCAGGGAATCAAGGTTGTGGCGCTCGCGGCCACGGCGCTGGATAAAGTCGAACAACGGATTGCCGTGCTCGCGGTACATCCCATCAATGGTGTGCTTTTGGCCCAACAGCGCCGCGCCGATTTCCAGGGTGGTGAAATGCAGGGCCATGAGGATCACGCCCTTGCCATCGAGTTGGGCCTGCTTGAGATGCTCCAGGCCTTCGACATGGGCCAGACGCGACAGGCGCTGGCGCGACCACCACCAACTCATGGCCATTTCAAAGAAGGCGATGCCTGTGGAGGCAAAGTTTTCCTTGAGCAACTGCTTACGCTCTTTAGCGGTTTTTTCCGGGAAGCACAGTTCCAGGTTACGCGCGGCGATGCGGCGACGCTCGCTGGCCACACGGTACATACCCGCGCCCAGTAACCGACCAATGGCCAGCAGCGCGCGGTATGGCAATTGGGTGACCAGCCACAGCAGGCCGAGCCCAAGCCATAGCAGCCAGAAACGCGGGTGAAAAAATGCAGCTCGAAAACGCGGGCGATCCATTACAGATTCCGGTAAAGACAGGGCCGCGCATTCTACAACGGTTCGACCCGGCTTGCGGCCAGTGGATGTTCTCGTTATAAGTCTCGACACTTTTCGTGACAAGCCGCTTTATGCCGACCATGAGCCAAACCGAACCGCTAGACCAAGATCCCGTGTTCCAGCTGAAAGGCAGCATGCTCGCCATCACCGTGCTGGAACTCGCCCGTAACGACCTCGACGCCCTGGACCGCCAGCTCGCCGCCAAGGTCGCCCTGGCGCCAAACTTCTTCAACAACGCCCCGCTGGTGCTGGCCCTGGACAAACTACCGGCCGGCCAGGGCGCTGTCGATCTGCCTGGCCTGATGCGCGTGTGCCGCTCCCATGGCCTGCGCACTCTCGCCATTCGTGCCAGCCGTATCGAAGACATTGCCGCGGCCATCGCCATTGAACTGCCAGTACTGCCACCGTCCGGCGCACGCGAGCGTCCGCTCGAACCATTGGTCGGTGAAGAGAAGAAAAAACCGGAAAAACCACCGGAGCCGACGATAAAGCCTACAAAGATCATCACCTCTCCCGTACGCGGTGGGCAGCAAATTTACGCCCAAGGCGGCGACCTGGTTGTCATCTCCTCGGTCAGTCCCGGCGCGGAACTTCTCGCCGATGGCAACATCCATGTATACGGCCCGATGCGCGGACGTGCCCTTGCCGGCATCAAGGGTGATACCAAGGCCCGTATTTTTTGCCAGCAGTTGACCGCTGAGCTAGTGTCCATCGCAGGCCAGTACAAGGTTTCCGAAGATTTGCGCCGTGATCCACTATGGGGGGCCGGGGTGCAGGTCAGCCTGTCGGGCGATGTGTTGAACATCATCCGTCTTTAACGGATACTGCCGCATTTTCCAAGCATCTCTAGACTCTGATAGCACAGCGAAACCGGCAATACTTGTGTAGGAACATCTGAAGGTTGGCGTTTTTCCTACGCTAACCCGTCTTTTTCCTACAAAGACCGTCCGCCTGCAGCGAGTTCCAAGAGATGTTTTTCAGGGACTGAAAAGTCCTTTTTCCTTAGGGGTGAAACACCTTGGCCAAGATTCTCGTGGTTACATCCGGCAAGGGTGGTGTGGGTAAGACCACCACCAGCGCCGCTATCGGTACCGGCCTCGCTCTGCGCGGCCACAAGACAGTCATCGTCGACTTCGACGTCGGTTTGCGTAACCTCGACCTGATCATGGGCTGCGAACGCCGTGTGGTGTACGACTTCGTCAACGTGGTGAACGGCGAAGCCAACCTGCAACAGGCCCTGATCAAGGACAAGCGCCTTGAGAACCTGTACGTACTGGCCGCCAGCCAGACCCGTGACAAAGATGCGTTGACCAAAGAAGGCGTAGGCAAAGTCCTCGCTGAACTGAAGGAAACCTTCGAATACGTCGTCTGCGACTCCCCGGCCGGCATCGAAACCGGTGCTCATTTGGCGATGTACTTCGCCGATGAAGCCATCGTGGTAACCAACCCGGAAGTGTCCTCCGTACGTGACTCGGACCGCATGCTCGGCCTGCTGGCCAGCAAGTCCCAGCGCGCAGAGAAAGGTGAAGACCCGATCAAGGAGCACCTGCTGCTCACCCGCTACAACCCTGAGCGCGTCAGCAACGGCGAAATGCTCGGTGTCGAGGACGTCAAGGACATCCTCGCGGTGACCCTGCTGGGCGTGATCCCGGAATCCCAGGCCGTCCTGAAGGCTTCCAACCAGGGTGTCCCGGTTATTCTTGACGACCAGAGCGACGCCGGCCAGGCGTACAGCGATGCGGTTGATCGCTTGCTGGGCAAGACCGTGGAACATCGCTTCCTCGATGTTAAGAAGAAGGGATTCTTCGAGCGTATCTTTGGAGGCAACTAAACAATGAAATTTCTCGACTTCTTTCGCGCCAACAAAAAGCCAAGCACCGCGTCGGTCGCGAAAGAGCGTCTACAGATCATCGTGGCGCACGAACGCGGCCAACGCAGCACCCCGGACTACCTGCCAGCCTTGCAGAAGGAACTGGTCGAGGTGATCCGCAAGTACGTCAACATCGGCAACGATGACGTGCATGTCGCTCTGGAAAATGACGGCAGCTGCTCGATTCTGGAACTCAATATCACCCTGCCTGATCGTTGATCGAACAGGCGGCCGCCACGGCGGCTCGCACACCTTGATCCCATAGCGGGAACCGGGTGGGCGAGCCGCCGTTGGCGTTTGTTACGAGGCTGTTTAATGCCGCTGTCCAATATCCATATCCTGCATCAGGACGACGCTGTCCTGGTGGTGAACAAGCCGACCCTGCTGCTCTCGGTGCCTGGCCGCGCCGACGACAACAAGGACTGCCTGATCACCCGCCTGCAGGAAAACGGCTACCCCGAAGCCCGCATCGTCCATCGCCTGGACTGGGAAACCTCGGGGATCATCCTGCTCGCTCGGGATGCCGATACCCATCGCGAACTGTCCCGCCAGTTTCACGACCGTGAAACCGAGAAGGCCTACACCGCATTGGCCTGGGGCCAGCCGGAACTCGACAGCGGCAGCATTGATCTGCCCTTGCGCTACGACCCGCCGACCAAACCACGGCATGTGGTGGATCACGAGTTCGGCAAACACGCGATGACCTTCTGGAAGGTGCTGGAACGTTGCGGCGACTGGTGCCGTGTGGAGCTGACGCCGATCACCGGGCGCTCGCACCAGTTGCGCGTGCACATGCTGTCGATCGGTCATCCATTGCTCGGCGACGGCCTGTATGCCCATGAGCAAGCCCTGGCTGCGTGGCCGCGCCTGTGCTTGCACGCAAGCATGCTGAGCTTTACTCATCCGCAGAGTGGCGAGCGTTTGCGCTTCGAGTGCCCAGCGCCCTTCTAAAGCTGTGAACACAGAACAAATGTGGGAGGGGGCTTGCCCCCGATGGCGGAGAATCAGTCACTGTATTGTTGACTGACCCACTGCAATCGGGGGCAAGCCCCCTCCCACATTTGTACTGTGCACTTCCCGTCACCGAACGGTAAACTCCGCGCATTGCTGTCTGGAGCTATTTATGCGCGAAGCGTTGAATCAAGGCCTGATCGACTTCCTCAAGGCCTCCCCTACTCCTTTTCATGCCACTGCCGCCCTGGCCCAGCGCCTGGAAGCGGCCGGTTACCAGCGTCTCGACGAGCGCGAAACCTGGGCCACCGAAGCCAACGGTCGCTACTACGTGACCCGCAACGACTCCTCGATCATCGCCTTCAAGCTCGGCCGTCACTCGCCGCTGCAGGGCGGGATTCGCCTGGTTGGCGCCCATACCGACAGCCCGTGCCTGCGGGTCAAGCCCCAGCCCGAGCTGCAACGCCAGGGCTTCTGGCAGTTGGGCGTGGAAGTCTACGGCGGCGCCTTGCTGGCGCCGTGGTTTGACCGCGACTTGTCCCTGGCAGGCCGCGTGACGTTCCGCCGCGACGGCAAAGTCGAAAGCCAACTGATCGACTTCAAGCTGCCCATCGCCATCATCCCGAACCTGGCCATTCACCTGAACCGCGAAGCCAATCAGGGCTGGGCAATCAACGCCCAGACCGAACTGCCGCCGATCCTCGCGCAGTTTGCCGGTGACGAGCGCGTGGACTTCCGAGCCGTGCTCACCGAGCAACTGGCGCGCGAGCACGGGTTGAACGCTGATGTGGTGCTCGATTACGAGCTGAGCTTCTACGACACCCAGAGTGCAGCTGTAATTGGCCTCAATGGCGACTTCATCGCCGGCGCGCGCCTCGACAACCTATTGTCGTGCTACGCCGGCCTGCAAGCCCTGCTCACCAGCGAGACCGACGAAACCTGCGTACTGGTGTGCAACGACCACGAAGAAGTCGGTTCCTGCTCGGCCTGCGGTGCCGATGGCCCGATGCTGGAACAGACCCTGCGACGCCTGTTGCCGGAGGGTGATGAATTCGTACGTACCATTCAGAAATCCCTGTTGGTGTCGGCGGACAATGCCCACGGTGTGCACCCGAACTACGCCGACAAGCACGACGCCAACCACGGCCCCAAGCTCAACGCCGGCCCGGTAATCAAGGTCAACAGCAACCAGCGCTACGCGACCAACAGCGAAACCGCCGGGTTCTTCCGCCACCTGTGCATGGCCGAAGAAGTGCCGGTACAGAGCTTTGTGGTGCGCAGCGACATGGGCTGCGGCTCGACCATCGGCCCGATCACCGCCAGCCACCTGGGCGTGCGTACCGTGGACATCGGCCTGCCGACGTTTGCCATGCACTCCATTCGTGAACTGTGCGGCAGCCATGACCTGGCGCATCTGGTGAAGGTACTGGGTGCGTTCTACGCCAGTCGCGACCTGCCTTGATCCAAAGGCTGAATACAGCCAGAAATGTGGGAGGGGGCTTGCCCCCGATGCGGTGGGTCAGCTAAAAACAAGCTGACTGACAGACCGCTATCGAGGGCAAGCCCCCTCCCGCATTTGGTTTTGCGTACACCTGATCTGCATCATCTGCACTTCCCGCAATCCGACCTAGACTTGTCAGTATTCCCACTCCGACAAGGCCGTCGCACCATGATCTCCATGTCCTCCTTCCACGCCATGCTTATCCCTATTCTGATCGGCATGATCATGCTCGCGGTCGGCTTCAACTTTCGCGACAAGCCCCTCGGCGTGTTCGGCATGTGGATCGGTATGCTGCTGATCCTGGGCACCGTGGTGTACAAGATCCTCGCCAAACTGGCCGAATGACGCGTGCACTCGTACACTCGCTCAACCCGTCGTTTCCAAGGTTGACCGCCTCGTGCTTTCCCGTCTGTTTGCCCTGCCCTGCTACCTGCTGATCGCCCTGTTCACCTTGCTGCCGCTTACTTCTGCCCAAGCAGTCGGTTTGCCCGGCCTGCTCGGCAGCACTAACAAGTCCCAGCCCCAGGCAGAAGTGCCCCTCGGCCAATCGCTGGACGAGGTGATCAAGACCCTGGAAAACGACCAGCAGCGCACCCAACTGCTGAGCGATCTGAAAAAACTCCGCGCCGCCACACAAAAAGCCCAGCCGGCCGCCGAACAGGGCGTGCTTGGGCTGATCGGCAGCACGCTGTCGACCCTGGAGCAACAGTTCTCCGGCAACGACAGCCCGCTGGGGCGTTGGTCCGATGAGATCGACCAGGCCAAGGACGAACTCGACGCCTTGATGCTGCCAGCCAACGAATGGCTGCCAATCATTTTTGGCTTTGCGCTTATTCTCGCGGTGTGGAGCCTGCTGGCCTACGTGCTGATATGGCTCAGCCACCGCGTCCGCGAACGGTTCGGCCTGCCTGAAGAACTGCCGCAACACCCGCGCACCTGGGACATGGTGCGCTTTGCCCTGCGCAAACTGGGGCCGTGGCTGATCGCGCTGGTGATCACCGTGTACATGAGCTACGCACTGCCCTCTTCCCTGGGTAAATCCCTGGCGATGGTGTTGGCTTACGCGCTGGTGGTCGGTACCTGTTTCTCAGCCATCTGCGTGATCGCGTTCTCTTTGCTCGACGGCCCGCACCGCCATCGTGCGCTGTATATCCTGCGGCACCAGGCCTTTCGTCCGCTGTGGTGGATCGGCAGCTTTGCCGCTTTTGGTGAAGCCCTGAGCGACCCAAGACTGGTAACTGCGCTCGGCCAACACCTGTCTCACACCGCCGCAACCGTCGCCAATGTGATGGCGGCGTTGTCCACCGGCGTGTTTATCCTGCGGTTTCGCCGCCCGATCGCCCACCTGATACGCAACCAACCGCTGTCGCGCCGCCTCACCCGTCGCGCCCTCAGCGACACCCTCTCGATCATCGGTTCGTTCTGGTACCTCCCGGCCTTGCTGCTGGTGGGCATTTCGCTGTTTGCCACGTTCGTCTCTGCCGGCGACACCAGCACCGCCCTGCGCCAATCGCTGCTGTGCACGGTGTTGCTGGTGTTGTGCATGGTCATCAACGGTCTGGTACGCCGCCATGCTCTCAAGCCGCAACGCGGGCACAAGCGCCATGCGCTGTACTCCGAGCGCCTGAAAAGCTTCATCTACACCCTGGCCCACCTGGCGGTATGGCTGGTGTTTATCGAGCTGGGCCTGCGGGTCTGGGGCCTGTCGCTGATTGGCTTTGCCGAAGGCGAGGGGCATGAAATCGCGGTCAAACTGTTCGGCCTGGCCGGTACGCTGCTGTTCGCCTGGCTGATCTGGATCCTCAGCGACACCGCGATCCACCACGCCCTCACCCGCTCGCGCAAAGGCCTGGCCAATGCGCGGGCGCAGACCATGATGCCGTTGATCCGCAACGTGCTGTTCGTGACGATCTTCATCATTGCCGCCATCGTCGCCCTGGCGAATATGGGCATGAACGTCACACCGCTGCTGGCGGGTGCCGGTGTGATCGGCCTGGCCATCGGTTTTGGTGCGCAGTCGCTGGTGGCGGACTTGATCACCGGCCTGTTCATCATCATCGAAGATTCCCTGGCGATTGATGATTACGTGGATGTAGGCGGCCACCTCGGCACCGTCGAGGGCCTGACCATCCGCACCGTGCGCCTGCGCGACATCGACGGGATTGTGCACACCATTCCGTTCAGCGAGATCAAGAGCATCAAGAACTACTCGCGAGAGTTCGGCTACGCGATCTTCCGGGTGGCAATTCCGTACAACATGGACATTGATAACGCGATCAAGCTGATCCGTGATGTCGGCCAGAAAATGCGCAATGACCCGCTGCAGCGCCGCAATATCTGGTCGCCGCTGGAGATCCAGGGGGTGGAGAGCTTTGAGTCAGGCAGCGCGATCCTGCGCGCCCGGTTCAAGACGGCGCCGATCAAGCAATGGGAAGTGTCAAGGGCGTTCAACCTGTCGCTGAAACGGCATCTGGACGAGGCCGGGTTGGATCTGGCCACACCTCGATTGAGTGTGCAGGTGGTGACGGGAGCTTCGGGTGGGTTGGAGAAAGAGAAGGACGCTTGAAGCAGCCGCACCCACCTTTGCCGAGCGGCTTGTTGTGGTGAGCGGGCCTGCCCCGCGCTGGAGCGCGAAGCGGTCCTGAACGGGTGGAATGCGGTGTATCTGATACAACTCAGTGGCTGGAGTGGGGCTGCTTTGCAGCCCAGCGCGGGGCAAGCCCGCTCACCACATCAGGCCCGCTTGCCACAATACGCGCGCTCACTCCATAGAGCCTGATTACCAGACACAAACCGCCATGTTTAAACGAGCGCTGCTCCATCCATCTTCTGGCGCAAGCTCAACGGGCGCATATCAGTCCAGGTTTCTTCGATGTAGGCCAGGCACTCTTTCTTCATGCCGCTCTTGCCCACGGTGCGCCAGCCTTCCGGCACGACCTTGTAGTCGGGCCAGATGGAATACTGTTCTTCATGGTTGACCACTACCTGAAACAGGATGTCGTCGCGGTCAAATACTGAGGTCATTGCTGTTCTCCATCGCAAAAAGCTGGCTGCGCACCACGCGCAGCACTGATATCTGTAGAAACGTACCAAGCCATCGAAAAATTAGCGGCTGTCCACGGCGGCGGCCAGGGCACGCCCGAAGATCTCGGCCACACGGTCGACTTCAGCGGCGGTGATCACCAGCGGCGGCAGGAAGCGAACCACGCTGCCATGGCGACCACCCAGTTCCAGGATCAGCCCGCGCTTGAGGCACTCGCGCTGTACCAGCGGCGCCAATTGGCGGTGCACCGGAGGGTGGCCCTGGGTATCGAGGGTGCCGTCCGGGTCGACCAGTTCCACACCGAGCATCAGCCCGCGACCGCGAATATCCCCCAACTGCGGGAAGTCGCGTTGCAGGATGCGCAGGTGTTCGCCGAGGCGCTCGCCCATAACTGTCGCGTGGCCGGGCAGGTCGTGTTCCTTGAGGTAGCGCATTACCGCCGAACCCGCCGCCATAGCCATTTGATTGCCACGGAACGTGCCGGCATGGGCGCCCGGCAGCCAGGTGTCGAGCCAGTCGCGGTACACCACCACCGCCAACGGCAAGCTACCGCCGATGGCCTTGGACATCACCACCACATCCGGAATGATGCCCGCGTGTTCGAAGGCGAACATCTTGCCGGTGCGGCCAAAACCGCTCTGGATTTCGTCGACAATCAACGCCACACCCGCCTGCTCGGTGATGCGTCGCAGGCCGCGCAGCCAGTCGAGGTCGGCCGGGATTACGCCGCCTTCACCCTGCACCACTTCAACAATCACCGCTGCCGGCAGCAACACGCCAGCTTCCGGGTCGTTAAGCAGGTTTTCCAGGTAGTGCAGGTTGACCCGCACACCTTGCGCACCGCCCAGACCAAACGGGCAGCGGTAATCGTAGGGATACGGCAGGAACTGCACGCCATTGCCAAGCAACGCCCCCAAGGGCTTCTTCGGCCCGAGGCTGCCCATCAGGCTCAAAGCGCCTTGGCTCATGCCGTGATAACCGCCCTGGAACGACAGCACGGTGCTGCGCCCTGTGGCAGTACGGACCAGTTTCAGCGCGGCTTCCACCGCATCAGTGCCAGTGGGCCCGCAAAACTGGATCTTGGCTTCCCGCGCCAACTCGGCCGGCAACAGACCGAACAAGTCCTGCACGAATTGATCCTTGACCGGCGTAGTCAGGTCGAGGGTGTGCAACGGCAGCTCATCACTCAGCACTTGCTGGATAGCGTCGATCACCACCGGGTGGTTATGCCCCAGCGCCAGGGTGCCGGCCCCGGCCAGGCAGTCGATGAACTGGCGGCCTTCCACGTCTTCCACGTAGATGCCCTTGGCACGTTTGAGCGCCAAAGGGATACGCCGCGGATAACTGCGCGCATTGGATTCCTGCTGGCGCTGACGGGCCAGCAGCGGTGTTTCGTCGAACTGGTAGAGCGTTTCCACAGGCGCCGGGCTGACATGCACTGGGGCGCTTTCGATACGGCTGGTAGCGACAGACATCTCTCTATCCCTCAATACGCTGATGATGGTGACCAAACTGCCAATCCGTTGGCGTCTGGCCCAAGGGCATGCGCACGGATTTCCTGTTCTGGAAACGCATCAGCGGCTGAGGGATTTAGGGCTGGTGATCGTTAACTGATGCCGTTGAACGGTGCTTTGCGTCAAAGTCCTCGGTATTTCTCATTCAAGGCATACAGGATCGCGCACGTCTCGGCATCCAATACGCCACGATAATCCCCCGGCCGAAAGTGCATCTGAAACGCCCGCGTGCGCAGCTCAAACGCCTGTCGATTCTGCGCCGGTTTATACCCATATCGCTGAAACGCACGCTCCACTTCCACTTCCGGCGGCAGCCCTACACAAAATCGGCGTTGATACATCGTCCGCGCCGCCTCATCGAACCAGGCACCTACACCGGCGTCGTACAAGCACCGCCAAGGCAGTCGAGGCCCTGGATCACTCTTGCGCCAATAGGCCACGTCCGAATGCCCGAGAATGTCGGTCGGGCCGATCTGCGGGTAGCGTCCGAGGATGTCGCGCACCAATGCACTCAACACTTCAATCTGTTCGTGCGAGTACTCAGGAAAGGTAAAGACACCCGCATCGTCCCGTGCCAGGTTGACGATCTCGATGCCAATGGAGCGGCTATTGAGGTTGTCCCACCCTGTCCATTGGCTCGCACCTGCATGCCACGCAGACTTGGTTTCATCCACCAGGCGAAACGCGCGCAGCTCGTCATACCCGGCAGCGCGGTAACCAGGCTCATCCGGGTCGGGCAAAAGATAGTGAGCGCTGACCCCCTCCTGCGTCAGCGTCTGCAAGGAGGATGTGAAGGGAGCTGCGGTGTAATGCAGGATCAACTGCCGCACGGTTTCACCGTTGCGTTCATTGAAGCCTTTGGCAGGAAAAGTGGTATCGATGACTAACATAAGAACTGTCCTTTTCAGTACAGGCCGAGTCCTTCGGCCCGTTCAAGTGCAAAAAAATTACCGCCATCCTGAAGCGCTGAACTTCAAGAGGGCGGTAACTATTTGGCAGATGAAAAAAGATCAGCGCCGCAACGGCATACCCAGCTCGACGCGCAGGCCATCCGCCTGGCTGTCGAACGTCAACGAGCAGGAACAGCGCTGCACAATCGCTTGCACGATTGCCAAGCCCAGGCCGCAGCCTTCGCTGTTGCCATTACGCCAGAAGCGTTGGGTCAAGTACTGCAGGTCTTCGCTGGAAATCTGCTTGCCGTGGTCACGCACGCGAAACACCACGTTGCCTGCCTGGGTGAACAGACTGAGTTCCACGCGAGTGTCCGCCGGGGTGTGGCGCAAGGCGTTGTCCAGCAGGTTGCGCAGGGCCGCAACCGCCAGGCCAACGGGCATTTCCACCGGAGCGCTGGAAAGGTTGTCCGGCAGGATCAGGTCGATGCGTGAGTTATCGCCAGCATTGGCATCCTGGATCGCCAGCCGTGCGACGTCTTCGGCGCTGGACTGCACACCATCGTCAAACGACAGGCTGCCTTCCACTCGCGCCAGCAACAGCAATTGTTCCAGGGTGCGATGCAGGCGATCGGCTCCCTCCTCGGCGTGGGCCAGGGACTGGTCGCGGGCCGCGCCTTCGGTCATGCGCGCCACTTGCAGGTGGGTCTTGATCGCCGTCAGCGGGCTGCGCAGTTCGTGGGCCGCATCGCCAGTGAGGCGACGTTCGCGCTCAATGGTCTTGGCGATACGCTGCAACAGTTGGTTCTGGGTGTCGAGCAGCGGTTTGAGTTCGCTGGGCAGCGGGTGGATCTGCAGGGGTTCGAGAGAGTCCGCACTGCGCCGCATCAGCGCATCGCGCATACGGTTGAGCGGCAGCAGGCTCTGGCCGATGCCCAACCACAGCAGGCACAGGCAACCGAGCATGGCCACGCCCACTGGCACCGATGCCGCCAGCAGGATCGACATATTCAACGCCTCGCGCTCCACCTGGCGGTCGGCGGTGGTGATCAGCAGATCGCCACGGGACAGGGTAAAGCTGCGCCATCCCACGCCGTCGATCTCTTGGTCGCGAAAACCGCTGCGTTGGGACTCCAGGCCCTGATCCGGCGTGGTGTGGCTGCGCGCGAGGATTTCCCCGCGCAAGGAGCTGACCTGGCAGGCCATGCCGCCCGGCACATGCAGTTGCTCGGCACTGAAATGCGCGCCGCCGCTGACACTGGCCAGGCCCGGCATCTGCTCGGTCAGCCCCGCCACCATGCGCGCCGACGCTACCAGGCGCTGGTCGAGAGAGAACATCATCTGGTTGCGCAGGTCGTTGAGCATCCAGGCCGCTGCCAGGGCCCAGATCAACACGAATGCGGCGCCGAGCTTGAACGTCAGGCGCAGGCGCAGGCTCTTCACGAAACGTTCTCTCCATCATCCGCCGGGCCCAGGCGATAGCCCAGACCACGCACGGTCTCGACAATGCCGTTGCCCAATTTGCGCCGCAGGTGGTGGATATGCACGTTGAGTGCGTTGCTTTCCAGCTCATCGTTAAAGCCATAGACGCTGTCCTTAAGCTGCTCGCTGGACAGCACACGACCCTTGTTGTGCAGCAGGGCCTGCAACAGCGCCTGCTCACGCCGGGACAAATCCACCGGCTGGCCACCCAACAGCGTTTCACGGCTGCTGGGGTCATAGGTCAACCGGCCGTGTTCGATCAAGTTGACGCTGCGCCCTGCCATCCGGCGCAGCAGGGTTTGCAGGCGGGCGGCTAATTCGCGCAAGTCGAAGGGTTTGAGCAGGTAGTCATCGGCGCCGGCTTGCAGGCCGTCGACGCGGTTGGTCACCGAGTCCCGCGCGGTGAGGATCAGCACCGGAATCTCCAGGCCCTGGCTGCGCAGTTGCTGCAACAGCTTGAGGCCGTCTTCGTCGGGCAGGCCGAGGTCGAGCACCATGATGTCGAAAGTCGCCGCTTTGAGCATCGCCCGAGCAGCCGCAGCCGTAGCCACGCGCTCGACGGTAAAACCCTGGGCGGTGAGGCCGGCCACGATGCCGCTGGCGATCAGTTCGTCGTCTTCACAGACCAGTACGTGCATGGTGAACCCTTCATAAAAGATGGGGTGATTAAAGGTGCAGCGGATTAAGCGCAGATTATGCCGTGAAAAGAGGCAAGCTCAGATAATCCCTACACTTTAGAATAGCGCCGGTTAATCATCGGTTAATCAACGCCACACATTGTGTGCCTCACTTGTATCGGACTAAGGCTTGACCATGCGGCATCTTTTTACCTTTCTGCTGGTGTTGTTCGCCGGGTTGGCCCAAGCCGCGCCGGGCAACCCGTTTGAGACCAAACCCGATTTCCTCCCGGTGGGCAAAGCTTTCACCTTTACCTCCGAACGTCTTGAAAGTGGCGAGACCCAGCTGTATTGGCAGATTGCCGACGGTTATTACCTGTACAAGCAGCGCATGAAGTTCGAGGGCCTGACCGCACAGCCGGCACTGCCGCAAGGTGAAGCCCATAGCGATGAGTTCTTCGGCGAGCAGGAAGTGTACCGCCAGGGCCTGGAAGTGAAGCTCCCTGCTGGCGCCACCGGCCAGATCAAGCTGGGCTGGCAGGGCTGCGCCGATGCTGGCCTGTGCTACCCACCGCAGTCGATCACCGTGGACCTGGGTGGCAATCCTGCCGTAGCGGCCACCGCTCAAGCCCAGGACCAGAGCCTGGCCAGCGGCCTGCAACAGCGCAGCCTGGGTTGGAGCCTGCCGGTGTTCTTCGGCCTGGGCCTGCTGTTGGCGTTTGCACCGTGTTCGTTGCCGATGCTGCCGATCCTCGCCGGTCTGGTGGTGGGCAGCGGCGCCAGCCCTCGCCGTGGTTTTGCCTTGGCCAGCAGCTACGTAGTGTGCATGGCGCTGGTGTATGCCGCGCTCGGCGTACTGGCTGCGTTGCTCGGCGCCAACCTCGCCGCCCTGCTGCAAACGCCGTGGATATTGGGCAGTTTCGCCGCTCTGTTTGTGCTGCTCGCCCTGCCGATGTTCGGCTTCTTTGAACTGCAACTGCCCGCCTTCCTGCGCGACCGACTGGACAACGTCAGCCGCCAGCAAAGCGGTGGCAGCCTGATCGGTGCCGGTGTGCTTGGCGCGCTGTCCGGCCTGCTGGTCGGCCCGTGCATGACCGCGCCCCTGGCTGGCGCCCTGCTGTATATCGCCCAAAGCGGCAACGCGCTGCACGGTGGCTTGATCCTGTTCGCCATGGGCATCGGCATCGGCATTCCGTTGTTGCTGCTGGTGACCGTCGGCAACCGCTTCCTGCCCAAGCCGGGCACTTGGATGAACGTGCTCAAGGGCATCTTCGGCTTCCTGTTCCTGGGCACCGCCGTGCTAATGATTCGCCCGGTAGTTGGCGAAAGCCTGTGGGTCGGCCTGTGGGGTGCATTGGCCCTAGTGATGGCCTACTGTGGTTGGACCCTCGCCCGCGAGTACGGCCTGGCGGCCAAGGTATTCGGCGCCGGCTCCCTGGTGCTGGGCCTGTGGGGCGCGGTGCTGGTGGTGGGTGCGGCCGGTGGCAGCGACGACCTGTGGCAACCGCTGAAGGTGTACAGCGGCGCGAAGGTCGCCGGGGCGCCCTCCGCCCATGACGCCTTCATGACCATCAGTGACCCCGCCGTGCTGCAAAACCAACTCGACAGCGCCAAGGCCCAGGGCCAATGGGTGCTGGTGGATTACTACGCCGACTGGTGCGTGTCGTGCAAGATCATGGAAAAACAGGTGTTCGGCAAACCCGCAGTTCTCGACGCACTGAAAGACGTGCGCCTGCTGCGCCTGGACGTCACCGCCGACAATGCCGCCAGCCGCGAACTGCTGGGCCGCTACAAGGTGCCGGGGCCACCGAGCTTTGTCTGGATCGGCCCCGACGGTGAAGAACGCCGCGCACAACGCATCACCGGCGAAGTGAATGCCGATGCCTTCCTGCAACGCTGGACGCAAACCCGGGACGCCCTCTGATGCTGACCCTGACCATCGGCACCTTCGCCATCGCGCTGAATCACATCCTGCTGATCAGCGCGTTGATTCTCGCCACCCTGGTGGGCTGGCGCGTGGCCAAGCGTGGTGGTGAAAACCCGGAGTCAGTGCTGTTCAGCCTGTTTCTGCTGGGCATGCTCGCGGCCCGCGTCAGCTTTGTGCTGATGTACTGGAGTTACTACAGCAGCGACTGGCTGCAGATGGTCGACCTGCGCGACGGCGGCTTTCTCGCCTGGCCCGGCATCATCGCCCTGCTCATCGGCGCGGTGCTCTACGGCTGGCGGCGACCGGCGCTGCGTAAGCCGTTGAGCGCCGGGGTCATCACCGGTCTGCTGTTCTGGGGCATGACCAGCCTGTCCTTGAGCGTGTATGAAAAAGGCACACGCCTGCCGGACATCACCTTGCGCAACGCCAATGGCGAAGTGGTGCAACTGGCGGACTACCAGGGCGGACCGCTGGTCATCAACCTGTGGGCCACCTGGTGCCCGCCATGCCGCCGCGAAATGCCGGTGCTGGAAAGCGCCCAGCGCATGCGCCCTGACGTGACCTTCCTGTTCGTCAACCAAGCCGAAAGCATGCAAAGCGTCAGCACCTACCTGGCCACTCAAGGCCTGAACCTGGACAACGTGCTGTTTGACGCCAGCGGTCGCCTCGGCCAGGCCGTGGGCTCCATGGCCCTGCCGACCACCTTGTTCTACCAAGCTGATGGACGCCTCATCAACAGCCACTTGGGCGAGTTGTCCCAGGCCAGCCTGGCCCGTGCCATGGAACCCTTCGACACCGCCCCTGCTGCCACAAGGAAACCGACATGCGAAGCCTCCGCCACCTGTTGAGCCTCTTACCACTGACGCTGGCAGCCAACCTGGCCCACGCCGATGACTGGCCGGCACCGATCAAACAGATCGAAGCCAAGGGCGCCAAGATCATCGGCAAGTTCGACGCCCCCAGCGGCCTCACCGGCTATGCCGCGCAATACCAGAATCGAGGCATGGCGCTGTACCTGACCGCCGACGGCAAACACGTGATCGCCGGCAACCTGTACGACGCCCAGGGCGATGACCTGAGCACCGCGCCGCTGGAAAAACTGGTGTACGCGCCGATGGCCAAGGAAGTCTGGGCCAAGATGGAAAAAAGCAGCTGGATCCAGGACGGCGACAAAAACGCACCGCGTATCGTCTACCTCTTCAGCGACCCCAACTGCCCGTATTGCAACATGTTCTGGGAACAGGCCCGGCCGTGGGTCAAAGCCGGCAAGGTGCAGTTGCGCCACATCATGGTCGGCATCATCCGCGAAGACAGCGCCGCCAAATCGGCCGCCCTGTTCGCCGCCAAAGACCCGCAAAAAGCCCTGGAAGAACACGAAGCCGCCGGCAAGAGCAGCAAATTGCAGGCACTGCCGAAAATCCCGGCCGATATCGAAGCCAAGCTCGATGCCAATATGAAGTTGATGGATGAACTGGAACTGTCTGCCACCCCGGCGATTTTCTACCTGGATGACAAGGGTGGGCTGCAGCAACAGCAGGGTGCGCCGTCGCCGGATAAGTTGGTGAAGATCATGGGGCCGAAGTAAGCGGCGCCTGGTTTGACGCCATCGGGGGGCAAGTCGAATCGTCGCACCGTCCCTCCCACAGTGGTTTGGGTTCACACATTTCTATTGGTGAATACATTCAAGTGTGGGAGGGGGCTTGCCCCCGATAGCAGTGGGTCAGCCAAAGATGCATCAACTGACACTCCCTCATCGGGGGCAAGCCCCCTCCCACATTTTTAACCCAGTACACCAGACCCAACTCCGGTCGGCTCCAGAGCCTTCGTTCGGGCACACCGAGCCTAAGCGAGGTGCCAAGTGTTGGGGCACAGACCACTGAAAGTTGTGTAGATACCGATGAGGCCCTCAAACCCAGCGAAGATTAAAGCCCCTCCAACTCCGCCATCAAATCACTCAACCGATCCACCTTCTCCGCGCTGATCTCATTGGCCGCTAATCCCTCGATGTACTCGGCCAATTGCGACACCGTGCTGCACTCGAACATCGCCCGCAGTGGCACATCGCGCTGCAAGGTCTTCTGCACCCGTGAGGCAATCTGCGTGGCCAGCAACGAGTGCCCGCCCAGTTCGAAGAAGTTGTCTTCTACGCCCACGCGCTCGACCTTGAGCACCTCGGCCCAGATCGCGGCCAAGGTGGTTTCCAGTTCGTTGCGCGGTGCCAGGTAATCCTGGCTGTGCAACTGGCCGATTTCCAGTTCCGGCAGGGCCTTGCGGTCGAGTTTGCCGTTGGCGTTGAGCGGCAGGCGGTCGAGCCATAGCCAGTGCAGCGGGACCATGTATTCCGGCAGCTCGGCGCGCAGGCGTTGCTTGATGCGGTCCAGGCGCTCGCTTGGGTTGAGGGTTTCATCAGCGGCCACCAGATAACCCACCAGATGCTTGCCGTTGACGCCTTCCTGCACGCCCACCGCTGCATCGCGCACTTGCGGTTGCTCGTGCAGGCGCGCTTCGATTTCACCCAGTTCGATGCGGTAGCCGCGAATCTTCACTTGATGGTCGATACGCCCGACGTACTCCAACACACCATCGCTGCGCCGACGCGCCAGGTCGCCGGTGCGATACAGGCGCTCACCCGGTGCGCCGAACGGGTTCGGCACAAACACTTGAGCGGTGCGCAACGGATCGCTGACATAACCACGCCCCACCCCCGTGCCGGCTACACATAACTCGCCGACAGCCCCTTGGGGCACCAACTCCAGCGCGCCATCCAGCAGGTACAGGCGGTTGTTGTCAGTCGGCGTGCCAATCGGCAGATAGGTGCCACGGGTCGAGGCCAAATCAACGCGGAAGAACGCCACGTCATCCGAGCATTCCGCAGGGCCATAAGCGTTCACCAAACCGATCTGCGGGTAACGCAGCAACCATTGGTGCGCCAGTTCCGGCGGCATCGCCTCACCGGTGGGCAGCATCCAGCGCAGGCCGTCGAGGCTGATGCGGTCCTGGGCCAGCATGCCCTGGATCAGCGACGGTACGCTCTCCAGCACGGTAATGCCTTGTGCCTCAACGTGGGCCAGCAAACCTTGGGGATCGTGGGCGATGGTGTTCGGCACGATGTCCACCCGCGCGCCGAACAGCGGCGCGGCGAGGAATTGCCATACGGAAATGTCGAAACTTTGCGACGCGGTTTGCGCGATCACGTCCGCCGCGCTCAGGTCCAAGTACGGCAGTTTGCTCAGTTGGTTATTGAGCATGCCGCGCTGCTCGACCATCACGCCTTTGGGCAAGCCCGTGGAGCCCGAGGTGTAGATCACATAGGCGAGGTTGTCCGGGCCACTGTAGATGCCCGGGTTCTCACCACGAGCCGGCACTTCTTCCCACACCAGCAACTGGCAGTCAAAACCGTCGAGCAACTCAATGGCCTGCTCGCGGCACGCCTCGGTGCACACCAGCAACGGCGTACGGCTCATGTCGATGATGCGGCTCAAGCGCTGGCTTGGCAGGCCCGGGTCCAGCGGCAGGTAACCCGCACCGGCCTTGAAGCTGCCGATGATCATGCCCAGCAGGTCGAGGTTACGCTCGGCCAGCAAGGCCACCGGTTGATCCAGGCCGACACCCGCCGCGATCAATGCATGGCCCAAGCCGTTGCTGCGGCGGTTGAGTTCGTCATAGGTCCACTGCTGTTCCAGGTAACTGGCGGCGATCCGCTGCGGATGCTCGCTCACTTGCGCTTCGAACAGCTCGATATAGCTACGGTCCAGCGGATAGGCGTGTGCGCTCTGGTTGCAGCCTTCAACCAGGAATTCACGCTCCTGTTCGCCAATCAACGGCAGGTCGGCCATGTCGCCATGGAACCCCTGCACCAGCGCCAACAGCAGGCGCTTGAACTCGCCGAGCATGTTTTGCACGGTGGTTTCGTCGAAGTAACGCTGGTCGTAAGACAGGTGCAAGCCCAGGTCATCGCCGGGGTAACACACGGCGGTCAGCGGGAAGTTAGTGTGGGTGCGGCCGGAATCCGAGGTGGCATTCAAGCTTTGTGCACGGTCCAGCACCGAGGTTTCCACCGGGGCGTTTTCGAACACGAACAGGCTGTCGAACAGCGGTTGGCCTTTAGGTAATTCGCTGTGTTCCTGGATGGTCACCAATGGCAGGTATTCGTACTCGCGCAATTGCATGTTGCTGTCGAGCAAGCCGCTCAACCACTGACGCACGCTGCAACGTTGACCGTCTTCCGGCAGCTTTACCCGCAGCGCGATGCTGTTGATAAACAGGCCGACGGTGCGTTGCATCTCCGGCATTTCCACCGGACGCCCGGCCACGGTGACGCCGAACAGCACGTCGCGATCGCCGCTCAAGCGGCGCAGCACCAGGGCCCATGCCGCCTGGGCAAAGGTGTTGACGGTGAGTTGGTGGGCCTGTGCCAGTTCACGCAGTTGCGCGCCATCGCGGGCATCAAGACGGGTGTAGCAGTCGCCCACCACCATGCCGCCGCTGTGGCCCGCATGTTCGCGCAGGAAAGGGCGGTCGCTCGGGATCGGCGTGGTGCGCTCAAAGCCTTGCAGGTTCTGTTGCCACCACTGGCGCGCTTCATTCAGGTTCTGACGTTGCAGCCAGGCGATGTAGTCGCGATAACGCGGCGCCGTGGCCAACTGCGCGTCGTGGCCTTCGCCCAGGGCCATGTAGATCTCGAAAAAGTCATTCATCAGCAGCGAACGGCACCACGCATCGATAAGGATGTGGTGGTTGCTCATCATGAACCAGTAGCGTGCTTCGCCTACGCGGATCAGGCGCAGGTGGAACGGCGCCTGGTTGAGCAGATCGAAGCCGGCTTCACGCTCGGCCTTGAGCAGCGCTTGCAGACGCGGCTCTTGCTCAGCCTCGGGATCGTTGTTCCAGTCCAGGTATTCAATCGGCGTGCTGCCGGGTTTGTGGATCACTTGCAGCATGTCTTCGCCAACGTTCCAGCAGAACGAGGCACGCAAGGCTTCATGACGGGCGATCACCGCTTGCCAGGCCTGGGCGAAACGCTCAGGGTCCAGGGCACTGTTGATGCGGTAGCGGTCCTGCATGTAGTACAGACCGGTGCCCGGCTCCAGCAAAGTGTGAAGCAACAGGCCCTCTTGCATCGGAGTCAGCGGGTACACGTCTTCGATGGCGCTGGCCGGGACCGGCAAGCTGTCGAGTTGCGGCTGGGTCAATTTCGCCAGGGGGAAGTCGGACGGTGTGAGACCACCGGCATCATCCTTGAGGCAATGGGCGATCAAGCTGTACAGCTCGGCGACGTAGGCCTCGGCCAACTCGCGGATGGTGTCTGCATCGTGGCGCTCACGGCTGAAGGTCCAGCGCAGCACCAGCTCACCGCCATACACCTGGCTGTCGACGCTCAGGGCGTTGGGCAGCGGCGCATCCGGGTCATGGGCCAGGCCCGCCGACTCATCCAGCGGGTGGAACAGCGCCTCGCTGCCGAAGCTCTGGTCGAACTGGCCGAGGTAGTTGAAGGTGATGTCGGCGGTTGGCAGCGCGGCCATGGCCTGCTTGCACAGGTCGTCCGCCAGGTAGCGCAGCACGCCATAGCCCAACCCTTTGTGGGGTACCGCCCGCAGTTGCTCCTTGATCGCCTTGATCGAGGCGCCCTGCCCGGCCGCTTCTTCGATTTGCACGGGCGTCAGGCGCAATGGATAGGCACTGGTGAACCAGCCGACACTGCGGGTCAGGTCGATCTCATCGAACAGGGTTTCGCGGCCATGGCCTTCCAGTTGGATCAGCGCCGAGTCATGCCCGCTCCAGCGGCACAACACGCGGGCCAAGGCGGTCAGCAACAGGTCATTGACCTGGGTGCGGTATGCGCTTGGGGCTTGTTGCAGCAACTGACGGGTGTGTTCGGCATCCAGGCGCACGCTGACCGTGTCGGCATCGCGATTGCGCAACGTGCCCTGTGCACGGTCCACCGGCAACGCCACCGTCGGGCCCGCCAAGTGGTCCTGCCACACGCTCAATTCTTCACGCAGGGATTCGCTGCTGGCATAAGCCTGCAAGCGCGCGGCCCAGTCACGCAAGGCGCTGGTCTTGGCCGGCAGGCTGACGGACTCGCCCTCGCTCAGTTGGCGATACACATTCTGCAGGTCTTCGAGCAACACACGCCACGACACGCCGTCCACCACCAGGTGATGAATCGCGATCAGCAGGCGTTGCTGGCCTTCGGGGCCATCCACCAGCAAGGCGCGCAGCAGCGGGCCGTGTTCAAGGTCGAGGCTGCGTTGGGTGTCGGTGAACAACGCGGTGCACTGGGCCATATCGCGCACTTGCGCCTGCATCAGCACGCCGCCCTGGGGCACGGTCAAATGTTCGGCATGCCATTGCGCATTGCGCCGCGTGAAGCTCAGGCGCAAGGCGTCGTGGTGCTCCAGCACCGCCAGCAGCGCTTGCTCCAGGCGATGGGGTTCGAGCAATTGCAGCGGCTTGAGGACCAACGCCTGGTTCCAGTGCTGACGCGCCGGGATCTCGGTGTCAAAGAACCAATGCTGGATCGGCGTGAGGCCCGAGCTGCCAGTGAGTACGCCCTGCTCCGCCGTGACCTGCTCGGAGCGCGTGGCCACAGCGGCCAGGGTTTGCACCGTCTGGTGCTGGAACAGGTCGCGGGGGCTGAAATGAATTCCTGCCTGCCGCGCACGGCTGACCACCTGGATCGACAGGATGGAGTCGCCGCCCAGTTCAAAGAAATTATCGTCCAGGCCGACTTGCTGCACGTTCAACACCGCGCACCAGATCGCAGCCAAGGTGCTTTCCAGTTCGTTGCGGGGGGCTACGTACTGTTGGCGATTGGCCTCGGGGTCCGGTTGCGGCAAGGCACGGCGGTCGAGCTTGCCGTTGGCGGTCAACGGCATGCTGTCGAGCACGATCAGGTGCGCGGGCACCATGTAGTCCGGCAGTTGTGCCTTGAGATGCGCCTTCAGCGCCTCGCGCAATGGGCCGTGCTCTGCGTCGCTGACCAGGTACGCCACGAGCTGTTTGCCGCTCGGCGAATCCAGCGCCAGCACCACCGCCTCGCGCACAGCTTCGTGCTCCAGCAGGCGGGTTTCGATCTCGCCCAGCTCGATGCGGAAACCACGGATTTTCACTTGATGGTCGATACGCCCCAGGTACTCCACCAGACCATCGGCGCGTTGGCGCACCAGGTCGCCGGTGCGATACAGGCGGCCACCATTGGCGGCAAAGGGATCGGCGACAAAACGCTCCGCCGTCATGCCCGGACGCTCGTGGTAACCCTGGGCCAGGCCCGCGCCGCCGACATACAACTCGCCGGTCGCGCCTTGGGGCACCAAGGCCAGGTCGGCGTCGAGAATGTAGGCCACGCGGTCGCCGATAATGCTACCGATCGGCACGCTGCCGGCGCCCTCTTCCGAGTGCTCCGGCGCCAGGCTGGCCAACGGCATCACCACGGTTTCAGTCGGACCATAGGCGTTGAAGAACACCTCTGGCTGGAAGGCTGCGCGAATGCGCTGCAGGTGTTCGCCGGTCAGGGCTTCACCGCCGGTGATGCACATGCGCACGGGCAGGGTCTGGTGTTGAGTCGCCAGCCACTGCGCCAACTGGCTGCCATAGCTTGGGGTGAAGCCGAGGATATTGATGCGATGGGTGCGGATCAGCCCACAGATTTCCTCCGCATCCCATTGGCCTTGGGCCCGCAAAACCACCTGCGCGCCACTGAGCAACGGCACCAGCAAACGCTCGGTGGCGGCGTCGAAGTTGATCGAATAGAAATGCAGCTCGCAGTCGTCCGGGCGCATGCCGAAACGCGCGATCACAGCCTGGCAATGCATGGCGATTTCGCCGTGGGACACCACCACGCCTTTCGGTTTGCCGGTGGAGCCGGAGGTGTAGATCAGGTACGCCTGGTGTTGCGGCAGGCTGATAAATGGCAGCTCATCGGCCGGGTAATTCACCAGCACTGGCGAG
Organism: Pseudomonas sp. W22_MBD1_FP4; assembly: GCF_052113765.1. Taxonomy (NCBI): domain Bacteria; kingdom Pseudomonadati; phylum Pseudomonadota; class Gammaproteobacteria; order Pseudomonadales; family Pseudomonadaceae; genus Pseudomonas; species Pseudomonas sp. W22_MBD1_FP4. Next base: position 315,419 of record NZ_JBGQOI010000002.1, on the reverse strand, counting down.
TCGTCTTCCAGGCACCAGCACGCCACCGAGGCCGGCAGTTCACCCAGGGCTTCGAACATCGCCGCGTCGCTGAGCAACAGGCCGATGCCGCTGTCTTCGATCATGTAGTGCAGGCGGTCCAGCGGGTATTCCGGGTCCAGCGGCACATAGGCGCCGCCGGCCTTAAGGATCGCCAGCAGGCCAATGACCATTTCCAGGGAGCGTGGCAGTGCCAAGCCGACCCGCACCTGCGGGCCAACGCCGCGTTCGCGCAGCATCCAGGCCAGGCGATTGGCGCGTGCATTGAGTTCCGCGTAAGTGAGGGTTACGCCGGCAAAGGTCAGCGCCGGAGCCTCTGCACGCGTTCGCGCCTGCTGGCTGAACAGCTGATGAATGCACCCGTCGAGACGATGCAAACCGGCCTCAACGCCCAGGCTGTCCTGCAATGCGCGTTGTTCGGTGGCGGTCAGCAGCGGCAGTTCGCTGAGGCGTTGATCGGGGTCTGCAATCAACGCTTCCAGCAGGTTGCGCCAATGTTCAGCCATGCGCGCAATGCGCGGTTCGTCGAACAGATCAGTGCTGTAAGTCAGGCAGCAACCCAGGCGATGGTCGAGGTCGGTCACTTCCAGGTTGAGGTCGAACTTGGTCGCGCGAGCATCGTTGGCCAGGTATTCGACGGTCATGCCGGCCAGTTGACGGCTCTGCTGGAATTCCCAGCGCTGCACGTTGCACATCACCTGGAACAACGGGTTGTACGCGGCGCTGCGCGGAGGTTGCAGGGCTTCCACCAGATGGTCGAACGGCAGGTCCTGGTGGGATTGGCCCTCGATCACGGTGTGGCGTATTTGCTCGAACAACTCGCCGACATTCATCTGACCATTGAGCTGGCAACGCAGCACCTGGGTATTGAGGAATGCGCCGATCAGCCCTTCGCTTTCCGGGCGAATACGGTTGGCCACGGGGGCGCCGATGCGCAGGTCGGTCTGGCCGCTGTAGCGGTAGAGCAACACGGCCAGGGTCGCGGTCATGGTCATGAACAGCGTGAGGCCGCGTTCGACATTGAAGGCACGCACGCGGGCAGCCAACGCGTCGCTCAGATCGAAGCGGTACAGCTCGCCCTGGTGGCTTTGTACCGGTGGTCGTGGGCGGTCGCCGGGCAGTTCCAGCAAGGGGTGTTCGGTGCCCAGTTGCGCGGTCCAGTAATCCAACTGGCGTTGACGCTCGCCGGACTCCAGCCACTGACGCTGCCACACGCTGTAGTCGAGGTATTGCACCGGCAACGGCGACAGTGGCGACAGACGCTCGTCGATAAAGGCTTCGTACAGCGCGCTGAGTTCACGGGCAAAGATGTCCATGGCCCAGCCTTCAGTGACGATGTGGTGCAGGGTCAGCACCAAGTAGTGTTCCTGCTCGCCGGCCTTGACCAGGCACGCGCGCAGCAACGGGCCGGTTTCCAGGTTGAACGGCGTGTGGGCCTCGTGATCGGCCAACTGCTGCAAGCGCTGCTCGCGCTCGGTTTCATTCAGCGCCGAAATATCCTGCCAGTCCATGCGCACGCCGGTCTGCGGCGAGACCTTTTGATAGGCCACGCCGTCGACACTGGGGAACGTGGTGCGCAGGGTTTCGTGGCGCATGATCAAGGCCTGCAACGCCGCCTCGAAACGCCCCACATCCAACACTCCCCGCAGGCGCGCCATGCCACCGACGTTGTAGGCCGGGCTGTCCGGCTCCATCTGCCAGAGGAACCACATGCGCTGCTGGGAATAGGACAGCGGCACCGGTTGGCTGCGGTCAACTTTGGCAATCGCGGTTTGCTGGTTGCGCTGGCCCGAGGCCTGGATCAGGCCGACTTGCTCGGCAAACGTGCCCAGTTCACTGGCTTCAAACAAGGTACGCAGCGGCAGCTCAACGTCACAGGCCTGGCGGGTGCGGGAGATGATTTGCGTGGCCAGCAATGAGTGGCCGCCGAGGGCGAAGAAGTCATCGCGCAGGCCGATTTGCGGCAGGCCGAGCACTTCGCGCCAGATTGCGGCGATCTGCTGTTGCAACGGGGTTTCGGGTTCAATGTGTTCGCGGGTTAGCCACACTGGCTCCGGCAATGCGCGGCGGTCCAGCTTGCCGCTGGGGCTCAGGGGCATGGCGTCCAGGCGCATCAGTTGCGCAGGCACCATGTACTCGGGCAACTCGGCTGCCAGGGCGGCTTTCACGTCCTGTTCGTCCAGCGCTCTGCTTGCGGTGTAGTAGCCGATCAGTGTGGCATTGCGCACCAGCACAACGGCCTGGGCGATACCGTCCAGCGCCAGCACGCGCGCTTCGATTTCTTCAGGCTCCACGCGGAAGCCGCGCAGCTTGACCTGCTGATCGAGACGCCCCAGGTATTCGAGCACGCCGTCAGCATTCCAGCGCACACGGTCGCCAGTGCGATACAGGCGCGCGCCCGCCTCGCCCAGCGGGTCGGCGATAAACCGTTCGGCGGTCAAACCGGCACGCCCCAGATACCCCCGCGCCAGGCCGATGCCACCGATGCACAGTTCGCCCGGCACACCGGCTGGCAACAGGTTGAGGTGATCGTCCAATACGCGGCAGATCACATTGCCCAGCGGTCGGCCAATCGGCGAGCGCTCGCCATCTTCAGCGGTGCAGTGCCAGTGGGTGACGTTGATCGCGGTCTCGGTCGGGCCATAGCGGTTGTGCAACTGCACCGCCGGCAACTGAGCCAAGACGCGGTTGCGCAGTTCGGCTGGTAACGCCTCACCGCCGGAGAACAGGCGACGCAGGCTGGTGCATTCGGGTACCAGCGGCTCGTCGATGAACAGCTGCAACAGCGGCGGCACAAAGTGCAGGGTGGTCACGCCATGTTCCTGCACCAACTGCGCGATGCGGTGCGGGTCGCGATGTTCGCCAGGGCCGGCCAGCACCAGGCGGCAGCCGGTGATTAACGGCCAGAAGCATTCCCACACAGACACGTCGAAACTGATCGGTGCCTTTTGCATCAGCACGTCGGTGTCGTTCAGTTGGTAAGTGGCCTGCATCCACTGCAAGCGCTCGGCCAGGGCCCCATGGGTATTGCCCACGCCTTTGGGCTGGCCGGTGGAACCGGAGGTGTAGATCACGTAGGCGAGGTTGTCGCCGTGCAGGTGCAGGCCCGGCGCCTGGGTCGGCCAGCTTTCCAGATGCAGGCTGTCCATGGCGATGACACACACGCCGTCAGCGCTCGGCAGTTTTTCCAACACAGCGGTCTGGGTCAGCAGCAGTTGCACGCCACTGTCCTTGAGCATGTAGGCCAGGCGCTCAGCGGGGTAATCCGGGTCCAGCGGCACGTAGGCGCCACCGGCCTTGATGATCGCCAGCAGGCCGATCAGCAGTTGCGGCGAACGCTCGGCGGCGATAGCCACGCACACGTCCGGGCCCACGCCTTTGTCGCGCAGGTAATGGGCCAGGCGGTTGGCTTGGGCATGCAGTTGGGCGAAGGTCAGGCTGCCGTCCTGCCAGACCAACGCGGTGTTGTCCGAAGTCTGCTGATTGAGCAGCTCGGGCAACCATTGCTGGGCGGGCGCACACGGCGCTTGGCTCCACGGTTGCTGTTCGTCCGCTTGCAGCAAACGCAGGTCGCCGAGGGCTTGCTGGGGTTGCTCGCAGATGGCGTGCAGCAGGTTGATGAAGTGCTCGGCGAGGCGCTGGATGGTTGTGCCTTCAAACACTTCATCGGCGTAGTCGAACGCCAGGCTCAGGCGGCCGTTGCGGTCTTCTTCGGTATGCAGTTGCAGGTCGAACTTGGCTTCGCGGCTGTGCCACGGCAGCTCATCGGCGAGCATGCCCGGCAGGCGGCGCAAGGCGCTGAGGTCGCGTTGCTGGTGGTTGAACATGACCTGGAACAAGCCCTGCTCGCGGGCCTGAGGGAAGGCTTCCAGCAGTTGCTCGAAGGGCAGGTCCTGATGGGCTTGGGCACCCAGTGCGGTCTCGCGGGTGGCGGCCAATAGCTGGTTGAACGGCAGGCGCCCGTCCAGTTCGGCGCGCAGCACCAGGGTGTTGATGAAAAAGCCGATCAGGCCTTGGGTTTCCTGGCGCGGGCGGTTGGCATTGGGCACGCCGATGCGGATATCGCGCTGGCCGCTGTAGCGATAGAGCAAGGTCTGGAACGCCGCTAGCAACAGCATGAATGGCGTGGACTCATTGGCCTGGGCGGTCTGGAGAATCGCTTCGCTGAGGCCGACGCTCAGGCGCACGCTATGGCGCGAAGCACTGCAGATGTGCTGCGCGGAGCGCGGATGGTCAGTGGCCAGGCTCAGGGTCGGGTGCTCGTCCCCCAGTTGGTTTTTCCAGTACGCCAGTTGGCGCTGACCTTCACCTTCGGCCAGCCATTGACGTTGCCAACTGCCGTAGTCGGCGTATTGCAGGGCCAGGGCCGGCAGTTCCAGGGATTGTCCCTGGGAGGCCGCGGCGTAGAGGCGCGAGAACTCGTCGATAAGGATGTTGAGCGACCAACCATCGGCAATGATGTGATGCAGCGTCACCAGCAGTTGATGGTCTTCGTCGTCCAGGCGCACCAGTGTCACCCACAGCAGCGGGCCTTTTTCCAGATCAAATTGAGTGCGTGCTTCGTCTTCGCGGATCTGCTGCGCGCGGGTTTCGCGCTCGGCAGCGGGCAGGTCGCTGAGGTCGATGACTTGCAGGTCGAACGCCACGTTGGCGTCAACACGCTGGAAGGCCTGGCCGTTGCGCTCGTAGAAGCGAGTGCGCAGGGCTTCGTGGCGCTGGATCAGGTGCTGGAAACTCAGGCGCACTGCGTCTTCGTCCAGCTCGCCACGCAGGCGCAAGCCGCCGGGAATGGTGTAGGCGCTGCTCTGAGGGTCCAGTTGCCAGGTGATCCACAGCCGATTCTGGGCCAGGGACTGAGGCAGTTCGTCCTGGCGTGACAAGGCATGAATTGCACCTTGGGCTACGCCGCCGTCCTGCTGCAATTGCGCAACATTGGCGGCAAACGTCGACAGGGTCGGCGCCTCGAACAGCATGCGCAGGTTCAGCTCCAGGCCGAGGGTTTCTCGCAGACGTGCGACCACTTGGGTAGCGGTGATGGAGTTACCGCCGAGCAGGAAGAAGTGATCGTCGGCAGCAACGGTCGCGACCTGCAACTGTTCGCACCAGATCGCCGCGATCTGCTGTTGCAGTTCGGATTCCAGCGCAGCATCGCCCGCCAGCCCTTGCAGATCGGGGAACTGCGCATAGCTGTCGAGGCTGCCGTCGGCATGACGCAGCGCGCAGGCCGCACGCTGCACCTTGCCACTGGAGGTCTTGGGCAATGCGCCGGGGTTGAGCAACACCACCACACTCGGCGCTTCTTGGTAGGCTTCGGCCACGGCTTGGCGGATGGCTTTGATCAACGCCTCGGGCGGCAGGATTTTCTGCACGCTGCGGCTGATTTCAGCGGCGATGCCGATGCCTTCCAGGCCCTGGTCATTCACCGCAAACGCCGCAACCCGGCCTTTGCGCACCACTTCCACTTCGCGCTCGATAGTCTGCTCGATGTCTTGCGGGTAGAGGTTATGACCGCGCACGATCAACAGGTCTTTCAGGCGGCCGGTGATGTACACCTCACCAAAGCGAATAAAGCCCAGGTCGCCGGTGCGCAGCCAGGTCCGCCCGGCATGCTGGACGAAGGTCTTGGCTGTGGCTTCGGGGTTGCGCCAGTAGCCGTGGGCGATGCTCGGACCGGTGGCCCAGAGTTCGCCGACGCGGTTGTCGGGCAGCTCACTCAAGGTGTGGGGATCGACGATCAGCACCGCGTGTTCCGGCTGGCTGGTGCCGCAACTCATGATCGCACTGCCCTGCCCCGGTTCGGCGCGGTTGGCGGCCAGCGCCGTCTCGTCGACGCGCAGCGCCGGGATGCCATGACCCCGGGTGCCGCCAGCGACAAACAGCGTGGCCTCGGCGAGGCCGTAGGACGCAAAGAAATTGTCTGAGCTGAAACCACAGGCGGCGAATTTCTCGGCGAAGCGGTCCAGGGTGTCGAGCCGGATCGGCTCGGAGCCGGAATAGGCCACGCGCCACGTGCTCAGGTCCAGGCGTTCCAGGGCGGACTCACTGACCCGCTCGCTGCACAGCCGGTAGGCGAAATCCGGGCCGCCGCTGATGGTGCCGCCGTATTGGCTGATCGCTTCCAGCCAGCGCAATGGCCGGCCAAGGAAGTACGCAGGCGACATCAGCACGCACGGCACACCACTGAAGATCGGTTGCAGCAGGCCGCCGATCAGACCCATGTCGTGGTACAGCGGTAGCCAGCTGACAATCACGTCGTCGGGGTTGAGGTCGATGCCAAAGCCACGGCGGATCAGCACTTCGTTGGCCACCAGATTGCCGTGGCTGACTTGCACGCCTTTGGGCAGCGCTGTGGAGCCGGAGGTGTATTGCAGGAACGCGATGTCGTCGGGCTGTAGGTCGGGGGCGATCCAGGCATCAGCCACTGGCGCATCGAGGGTATCGACACTCAACACCGGCGGCGCATTTTCGATCTGCGCCAGGCCATCGGCAAGACTGGCAATGGTCAGCAGCAGGCGCGGTTCGGCGTCGCTGATGATCGACAGCAAACGCTCTTGGTGATGACGGCGGGTGGACTCAGGCGGGTAGGCCGGCACTGCGATCACCCCGGCGTAAAGGCAGCCAAAAAACGCCGCGACGTAATCCGGACCGCTGGGGAACAACAGCACTGCGCGGTCGCCCAGCGCGGCATTGGCCTGCAGGGCGCTGGCAATGGTGCGGGCGCGTTGGTCGAGGTCGCGATAACTGAGCACAACGCTGTGCTCGGCGGACTCGGCGAGGAAGCGCAGAGCCACCTGGTCCGGGGTCTGCGCGGCGCGACGTTGAAGGGACTGGACCAGGGTGCGGGGAAGTTCGAAGGCGTCCATCATGGGGTTCCTGCCTGAAATCGGCTTACGGGAAATTCGGAAATTGAGTAGCTATCAGCCGGCGACCAGCTGCCGCGCCGCGCCATTGCGCCAGCGGGCCAGGTGTTCGTCGGCGTAGCGCCGCAGGCAGCGCAATACGGTGCTTTCGTGCTGCATGAGGAAGAAGTGGTGGCCGTCGAACATATCGAGGGAAAAGCCGCTGGCGGCATCGAGTTGCCAGTCGAGCAATTGGTCGGCGCGTACGCTGTCCTGCTTGCCACCGAATACATGGATCGGCATGCCCAGCGGCTCACGCTCGCCGTAGGTGAAGCTGCCGCACAGCAGGAAGTCAGCGCGTAGGATCGGCAGCATCAGTTGCATCAATTCGGGGTTGGCCAGGGCCGCTTCGGCGGTGCCCTGCAGTTCGCGCAGACGGGCGATCAGTTGCTCATCAGTCTTTTCGATGGCGTATTCGCTGACATCGCGACGCGCCGGGCCGGCAGTGCCGGAAGCGAACAACGCCAGCGGCGCAGGGACGTTGCGTGCGTTTAACGCATGGGCCAATTCAAAGGCGAGCAGGCCGCCGAGGCTGTGGCCGAACAACGCGTAGGGGCCGCACAAGTCGTGGCAGATTTCGTCCGCCAGTTGCGCAGCCAAGGCCTTGATATCGCGCTGCAAGGGCTCGTCCATGCGCATGCCACGACCGGGTAATTCCAGCGGGCATACCTGCAGCCACTCGGGCAACACCCGGCGCCAACGTGCATAGACCATGGCGCTGGCGCCTGAATAGGGCAGGCAGAACAGGCGCAGTCGGGTCGGCGCGCTCATCGCTCGAAGACCCCAAACTGAAACACGCTGTATGCACGATAAAAACCCATCTCGTCCTCCTGCGGGTGCTGATCCTTGGCCGCCTGACTAACGGACCTTTCACCCAGAAGAACGGACGGCACCGGCAAATAATTAGTCGCCGGGCATGAGCGAGACGTGGTTCACGCCGAACAAGAAAGCATAAGATTAGTTCGTCTTCTCATTTGACAATCATTATCATTCAGCCTAATTTGTTGCCCGATGTGTAGGAGGCCTCAGCAAGGACGCCCTCCCCCAACCTATTTTTCAAGGTGATTTCCATGACGGAACAAGTATCCACAGGCAGGTGCGACTCACCACTTCTCCAGGCATTCGTCGACAACCGACTGATTCTGGTGAAGATCGCAGCACGAATTACCGGCTGCCGCTCCCGCGCCGAAGACGTCGTGCAGGATGCCTACTTCCGCCTGCAATCGGCGCCGACGATCACATCCTCGTTCAAGGCCCAATTGAGTTACCTGTTCCAGATCGTCCGTAACCTGGCCATCGATCACTACCGTAAGCAGGCCCTGGAGCTCAAATACTCCGGGACGGAAGAGGAAGGCTTGAATGTGGTTATTCACGGCGCTTCACCGGAAACCTCCCACATCAATTTCAACACCCTGGAAAACATCGCCGACGCCCTGACTGAGCTGCCCCAGCGCACCCGTTACGCGTTCGAGATGTACCGTCTGCACGGCGTGCCGCAAAAGGACATCGCCAAGGAGTTGGGGGTGTCACCAACGCTTGTGAACTTCATGATTCGCGATGCGCTGGTGCACTGCCGCAAGGTGTCGGGCAGCCATAGCGATACGTTTGCACGACGCGTCTGATCGACACGGATCTGCCCATAATGGGGGCGAGCACGCCCGCCCCCACCGCTCACACCAGCCCGCACCGCTCAAAAAACCGCTCCCGCCCCAGAATCATCAGCGCCGCGCGCTTGTGCGGGAAATCGAACTCCTTTTCACAGTGGAAACACTGGTTGTGCATATGGCCGATCATCTTCGCGTTATCGGCGCGCGGTTCTGCCACCACACGTTGGGTGCGAGGGTCATCCAGGAACAGGTAGTGCACCAGCGCCGATAGCCAACTGGCGACCTTGTGCGGACCGCGATGATGTTCCTCCCCCACCAGCATGTGGATGCCACGGTCGTAGTCAGCGGCATCGTAGAACGGTGCGATACGGTCTTCCTTGGCCCAGTAGGCTTCGAAATAGGCAAAGGGTTCGTCATCAAAACAGCCGATCAGCGTGAGGGTGTGCGGATCGGCGGCGAGCTTATCCAGGTATTCCCGGTGCTGCTCCAGGCTGCCGGTTTCCTGCCAGAAACTCGCCACGCGCGTGCTGTTCTGCCAGCGATTGAAGCGCGCCAAATCCACATCGACCTCAACGGTGCGCAGGGAAATCCAGGCCCCGAGGCGTGCGTCATAACGCCGGTAAACCTCACCCCGAGGCTTCGGCGCACGGACGGGGTGGCGCTTGCCGGCACTGATGATCATCTGTTGCGGGTAGCTGCCACTGGGCGAGAGTCCCAACCACGGCTGGGGCAATTGCCAGAACAGGGTGCGTTCACATCGGTACTGCCCGGCGATCTCGCTAGCCACCAGCAAACCACTGCGCAAGGCGTCTTCGGGCGCATGCTCAAGGTGCCAGGTCAGACGTTGCCGAGTCGGCTCCTTGGTAAACAACCAGTAGCAGGCAGCCCACAAGGCGCGGGGGGAAGGCACCTCGGCGGGGGTCTGCAAATGCACCTGCAGGTCCTCGCCACGCTCCAGGCGCAAACGCGCCAGCGGCTGGCCTTCCAGGGTCAGGCTCAGGTGGCTTTCGGTTTCATCAGCATTCAAGGCAGGCCCGGCCGGTAACGGCAGGACCGACAGGTCATTCAGATTGGACATGGGAGGGGCTCACGGTAACCGTCGACAGATAAAGAAGTGACGTGAGCCGGGAGAGGAAATTTAGCCGATCAAGGTACCGGCATCACGTCGATGCGGTACGGCTCGAAAATCTTCAGCATCTCGCCGTCATCGCGCAGACGCTTGAGCAACGCGGAAAAAGCCTGGCCCGTGATCGGCGCCTTCGGCCGCAGCAAGGCGTAATGGTGATAGACCTGATCGATACGCTCAGATACCAGGAACTGCGCGGCCATATCCGCATTGCGCACCATGAAGTCACTCAGGTACGAACGGGTCACCAAGGCAATATCCGCACGCCCGCGCGCAACCATCAGCAGGTTGCTGTCGTGGGAATAGGTCAAGGTGGCGTTGAAGTGCTCGGCCATGTTCTTGGGGTCGGGGTTGAAGCTGGCGAAGGCGTAGTGATAACCGCTGAACACCGCCAGGCGTTTGCCCGCAAGGTCGGCGAAATAGTCCTGGGCGCGACCCGGTTCACGCTGAGCGACGAAAATCTCCGCGTCCTCCAGCCCCATGTCGACGCTGGTGTGGGGAATTTTCTGCCAGCCCCACGCGGGGTTTTCGAAGATGGCCATGTCGATCCGGCCCTGCTCGAAATCGCGGAAACGTCGAGGAATGGAAGTCGGCACCAGCACAAATTGGTAGTCGGTTTGCGAGGCGTTCAGGGCCTCGACCAGTTGCGGCAGCAATCCCGTGTCGGCGCCCTGCTCCGGGCGCACCGTATAAGGAGGGAAATGCGCCGCGCCGATGCGCACCAATTGCGCAGCCGACGCCGGCATCCACCACGCGGTGCCCAGTGCCCAAAAGGTAAGTCCTGCAGCCAGCCGCCATGGCGAAAACATCAAGGCACACACCGTTCAAAACTCTGATGGCGATAAGCTAGGCGTTTTTGTCTGGCGAGACAACTTTCCGCCAGCAAATTAATAGCTTGCGCCTCAGTCGGCTTTCAGAACCATCAACAAGGCTTCTTCGGCCAACTGCTCCAGCGTCATGCTGCCCTCGGCGCGAAACCAGGTGGTCGTCCAGGACAATGCGCCTGTGAGGAAGCGGCGCGCGATAAACACATCGCCCTTGATGTAGCCAGCAGCCTTGGCCTCGCCCAGCACTTGCAGCCAGAGGTCTTCGTACACGTCGCGCAGCGCCAGGACCTGGGCCTGGCCGTCCGCCGACAGTGAGCGCCATTCATACACCAGCACCGCCATGGCTTCGCCGCTGCCGCCCATGATCGACTGCAACTCGCAGCGAATCAGCGCCAGCACACGTTCGCGCACGTTTGTCGCCTCCTCCAGCGAAGCCCGCATCAGCGCCGTGTTGTAGTGGATGGTTTCCTCCATCACCGCCCGCAGGATGTCGTCCTTGCTCTTGAAGTGATGAAAGATGCTGCCGGACTGAATGCCCACCGCACTGGCCAGGTCACGCACGGTGGTGCGCTCGAAACCCTTGTTGCGAAACAGGTGGGCCGCGGTTTGCAGCAACTTGCCCCGGGCGCTGTCGGGATCGGTCAATTGGCCGCCATCGACCATGGTGCGCATCACCCGCAGGGCTTTGTGCTCATCCATGCTGCTCTCCTCTACTTCTACTGACGTCTTGGCCGGCAATTTAGGCCGTGGCCGCCAACCAAGCAAGCGCTTGGCTAAAACTTGTGACTGGAGTTTACAAACCAAGCGCTTGCTTGGTAGTCTCGCCAACAGCCATTCGAGGAAGGATTTCTCATGAGCAAGACGGTTCGTATCGGCTGTGCCAGCGCCTTCTGGGGCGACACCTGCACTGCCGCCGCCCAGTTGGTGCACGGCGGTAAGCTGGATTACCTGGTGTTCGACTACCTGGCGGAAGTCACGATGTCGATCCTTGCCGGCGCACGGATGAAAGACCCTCAGGCCGGTTACGCTTCGGATTTTGTCGAGGTGCTGACCCCGCTGCTGGCCGATATCCAGGGCCAGGGCATCCGCGTAATCAGCAACGCTGGCGGCATTAATCCCCAAGCCTGCGCCGCAGCCCTGCAAGCGGCCTGCGATAAAGCCCAGGTACCGCTGAAAATAGCCGTTCTGCTGGGCGATGACCTGCAACCCCAATTGAAAAACCTCACGGGCACGACCGATATGTTCAGCGGCACACCGCTGCCGCCGGTGTGCGTGTCCGCCAACGCTTACCTTGGCGCACCGGGCATCACCCAAGCCTTGGCGCTGGGCGCCGATGTCGTTATCACCGGCCGCGTGGTCGACAGCGCCGTGGTCAGCGCGGCGCTGGTGCATGAATTCGACTGGTCCTGGCACGACTACGACCGCCTCGCCCAAGCGGCCCTGGCCGGGCATATCATCGAATGCGGCGCCCAGTGCACCGGCGGTAACTTCACCGATTGGCGCGATGTGCCGGACTACGAACACATCGGTTTCCCCATCGTCGAGGTCAGCGCCGACGGCCAGTTCACGGTAACCAAGGTCGACGGCACCGGCGGGTTGATCAGCGAACTCAGCGTGGCCGAACAGTTGCTGTATGAAATCGGCGACCCATGCGCCTATCTGTTGCCCGACGTGATCTGCGATTTCAGCCAGGTCAAACTGCAGCAGCAGGGAAAAAACCGCGTGCACCTGCACGGCGCCAAGGGTTCGCCACCCACCGACCAGTACAAGGTCAGCGCCACGTATCCCGATGGCTCGCGTTGCACCGCCAGTTGCCTGATTGCCGGGATCGACGCGGTGGCCAAGGCCGAGCGGGTCAGCCAGGCGATCATCAACAAGACCTCGCAACTGTTCAGCCAACGCGGCTGGGCGCCGTACACCGAGGTGAATATCGAGCTGCTGGGCAGCGAAGCAACCTATGGCGCACATGCGATGCGTCATGACTGTCGTGAAGTGGTGGTCAAGTTGGCGGTGCGACACCCGAGCAAGCAGGCGCTGGTGCTGTTCGCGCGTGAGATCGCCCAGGCCGCTACCGGGATGGCGCCGGGGTTGACCGGAATCGTAGGGGGTCGCCCGACGGTGTATCCGTTGATTCGGTTGTTTTCGTTTCTGATCGACAAGTCCTCATGCGAGTTACTGATCGACTTCCAAGGTGAACGCCACGCTTGCGCGCTACCCATCACCGATGCCCCAACCCTGCCCGCCGCGCCGATGGGTCCACCCAAGCCCCAAGGTCGCGCCGACGCCAGCGTGCCCCTCGTGAAACTCGCCGTGGCACGCTCCGGTGACAAGGGCAATCACAGCAATATCGGCGTGATCGCCCGTGATCCCGAGTACCTGCCATGGATCGCCGAAGCGCTGACGCCCGCGGTGATCGTCGACTGGATGAGCCACGTGCTCGACCCGCTGCACGGCCGCGTCGAGCGCTGGTATCTGCCCGGCAGCCACAGCCTGAATTTCCTGCTGGAAAACGCGTTGGGCGGCGGAGGCATTGCCAGCCTGCGCATCGACCCCCAAGGCAAGGCTTTCGCCCAGCAACTGCTGGAAATTCCCATTGCGGTGCCGCAACACATTGCCGATCAATGCCAATAACAGGAGCGTTGCCGTGGCCTTCGACTCGATCTTCAAAGCCGACCTATTCCAGGGTCACACCGTGATTGTCACCGGTGGCGGCAGTGGCATTGGCCGCTGCACCGCCCATGAGCTGGCAGCGCTCGGCGCCCAGGTGATCCTGGTCGGACGCAAGCCGGACAAGCTCGCAGCGGTCGCGGCGGAAATTGCCGAAGATGGCGGCATCGCCCATTGCAGCGCCTGCGATATTCGCGATGAAGAGGCGGTGAAGACGCTGGTCAGCCAAATCCTGAATGACCACGGCCAGGTCCACGGTTTGGTGAATAACGCTGGCGGCCAGTACCCATCACCGCTCGCGTCGATCAATCAGAAAGGCTTTGAAACCGTGCTGCGCACCAACCTGGTGGGCGGTTTCCTGATGGCCCGCGAAGTGTTCAACCAATCCATGAGCAAACACGGCGGCGCTATAGTCAATATGCTCGCCGACATGTGGGGCGGCATGCCCGGCATGGGCCACTCCGGCGCCGCCCGTGCCGGCATGGACAACTTCACCAAAACCGCCGCCTTCGAATGGGGCTGCGCCGGGGTTCGGGTCAACGCCGTGGCGCCGGGCTGGATCGCCTCCAGCGGCATGGACACCTACGAGGGCGCGTTCAAGGCGGTGATCCCCACCCTGCGTGAACACGTGCCGCTCAAGCGTATCGGCACCGAATCGGAAGTCAGCGCCGCCATTGTGTTCCTGCTCAGCCCCGCCGCTGCATTTATCAGCGGCAGCACCCTGCGCATCGACGGCGCCGCCAGCCTCGGCAGCCGTGCCTGGCCGCTGCACAAGGCCCAGCCGCCGAGCGAACCGTTCAATGGTTTTCACCGCGCTTACCTGCCGGACGTGCTCAAGGAAGGGAAATAAATCATGCCGGTGATTGAAAGCCTGATCGACGCCCACAGCGCAGCGTTCGCACGCAACCGTGAGGCCATGCTGGACAGCATTCAGCACCTGCGCCAACTGGAGCAAAACCTGCTGAGCAAGGCCCAGGAAGCCAAGCCCAAGTTCGAAAAACGCGGCCAATTGTTGCCCCGCGAGCGCCTCAACTTGCTGCTGGACCCCGGCGCGCCGTTCCTGGAACTGGCCAGCCTGGCCGGCTACAAACTCCACGACGACAAGGACGGCAGCGCCGCCGGGGGTGGGTTGATCGCAGGAATCGGCTACGTCAGCGGCGTGCGCATGTTGGTGGTGGCCAATAACAGCGCGATCAAGGGCGGCACCATTTCTCCTACCGGGCTGAAAAAATCCCTGCGCATGCAGCAGATCGCGCTGGAGAATAAATTGCCGGTGGTGACACTGGCCGAAAGCGGCGGCGCCAACCTCAACTATGCCGCCGAGATTTTTGTCGAAGGCGCACGCAGCTTCGCCAACCAGGCGCGCATGTCAGCCATGGGCCTGCCGCAGATCACCGTGGTGCACGGTTCGGCCACGGCGGGTGGCGCGTACCAACCGGGGTTGTCGGATTATGTGGTGGTGGTGCGCGGCAAGGCCAAGCTGTTCCTGGCCGGGCCGCCGCTGCTCAAGGCGGCGACGGGCGAAGTGGCCACCGATGAAGAACTGGGCGGCGCCGAGATGCACGCGCAAACGGCCGGCACCGCCGAATACCTGGCGGAAAACGACGCCGATGGCGTGCGTATCGTGCGTGAGATCGTCAGCCTGCTGCCCTGGGATGACCGCCTGCCGTCTGCGCCAAAACGCACCTACAAAGAACCGCTGTACTGCGCCGAGGAACTGTTGGGGCTGATCCCCGATGATCCGAAAAAACCCTACGACGTGCGCGAAATTCTGGCGCGGCTGGCTGACGGTTCCCAATTCCTTGAATTCAAGGGCGAGTTCGATGCCCACACCGTCTGCGGCCACCTGCATATCCAGGGCCGCGCCATTGGTGTGATCGGCAACAACGGCCCCATCACGCCCCAAGGCGCGAGCAAGGCTGCGCAGTTTATCCAGCTGTGCGACCAGAGCCGCACGCCGCTGCTGTTTTTGCACAACACCACTGGCTTTATGGTCGGCACCGAGTCAGAGCAACAAGGCGTAATCAAGCACGGCGCGAAGATGATCCAGGCGGTGGCCAATGCGCGGGTGCCTAAACTCACCGTGGTGGTCGGCGGCTCCTACGGTGCGGGCAACTATGCGATGTGTGGCCGGGGTCTGGACCCACGCTTTATCTTCGCCTGGCCCAACAGCCGCACGGCGGTGATGGGCGGCGCGCAGGCGGGCAAGGTGCTGCGCATCGTCACCGAGGCCAAGCAGCTCAAAGACGGCTTGGTGCCCGACCCCAAAGTGCTGGACATGCTGGAACAGGTCACCGCGCAGAAGCTCGACAGCCAATCCACCGCCCTGTACGGCAGCGCAAACCTGTGGGATGACGGGCTGATTGATCCCCGGGATACCCGCACGTTGCTCGGCTTTTTGCTGGATATTTGCCATGACGCCGAGGTGCGGCAATTGCAGCCCAACAGCTTCGGTGTGGCGCGTTTCTAACAGGAGAACAAGAACAATGATCTTCACCCAGGAACATCAGGAACTGCGCCGCACCGTCCGCGCCTTCGTCGACCGCGAGATCAACCCCTACGTGGACGAATGGGAAAAAGCCGGGCGCTTTCCCATCCACGCGATCTTGCGCAAGGCCGGCGAACTCGGGCTGCTGGGCATTTCCAAACCCGAACAGTTCGGCGGCATGGGCCTGGACTACAGCTACTCGATCGTCGCCGCCGAAGAATTCGGCACCATTCGCTGCGGCGGCATTCCCATGTCCATCGGCGTGCAGACCGATATGTGCACCCCCGCCCTCGCCCGCTTCGGCTGCGATGCACTGCGCGACGAATTCCTGCGCCCGGCCATCAGCGGCGAGCAAGTCGGTTGCGTCGGCGTCTCGGAAACCGGCGCCGGCTCCGACGTGGCCGGGCTCAAGACCTACGCACGCAAGGACGGCGATGACTACGTGATCAACGGCAGCAAAATGTGGATCACCAACTCGCCCAGCGCGGACTTCATGTGCCTGCTGGCCAACACCTCGGACGACAAGCCGCACATCAACAAATCGCTGATCATGCTGCCGATGAACACCCCCGGCATCAGCGTCAGCACGCCCCTGGAAAAACTCGGCATGCACAGCTCCGAGACCGCCCAGGTGTTCTTCGACAACGTACGCATCCCCCAGCGCAACCGTATCGGCCACGAAGGCGCGGGCTTCATGATGCAGATGCTGCAATTCCAGGAAGAACGCCTGTTCGGCGCAGCCAATATGATCAAGGGCCTGGAGTACTGCATCGACAGCACCATCGAGTACTGCAAGGAACGCCAGACCTTCGGCAAAGCGCTGATCGACAACCAGGTGATCCACTTTCGCCTGGCCGAACTGGCCACCGAAATCGAATGCCTGCGGGCGCTGGTTTACCAGGCCACCGAGCAATACATCAAAGGCCAGGACGTGACCCGCCTGGCCTCCATGGCCAAACTCAAGGCCGGACGCCTTGGCCGTGAGGTCAGCGACAGTTGCCTGCAATACTGGGGCGGCATGGGCTTTATGTGGGACAACCCCGTAGCCCGTGCTTATCGCGATGTGCGTCTGGTATCGATTGGCGGCGGTGCCGACGAAATCATGCTGGGCATCATCTGCAAACTGATGGGCACGCTACCGGGGAAAAAACCATGAGCACCTTGCTGCTGGAGCCCCATAACGGCGTGCTGCACATCACCCTCAATCGGCCCGAATGCCGCAACGCCATGAGCCTGGAGATGGTCAACGAACTGCGAGCGGTAGTGGCCCAACTCGACGACCAAGTCCGCGCGGTGGTTCTGAGCGGCGCCGGCGGGCATTTCTGCGCGGGAGCCGACGTGAAGGACTTGGTCAGCGCAGGCGATCAATTGCAGGCGCTGAACCGGGCCTTTGGCACGTTGCTGCAAGAGGTTGAAGCCGTGTCGCAAGTGGTCATCGTGGTGCTGCAAGGCGCGGTGCTCGGCGGCGGGTTTGGCTTGGCCTGTGTGAGCGACATCGCGATTGCCGATCACCAGGCGCAGTTCGGTTTGCCGGAAACCAGCCTGGGGTTGCTGCCGGCGCAGATTGCGCCCTTTGTGGTCAAGCGGATCGGTCTGACCCAGGCGCGGAGACTGGCACTGACCGCCGCGCGATTTGATGGGCAGGAAGCTGAGCGGCTGGGGCTTGTGCACTTCACCGAGCGCGATCCGCAGGCGTTGGCGGAACGTTTGGATGAAGTCCTGGGGCAGGTGCTGCGCTGCGCACCAGGCGCCAACGCGCGCACCAAGGCGTTGTTGTTGGCCAGCGTGGATGAGCCGATTGGGGTTGTGTTGGATCGCGGGGCGCAGTGGTTTGCCGAGGCGGTCAGCGGGGCGGAGGGGGTTGAGGGGACTCGGGCTTTTTTGCAGAGGCGTCGGCCTGAGTGGGCTCGTTGATTGGGGGTATATCCGTTATTTGGGTAACGGCTGCCTATGGTTTGGCCCTTACGGCGACTCACTTTGGAAGAGCCGGAATGCCAGCCCAGCCAAACACAAGCAAAAGGCTCATGTCCCAACACTCGGCACCTCGCCCATGCTCGGTGTGCGGCCAGCGTGTTTAACGGGGCGCCTGAGATCAAGATCAAAAGACCGCTGACTTCGTCAGCGAAAAGGATGTAAGGGTCAGATCAAAAGCAGGTCAAAAGCAGGGTGAGACCTATCTGATAGGTGGAGATCCAAATGTGGGAGGGGGCTTGCTCCCGATGGCGGTGTATCAGCCAACAGATGTGTAACTGAACCACTGCTATCGGGAGCAAGCCCCCTCCCACATTCGAACTGCGATCGCCCAGTCAAACAAGCTGGCACACCGAGCCTCGGCCGGGTACCGAGTGTTGGGGCGAAGGCCACCCTTTGTAAGCGCGGAACCATAGATTGCCGTTACCGAAGAAACGGATATGTACTCAGTCCCAGGGAAAACACCTATGCCGCAGTTCAACAAGATCCTGATCGCCAACCGCGGTGAAATCGCCTGCCGCATCCAGCGCACGGCCCAGGCATTGGGCTACCGCACCGTCGCCGTCTACAGCGACGCCGACGCGCAGGCCCTTCACGTGCAGATGGCCGACGAAGCCGTGCGCATCGGCCCCGCCCCGGTACAACAGTCCTACCTCAACATCCCGGCCATCCTTGAGGCCGCCGAAAAAACCGGCGCCGACGCCATACACCCCGGCTACGGCTTCCTCTCGGAAAACCCCGGTTTCGCCCGCGCGTGCCAAGACGCCGGCCTGATCTTCATCGGCCCCAGCGTCGAGGCCATCGAACTGATGGGCAGCAAGCGCCTCTCCAAACTCGCCATGCTGGAAGCCGAAGTGCCTTGCATCGCCGGCTACCAGGGCAGCGCCCAGGACGACACCACCCTGCAACACCAGGCCGACCGCATCGGCTACCCGCTGATGATCAAGGCCAGCGCCGGCGGCGGTGGCCGAGGCATGCGCCTGGTGCACAAACCCGAGCACTTGCTGGAGCAATTGCGCACCGCCCGCTCCGAAGCGCAGAACGCCTTCGGCAGTGACGAACTGATCCTCGAACAGGCACTGATCGACCCGCGTCACGTCGAAATCCAACTGTTCGGCGACAGCCACGGCAATCTGATCTACCTAGGCGAACGCGACTGCTCGATCCAGCGTCGCCACCAAAAAATCGTCGAAGAAGCGCCCTGCCCTGTCATGACCCCGGAACTGCGCCAGGCCATGGGCGAGGCGGCGCTAAAGGCCGGGCGCGCGGTGAATTACGTCGGCGCCGGCACCGTGGAATTTCTGCTCGCCCGCAACGGTCAGTTCTACTTCCTGGAAATGAACACGCGCCTGCAAGTGGAGCACCCGGTCACCGAGCTGATTACCGGCCTGGACTTGGTGGCCTGGCAACTGCTGGTCGCCGCCGGCCACCCACTGCCATTGAGCCAAAAAGAGGTGACCCTGAGCGGCCATGCCATGGAAGTGCGCCTGTACGCCGAAGACCCGGCCCAAGGTTTCCTCCCGCAAACCGGTGAGGTGCTGCGCTGGGAGCCGGCCGCAGGCGTACGTATTGACCATGGCGTCAGCGAAGGCCAAACAATCAGCCCGTTCTATGACGCCATGCAAGCCAAGATCATCGCCCACGGCGCCACCCGCGAAGAGGCGCGGCGCAAGCTGCTGCGCGCCGTGGAAGACACCGTGCTGCTGGGCGTCAATACCAACCAGCAACTGCTGGCCGATCTGCTCAAGCAACCGGACTTTATCGACGGCCATTTCAGCACCGGGTTTATCGCCGAGCACTTTCGCGAAATCCCGCCGCCCGCCGCGTCGAAAGAACAGCTTGCCCTGGCCGCCGCGCTGTTTTATCACCACAGCGCCGACCAGCACGCCCTGGGTCTGGCGGGATGGCGCAATAACGCAAGCATCCCCTGGACATACCGCCTGGAGGTCAACGGCGACCTTCAAACGGTCACCGTTGACGACCTGCAACTCAGCACCGACGGCCGCTACGCCACGCGCGTGCTCAACGGGATCCGGCGCCGTATCGCTTACCACCTCGACGGCGACCAATTACGGCTACCTGGCCTGACCGTGACCAACCGCACCCAACAGGTCGCCCGCCGCCAGGCCGACGCCAGCAGCGGCACGGTCAAGGCGCCGATGGATGGCGCCATTGTCGATGTGCGGGTCCGTGCAGGCGAGCGTGTCGGCAAAGGCCAACTGCTGCTGGTGCTTGAAGCCATGAAAATGGAGCACCCGCTCACGGCGGGCATCGACGGTGTGATCAAGGCCGTGCAGGTAATGGCAGGCGATCAGGTGCGTAATCGGCAGGTATTGCTGGAGATCGAATAGTCCCTAGGCGGAACTACAGGGCCGGGCTACGCTCTATCCCCATCAGGAAGGGACGAGTACGGGAACCTGCACAATGCCTCATTGGCTGATTATTGACCTTGAAGCCACAACGGATGAAGGCGGCTGGCCCGTGACGGAGATGGAAGTCATCGAGATCGGCGCGAGCCTGGTGAACCGCCAGGGCCGCGAACTGGACCACTTCCAGCGCTTTGTGCGGCCATTGCGGCGCCCATTGCTGACGCCCTTTTGCCGCCAGCTGACCCATATCACCCAGGCCAATATCGACACCGCCGCGCCCATCACCGAGGTGTGGACGCTGTTCGAACGCTGGCTGGGCCAGCATCAACCGCGCCTGGAAGGCTGGGCGAGTTGGGGTGACTATGACCGCGCGCAGCTTGAGCTCGAATGGCAGCGCAACAGCCTGGTGAGTGCACTCGCCAAGACACCTCATGTGAACCTCAAGCAGCGCTTCGCCAAGGCCCGGCGCCTGGACAAGCCCTTGGGCCTCAATGGCGCCCTTCAATTGGCGGGAATGCAGTTCCATGGCCAGCAACATCGGGCGCTGGAAGATGCACGCAATACCGCGCGCCTGTTGCCGCTGATTTTACCGGTCTAGGCAGCTCCCCTGCCCTTGGGCATACTGGCCGACCTTTCCAGACCCTTTTTCCGAGGATTCGCCCATGTTCAAAGTCAACGAGTACTTCGACGGCACCGTCAAGTCGATCGCTTTCGGCACCGCAGAAGGTCCGGCGACCATCGGCGTGATGGCCCCGGGTGAATACGAATTCGGCACCGCCCAGCGTGAAATCATGCACGTAGTCTCCGGCGCCCTGACCGTTAAACTGCCTGACGCCAGCGAGTGGGAAACCTTCGCCGCCGGCAGCCAGTTCCACGTACCGGCCAACAGCAAGTTCCAACTGAAGGTCGCCGTGGATACTGCTTACCTGTGCGAGTACCGCGGCTAAGCATTCGCCCGGTCAAAAAAATGCCCGTCTCGTGGGAGACGGGCATTTTTTATGGGCGCCGAAGGCTATTCGAGAATGGTCACTGGCATGCCCACTTCCAGGCGTCCATTACCATCGTTGACCAGGTTCTGGCCGAACATCGCGCCGTCCTCCGTCTTGCGATAAGCCTCCAACGTGACAAACGGTTCACGGTCGGCGCTGCGTTCACCGGTTTGCGGGTCGATGGTGGTGAGAATGCAACGTGAGCAGGGTTTCACGGCGCGAAACTCCACATCACCAATGCGCAGACGCTTCCAGCCATCTTCCGCGAAAGCTTCGCCGCCCTCGATCACGAGGTTCGGGCGAAAGCGGAGCATCTCCATGGGGCGGCCGATTTTTTGCGAGAGGTCGTCGAGCGACGCTTGCCCGATCAGCAGCAACGGATAACCATCGGCAAACGCCACCTGATCATCATCACGCCCGAAACCGGCCTGGGTGGTGCGGGCGCGGTCCAAGGGCATCTGCACCAGCCGTGTCGGCTTGCCGATAAAGTCGCTGACCCAGGCGGCAGCTTCATCACCGGCGTCCGGTACGCGCAAGGTGTCGCGCCAGATGGTCACGCCGCGCAACTCGGCGTCGCTGCCGGGCAGCGCCACGTCCAGCGGCGCATAGCCAGGCGAACTCAAGGTCAGGCCGCCCGTGCGGTTCCACAGCGCAGAGAGTTGGCTCATCTTCGCCACCGCCCGCTGCGTGAGGAAACGCCCGCTGGCCTCGTCCACCAGCATCCAGCGTCGATCCCCATTCAACCCGAGTTTATCCAGGCCGATGTGCTGCAAGGTTTCGGCCTTGCCGGACTTCAAGGGGTAACGGTACAACGCGCTGAGACGAAGCATGGGCCTGCATTCCTGAGGGGCAAAGATGCAACCCTAAGGTCAAGCGGTGGCTTCGTCCAGCATCAGTCGCTGGCGCACCACATCCACCAGTTTGTCGGGCTGGAATTTGGACAGGAAGTTGTCGCACCCAACCTTCTTCACCATCGAGTCGTTGAAGCTGCCAGACAGCGAGGTGTGCAGCACCACGTAGAGCTTGCGCAGGCGTGGATCGTTGCGAATTTCGGTGGTGAGGCGGTAGCCGTCCATCTCGGGCATTTCGGCGTCGGTGAAGATCATCAGAAGCTTGTCGGTCATTACGTGGCCGGCGTCGGCCCAGGCCTTGAGCATGTTCAGTGCCTTGAGGCCGTCGCTGGCGATGTGCATCTTCACACCCAGTTGACCCAAGGTGTCGCGCAGTTGCGACAGGGCGACGTTGGAGTCGTCCACCAGCAGCACTTCGCGACCACGGGCACGTTCCAACACCGGATCTTCAAGTTTTTCACGGGAAACTTTGGCGTTATAGGGCACGATCTCGGCGAGGACTTTTTCCACGTCGATGATCTCCACCAATTGGTCATCGACCTTGCTGATGGCGGTCAGGTAGTGCTGACGCCCGGCGCTGGTCGGCGGCGGCAGGATGGATTCCCAGTTCATGTTGACGATGCGGTCCACACCACCCACCAGGAACGCCTGTACCGAGCGGTTGTACTCGGTGACGATGATGGTGCTGTTCGGGCCCGGTACCAGTGGGCGCATGCCGATGGCCTGGGACAGGTCGATCACCGGCAAGGTCTGGCCACGCAGGTTGACCACGCCGCACACGAAGGGGTGACGCTGAGGCATCAGGGTCAGCTTGGGCAGTTGCAGGACTTCCTGCACCTTGAACACGTTGATTGCGAACAGTTGCCGCCCGGCCAGGCGAAACATGAGGATCTCCAGGCGATTCTCACCCACCAGTTGCGTGCGTTGGTCTACTGTGTCGAGAATGCCGGCCATCAAAAGCTCCTGGTGTGCGCAGCTAGATGCGCGAAGGGATTGTGCAATTCATTACTGCTGTTATCGGCGGCGAAAGCCAGACCTTGACCCCCTGCTAAAATGCCACGTAAATTCATTGATGTCACACTGACATCATGCTCTACTGCATGAACCTCTCCAGACAGCGGTACATCGGCGTTGCCGGACATTCAAAGCGATGTAAAGTTCCGACATGTAAGGGATTCCCCTATAAGCAATCAGGCCCAACCTGATATTCGCTTTATCTAATAGTCATTAATGTGACGCCATTCTCATTGCATGAATGGAGTCAGGCTTTGTTTGCCATCCCAAGCCCTCGTTCCACGGGTCTACCAGACACTCACGTCGCGGCAACTGAAGGTGTGCAATTGAGCCCGCTCACGAGGGCCGCGCGCAGCCGTCGCCATCATTCAAATAAACGTCCTACTGAACGCTCAGAAGCAACCTACAGACTCCAGTTATCTTTCAGCAGTAGTTTTACGCCACTCACCCAATGCGACCTCTCATCACCCCACCTTATGTTGTGGAGACTTGCATGATGAACGACGGTAACGAGTGGCAACTTGCACTTCCCGAATTCCTGCACGAGGCTGAAAACCTGCTGGCCAAGTCGGAAGAGTGCCTGAGTCACCTGCATCTGATTCGCAACGACAGCGACGCCATCGACTGCATGAAAGCCAGCCTGATCAAGCTCGCCGAAAAAGCCGATTGCCTCGCCCTGCAGGCGATCAGCGAATTTTCGCGGCATATCCAATACGTGATCGCCAACGCCGAAAACCCGTTGCAGCTGCATGATCAGGCCCTGAGCGCCCTGGAAGACTGCCTGAGACTGCTGGCCTGGCAACTGGAGCTTATCGATGCAAAGACAGGCCTATTGGCACTGGATGAATCGGAACAAACCTCATTGATTGCTACGGTCACACTGCAAATCCCACAAAAGGATTTCAGATATAAACCGCAGCAGCGTTTACACCCCTCGTCCTGAGCGGTTATGAGGTCGTAAATAACGCGCAGCTTTCTAAAAACGACAGGTTTAACCAACCCATTGAAACTGAATGGCGCACGCGTAGATATCAATTAGCCATAACCTCTACATTCCTGTTGAAGTAATACATCCCCCCTTCATTAACTTTGGGACTATCGTCCCTGAATATTTGCGCGCTCAGATAATCCCGCCAGACAGGCGCCTGGCGACCGACGGTAAGAGTAGTGGTACTATCACCCCCTCAAAGTGACTGAATTTATTAACTTTGAAAACGATTCAATAACGTATCTCAAACAGCGCCCGGTCAGTGTCGACCGGTCTTCCCGCAGCGAACCTTTATTGGCTCCATCCGCTATGCATGCCAGCCTCAAGACATTCATCGCAAGGTCCGCGTCCCGCAGCAATGCACGCCGTTTGATCCTCACGCTATGCCTTGGCTCACTGCTGCTGAGCCTGTGGGCCTACGCCCATTCCGCACCGCTGCCGCTGATGGTACTGCTGCTCAACCTGGCCACCTTATTGGTGGTAGGCCTGCAACAGTGGTACTCGCGCAAATCCATCAAGTTCCAGCCCCAGGAATTGGCCGATCGCCTGCTGCAAGTGCAGGAAAACGAACGCCACCGCCTCAGCCGCGAACTGCATGACGACATCGGGCAACTGCTGACCGCCGCCAAGCTGCAAAGCGAATGGCTCAAGCGCCGTATGCCGGATGAGCTGCAAACCCAGTGCAACGTCTTGTGCAATACCTTGAACGAGACCCTGGCCAAGGTGCGCGACGTCTCTGCCATCCTCAACCCCCGACAGCTCGCCAGCCTGGGCCTGGAAGCCAGCCTGCGCGCGCACCTGCTCAAGACCCTGGAAAACACCCCGGTGCACTGGAGCCTGGAATGCCAGCAACGGCTGACCGGCATCCCGGAAGAAATGGCCGTGGCGGCCTTTCGCATCACCCAGGAAGCCGTCACCAACATGCTGCGCCACGCCCAGGCACACAACCTGCTGGTGCGCCTGCAACGTCTACCCGAAGGCCTGTCGCTGAGCATTTGTGATGACGGCCAGGGTTTTTTGCCCGCCATCAATCCCAGCCTGGAAGGCCAGCGGGGCATGGCCGGCATGTCCGAGCGGGTTGATCAGCTTGGCGGCACATTGTCCGTGAGCAGCCAGCCAGGCAACGGGACGCGCATCGAAGCGCTCTTCCCCTGGGCGCCCCGCGCCCTCGAACGGGCCAGCGCCCCTAAGGTTATCGAGTGACCTGCACATTACTTCTGGTGGACGATCATGCCCTGATCAGGGCCGGCGTGCGTGCGCTGATCCAGGATATTCCCGGCTACACGGTGACGGGCGAAGCCAGCGATGGCGCCCAGTTGCTGGAGCAGTTCAATCGCTTGCTGCCGGACATTGTGCTGCTGGACCTGTCGATGAAGCACACCGGCGGCCTCGACGCTTTAAAGCAACTCAAGAGTGCGCACCCCAAGAGCAAGGTGCTGATCCTGTCGATGCACACCGACCCGGAGTTGATCATGCGCGCGCTGCAAGCCGGTGCCCATGGCTACCTGCTCAAGGACACTACCGCCAATGAGCTGGAACACGCGCTGCAGGCCTTGCGCAACAACGAGCGCTACCTGAGCCCGGCGATCGCCCACACCGTGATCAACCAGGCGCTGGTGCGCAGCCAGGGGCCGATCACGCCCGCCGGTCAAAGCCATAACCTCACGGCACGCCAACTGGAGATCCTGCGCCTGATCGTGCGCGGCAAATCCACCCGTGAGATCGCCCACGGCCTGGGCCTGAGCATCAAGACCGTAGAAGCCCACCGTTCGCAAATCATGAAGCGTCTGCAGATATTTGATGTGGCAGGCCTGGTGTTATTCGCTGTGCGCGAGCAGATCATCAGCCTGGACGACTAGGGGCGAATCCACCGGCAAATGCACGCGAAGCGCCTTGGGCAACGCCTCGAAGTGCAGGTCGTCACCTTCCAGCGGCTCGCCATCGAGGTTGATGTACAAGCCCTGCGCCACCTTGATATCGACCCACGGCAGGCGCGCCCGTACGAACATGTTGTCGATCCCACCGTCGCTCACCAGATTGAGCAGCGTGCCGACCACTTCCTGAGGCGCCGGCAGAATGCTGATGTCGAGCAAACCATCATCGGCCAATGCGCCGGGGCACAGTATGTGCCCCCCGCCCGCCTGGCGGCCGTTGCCGATGCCCAGCGCCAGCAACTCGCCCTTCCAGTGAAAGTCCGGTCCTTCCAGCTCACCGTAGGCGGCCTTCAACTCGCTGAAGCGCGTCAGGCCGGTAAACAGATAAGCAGCGCCGCCGAGGACTTTCTTCAAATCTTCGGAGGTATTGGCCGTGACCTGGCTACCAAAGCCGCCAGTGGCCATGTTCAGGAAAATCTGCCCGCCGACCTGGCCGAGGTCGATTGCCCTAGGGGGCACATCCAGCAATGCCAGGGCCTGGGCAGGCTCCAACGGCACGCCGGCAGCCTTGGCAAAATCATTGGCGGTGCCCAGGGGCATCAGCACCAGGCTGGCGTCGCTCTTGGCCTGGGCCATGGCTTCGGCCACGTCGCGCAACGTGCCGTCGCCGCCGCCGGCAATGATGTGGGTGTAACCGCCGTCCACAGCCTCCTTGACCAGCCGTTGAGCGTCACCGCCCTCCCACGTCACCCGCACCGCCAGCTCCAAACCCAACTCGCGCCGGGCCAGCACGGCCGCGCGTACGTCCTCGTTGAGGGCTTGCTTGCCGTGAAGGATCAACAGTGCCTTGGGGGTGGTCATGGGGGGCGTACTCCTGGAGTCAATGGTGCTTGAAGGATGTTGACCTTTGAGGAGTAGGAAAAAGTCATTAAGGTCGAAAAATAATTGGCTCGCTAGAAATTATCCATCGCGTTGCACATCGACACCTTGCCCTTGGGCGCAGGCTCCACCTCGACCCATTGCTTACCGCCCGGCGGCAGCTCGTGCAGCTGGAACGAACAGCTCGCATAGATGGACGCCTGCACCATGTAGTCCATCCCCGGCCGAGGCACAAAGGTCATGGTGCTGGAGCATTGCCGGGAATACTGCAGTTTCCCCAAGTAATGAAACGCGATCGGGGTGTTCGCCGGCACCACCAACTCCGACGATACGGCAGCCGCCCACGAGTAAATCGGCCCAGGCATGCCCAGGCTCTCGCCGTTGTGATCGGGGAAGCCCGCTTTCGTCGACGCCATCACCCCAGCGCCCGGTACATTCCAGTCCAGGCAATCACGCCCCGGCACCGCGCGCACCAGACCATCGGTGATCAACCGCACACGGGCAGTCTCGCCAGTCGTTGGTGCGACGTAGCCGGTGGACAAGGAACGGATATTCGCCACTTGGCCGCAGCCTGTCAGCAGCACCAGCAACGCCACGGGAACCCCACGTAAAACGCTCATCAGCAGTCAACTCGCAAAGGAATAAAGGGCTGTTTACGGCTGACGGCAATTCTGGCTGACCGACAACTGCGGTGCGGGCTCGTACTTCACCTGCTGCAAGCCATCGGCGCCCTGAAAGATGAAGTACTTGATGCGGCAGTCCTTGAACATCGACGAGTAACCCTCCGCCCGGAAGCCTTCGCCATCGACCTGCTTGGTCACGGCGTTGTTGCGGCTGACCACCGCGAGCACCTGTGCATAGCTCTGGCCCATCCTCACCCCCGGCTCGCCGGTGACCGTCATCGACGAGGCGCAACCGCCCAACCCTGTCGCCGCCAATGCCAGCGCGACGCCGTACAGTCCATTGCGTAAATCGTTCATTCCTTGCTTCCTTTTAGGGATGGGTTACCGACGGCCTTCGCACACCGGTGATTCGCCGATACGGCCAAGCTTGCACATGTCCAAGTTATCTTTGCGTGTGAAGCCCGCATCTTTCATGCAGTAGAAGCTCCTAAGCCGCTCATCGATTGAGCCGCCGCCCGTGCCCGCCACATTCTCGTACCCGCACGCGAGCATACTGCTCTTGACGCCCTCTACAGAGACCCCACTCTTTTGCCAATAGACAAAATCAGGCGGCGGCGGCTGAAAACCCCTGCCTGTGCAGCCGACCAGCAGTACAGCGCAAACACTCAACAGCAGCCCGCTCCTGGACATAGGGGTGTTCCTTAAGGTTTGCGTAAATCGTTCATTCCCTGCGACCTTTCAGTGATCGATTAACGGCGGCCTTCGCACACCGGTGATTCACCAATGCGGCCTTCTTTGCACAGGTCAATGTTATCTGTGCGCTTGAAACCCGAGTCTTTCATGCAATAAAACTGTGTGAGTACCTGGTCAATAGGCGTTGTGTCCCCCGTGCCTGTCAGGTTGATATACCCGCAAGCTCTCATCGCACTCTTGACGCCTTCTTGGGAGACCCCACTTTTTTTCCAATTGGTGAATTCCGGCGGCGGCGGTTGAAAGCCCCTCCCCGTGCAGCCGGTCAGTAACACAGCGCCAATAGTCAACAGCAACGTACTTCTCAACATAACGTTCTTCCTTATTCTCCGGCGCGCTTAAAGTGTGGAACGCCATCGGTTGAATCTTTCCAGAAGGGCTTGCAGGCGGGCCCTCCATTGCCGTAGCAGTTGTGCACTGTCTTATCGCCGCCAAGCACTTTCAGCCATTCCCATACACGCACGCTGCCGTCCGGGACCGTACCGCCCGTAGCGGGGTTGAACCCTACGAGCGGCAAGCGCGCAACCGGATCGAGATTGTGATTCTGGTAGCGCAGCTCCATCGCCTCGCGCTGTGATTCGGAGCTCACCCCTGAACGACTCTGTAAGACCCCTAACAACGAGTCGGCCTTCTGCACGCTGTAGGCAGCACCGAAGAAGTTCATCGACGTTTTGCCGAGAATGCCCACGTTGGCCGGATCACGGGCCAGCGACTCCATGGCGCTGCCAGTGGTCAACGTGCCCCGGCTGTGACCATCGATGTGCAACCCGCTCTGGCCGAACTGCGTCATGTAGTCTTTGGTTTGCACCGTTGCATTGGACAACCCCCAGAAATCATTCTCCAGATTCTTCTGATAAGCAGCGATCATCAGCTCGGAAGTGAAGTTGTTGGCTTGCTCGAAGTGGATCAAGTATTGCGGCCCGCTATCAGCCGAACTGTGCTGCTCGGCGTATTTGGCCGCAGCGTCGGCATCATTGAAAATGCCGTTGTTGGCGATATGCACTTTGCCGTCCGGCCCTTTCTTGAGGTTCATTTTCTCTTCGTCGCTCAGTTCGCGACGTTGAACTTTGCCCTCCTTGTCCTTCGAGACCTCATACACCCGCGCCTTCTCGATAAAGATCTTGCGATACGCCTCATCCGCCAGCAGCGAGACCTGATGATAGAACTCACGCTTGATCTCCTGCTCAGCCGCTACCTTGCGCCCCATTTCCGCCACATCCAACCGTCCCACGGCGACATGGGCGGCCTCGGTGTTGCGGTTCAGGTTGGCAATTGTCTGGTCAACCGTCATGCCGCCAACCACACGCTGGCGCTCGGCATTGGTGATCACCAAGGTGCCGGCGCTGATCGCGCTGCGGGTGTCGCTGTCGGCGGAGTCGGAGTCCGAGCCGTTGTTGATGCTGTTGGCGAGCAGCGCCTTGGCCGTGCCCAGTTTGCCGTCGAGCATGTCCGAACTCAGGTCGACGCCTGAAGTTTTGGCGCTGGCTTCGGACACGTTGTGGATGTCGGACACCGTCAGCGTGCCGGTGGTCAGGCTGTTTTTGCCGTCGGCAATGGCCTTGTCGGAACTGGCGATCACGCCACCCTTGAGGTCGGTATTGCCGCGCACGTTGATGTCGAAACCACCGTCGCCGGCACGTATGCCCGATTGTTCGATCACGCTGGCAAAGTTGGACTTCTGCTTGGCGTTGGTGGAGCTGAAGCTAGCGGTCGCCGCACCGGCACAGACCGGCGGGATACAGATGCTGATCCCGGCGCTCATGCTCTTCTGCTCGGACGCGAAGGTGCTGGTGTCCTGCAGGCTCTCGACATTCAGGTCGCCGCCGATATCGGCCTTGACCGTCTCACCCGACACCACCGCACCACGCAGGGTGGTGTCCTTACCGGAAATCAGACTGACCTCTTTGCCGGCAGTCACGTGGGTATTGCTCCACACCAAGTCATTGCCATCGGCATTGCCACGGCTCTGAGAGGCGGACGCGTTGAAGCTCAGACCGTTTTTCTCGCTACCAAACGAGATGCCGATGCCAAGGCTGCCGTTGACGCTTTTGTTGGTGCTGTGTTGCTCGATGGTGTTCTGCGCACCCGCCAGCAGGATGTTGCCGTCAGCTTTCAACAACGCATTGTTGCCCGCCGTGATCTCACTGCCCTGCACGGTCAGGTTGTTGTTGCGCGTGCCGCCCGAGGACACGATCGTCACATCCCCTCCCGCCGCGACCGTCGAAGCGGCTGCGGTGTTGCTGGTCTGCTCGCTTTTGCTCTCGCTCTTGTTCATGCCCAGGGCAATGCTCAAGTTGATACCGCCCGCCGCCGCCGGGTCAGCCATGACCTGAGTGTGCGCATCGCTGGCGGCCCACACAGTACTCAGCGCCGCCAAAGTTTTCATACGTTTGTCATCGGTACGTTCAGCGGCTTTGTTCATGCGCTGGCCGGTCTGTACCGCACTCACGATCGGGTTGGTCAGGGTCAGGCTCACGCCGGTCTGCTTGAAGCGCTGCTCCTGCTGCTGCGCACTGAGGTTGCGCGCTTCGAGGATATTGACCTCGGACGCGTCGATCGACACATCGCCATTGGGCGCGTTTACATTGCTGCCCACCTGACGGTATTCGCCGCCGGCGCTGATCAGCACGTTGCCGTCGGTTGCGCCAATGTTACTCGCGGCCGCCGTAGTCTGCTGACTACTGTCTTTATTGGTCTGTTGCTTGGAACCAACGGTGACGGCAATGGCGCCCCCGCTGAACATACCGCTGGTCTTCACATCCTTCATGTGTTTTTCGTCAAGTTGCTCGGTGGCTGCCAATACCTTGATGTCGTTGCCCGCCGCCAGCACCGTGCCCGATGTGGAAACCACGTTGCTACCCGTAATCGTGATGTTGTTGCCGGCCTGCATCACCGCCTGCTCGCCACTGAAGGTCGAGGCCTGTGCGGTGGTCTGGCTGACCGTGTCGCGGGTGGTGGTGGTCTTGCTCGAAAACATCCCGTTGCTGCCCTTGACCTTGTGCGCTTCGTCGGCGCTGTTGAAGCGCTCGCCGGCCTCGACATTGATGTCGCGCACCGCACTCACAGCAACAGCCCCCGCGTCGCTGTTGACCATCGCCCCGCGCACCTGCACGTCACGCCCGGCGCCCACGCGAACATCGCCGTTGGCCTGCACCGAACTGCCGACTTCATTGCGTCCGGCTTCCTTGCGCCAGTTGTCGCCATCCCACTGGTTGGACTGGGTGTAGGACTCTTTCACTGTAGTCAGGGTGATGTCGTTGCCCGCCACCAGCGACGTCTTGCCGCCGACGCCGGTGTTGCTCACTTGCGCGGCTTGCAGGTTGATATCGTTGCCGGCGGTGGCAATCAGGTTCGCCGCCGGTGCCGACACGTACAACCCCGCCACCCGCGACAAGCCGGTGCGGGTGCCCTGATCGCTCTCGCTGTCGGTGGTGACCGAGCGCACATTGATGTCGTTGCCGGCGCTCAGGGCCAGACGGCTGTTGGCGCTAATCAGGCCGCCGATGTTGTTGATGTCCTGGCTGGCGGTCAGGGCCACGTCGTTGCCCTGGATACGGCCGCCGAGGTTGTCGAGGTTCTGCACGCTGATGTTCACGCCATCGCGCCCGGACAGGCTGCCGGAGTTCACCAAATCACCGCGCACATCAAGGTTCAACGTGCGCCCAGCCATCAGTGCGCCGGAGCCATCCAGATCACCTTCGCGAACCCGCACATAGACTTGCGGCACGAGCACCTGACGGACTTCACCGCTCGCCAGCGTGACGTCCTTGGACACCAGCCACACGATGTCGCTGGTCAACTGCGCCATTTGTTCGGCGGTCAGGGCGACACCAGGAATCAGTTTCCACTGATCCGCCAGGGTCACGGCGCTGTCGATCATGCCGCGATACTGTTCCTCATCAC
This sequence comes from Pseudomonas sp. W22_MBD1_FP4, assembly GCF_052113765.1. Lineage (NCBI taxonomy): Bacteria > Pseudomonadati > Pseudomonadota > Gammaproteobacteria > Pseudomonadales > Pseudomonadaceae > Pseudomonas > Pseudomonas sp. W22_MBD1_FP4. The sequence goes on along the minus strand of NZ_JBGQOI010000002.1, from coordinate 283,576 downwards.
TGGCGTAGCCGTCGAGAAAGCGCCGGCCGGTGAGTTGCGCGATTTGCTCACGGATCAGCTTCTGTTCGTAGAAGCCGTCGCCGAGACGCTGCTGCGTGGCCGCCGGGTCGAGGTTCAGGCGCCCGAGCATGTAGTCCGAAGACAACCACTTGCGGTAGTTAGCGAAGCGCGGGTCGGTCTCCACCAGATAACCGGCGGTGCTGTTCGGGTTGGTCTGGAACAGGCTGCTGTTGGGCAGGTCGGGGTTGAAACCACCCGTGCGGATCTGCTCCACCGCGCCTGCCGCGTCCAGTTGGGTCAGTGCCTTCACTTCACTGATCGGGCTCACGGCGTGGGTGCGGCCAGCGCCCGCCAGCTCACCGGTACCCGCAGTGCTGTCGGTAACGTTGGCCAGAACCAGCGCGCCAACCTGGGTGCCGCTGCCGTTGATGGCCGCGTACTCGGTGTACACCGTGGGTTTAAGGGAGATCTGCTCGATCAGCGGCGCCGGCGTATAACCGGTCAGGCCGACGCCCTGGCGGTCACGGCCCTTGCGCTGGATGCGATAGTAATTGGCCACGCTGCCGTTGTCGGCCGTGACCCGTTCGCCGGTCACTTCGGTGTTGATCACTTGGCCGATGCTGCCGTTGAGCGCCTGCCCGGCAATGATCCGGCTCTTGTCGTTGAGCACCTGGTCGGCGATCAACGTGAGGTTGCCACCGGCAAGCATCTGCGCAGGGTCGGAGCTGACAATTTGCGTCTCGGTGACGCTGCGCGTGTAGTCATAGCGGTTCCAGCGCGTGCCGTAGCCTTCCGGCGTGACCAGGTGCAGCACCTCGTCGTTGTACAGCGAGATCTGGTCCGGCGTGTAACGGTTGGTCGAGCCCGACAGCAGGTACTCCTGCAGCACTTGGTTGGACACCAGCACGCGGTCGGTGGCGAAGTGTTCGTTGGTGTTGTTGATCTGCTTGGCGTTGACGCTCAGATGGCCCAGGGCTTCGACGGTGGCGCTCGCATTGTTGAGCACCTGTGCCTGGCCGCTGGCCTGGTCGTTGGCGTCAAGCAAGCCGCCGATCACCGTATCGCCGGCGCTGAAGATCAGTCCGTGCTCACGGTTGTTGATGACCTGAGCGCCGATATCCAGGCGGTTGCGTGCCGCGATGGTCGCCGCCGTTGCGCCTTCGAGGATGTTGTTGAGCGTACCGGCGGTGATCGACAAATGATCACCGTAGAGGCGCCCGGTACCGAGGTTGTTCAGGGTCGCAGCACTGAGGCGGGTCGTCTCGCCGTCGACCACGCCACGGTTGTCGAATTGGTTGACCGCGTTGGCCTGCACACGCCGCCCACTGATCACGCCGTTGGCACCGTTGTCGATAGCGCCGGCATCCACGCGCACCAGCGCGCCGGACTGCACCGCCCCCTGGTTGGTCATCGTGCCGCCAGTCTGCAGCGACAGGTCGCCGTTGCTCTGCACCAGGCCGCTGTTGATGAAGTTTTGAGTCAACCGGAAGGTCAGGTCGCCGAGGCTTTGGACCTTGCCGGCGCCGCTGTAATTGGCACTATCGAGCAACACGGACTGGCCCCCAATCAGGGTGCCCGCGCCGTTGTTGATGGCCAGGCTTTTCTGCGCCGGATTGCGATCGGCCAGGGTCAGCACGCTGCCCGCCGAGAGGATGCCCGCGTCGTTGTCCACGCTGCCGCTGCCCTTCACGTTCAGCGTGGTGTCGGACACGATTGAGCCAGCGCGGTTGGTCAGCGTATCGGTGTCGAGATCGACGCTCTGGCCCTTGATGCCCTGGTTCGCGCCCTGGGTCGCGCTGTTGTCCACGCTCGCGGCGGTCAGCAACAGATGCCCGTCGGCGCGCAACAAGCCCGCCTGGTTGCTCAGTTGCTGGGCGTTGATGTCCAGGGTGCGCGCGCTGCCGATAAAGCCTTGGTCGTTGAACACTTGACCGGCGCGCACGGTGACGTCGCGCTGGCCGAGGATGCCGCCGGTGCTGCCGGAATTGCGGTTGCTCAGCTGTTGGCCGTGGGTATCCACGCGCAGGTCCGACTTGGCCTGCATGATGCCGCCGTCGTTGATCAACGCGCCGCTGTCGACGCTCAGCGTGTCGCTGGCGTTAACGGTGCCTGCACTGTTGTCGAGTTGCTGGCCCTGGGTATTGAGCAGCAGTTGCGCGCCGGTGATCACCCCACCTTGGTTGTTCAGGCCGAGTGCATTGAGGGTCAGCGCCTTGGCTGCCTCCAGACGCCCGCCACGGTTGTCGAGCACGCTGGTGTCGCTGTTGAGGATCAGGTCGGCGGCCACCGAACCGAGGGTGCCGCCCTGGTTCTGCAGGCTGTCGGTCTTGACCGTCAAGGTTTGCGTGGCCGCGACGGTGCCATTGGCGTTGTTCAACTGCGCGGCCTTGATCCCCAGCGCGCCGCCGGCGGTGATCTGCCCGCTGCTGTTGTCCAGGGTGCCGCCGTCGAGGGTCAATTGCGCGGCGGTGACCAGCTTGCCCTTCTGATTGTTCAGGTGCTGGCGCGCGGTGACGGACAAGTCGCCAAGGCCACCCGACTGCACCAGGCCATCCGCGTTGTTCAGGGTGTCAGCGCTGACGACGAGGGCGCCACCGCTGGACAGCGTACCGCCACTGTTGTCGAGGCTGCGCGCGACGGTCATCTGCATACCGTTGCTGCCGGTCTGCACCCACTTGCCGCCGACGTTGGACAGGTCCAGCGCGGTCACGCTGATCTGTGCCGCGCCTACCTGTGCAGCATCGCTGAGCACGCTCTGGTTAGCGTCGGCCGTGAGGGCGCGGCCGGCGGTGACGCGGCTGCGACGCAAGTCGAGATTGCCGGCGGTGCTGGTCAACTCAACGGTCTGGGCGGACGTCTGGCTGTCACTCAGGTCGACCTGGGCGGCGCTGGCCTTGAGAGTCTGCGCGGCGAGGTTCTGGCCTTTGGCGGTCAAGGTGCCAGCCGAGGTCAGCGTCAGCGAACCGCTGCTGCCGAGCTTGCCGGTACTGTCCACGCCCGCGGCCAATGCGGAACCTGCGTGGCTGCGAATCGCTGAATTGGCGCCGGTGGCGGTCAGCGCGGCATTGCCCTGGGCGGACACGATGCCACGGTTGTCGATATCACCAGCGGTGTGCACGGCCAGGTTGCCTTGGGCGTACAGCGTGCCGTCGTTGTCGATGCCCTTGTCGGCGCGGGCGGTCAAATCGGTGGCGCTGCTGATCTGGCCGTGGTTTTCGATCCGGCCGTCGGTGCCGATCACCACTTCACCGGCGCTGGAGCCGATCTGCCCGGCATTGCGCACGCCCACGCCTGCGCCATTGCCGACCAAGGTGATCTTGCCCGCGTACATGCCGCCCAACTGCGCCACGTCGATGGCGACGGTTGGCGTGTCGGTCGGTGCCGCGCCGGTGGTGCCGGCCTTGATGGTCAAGTCTTTGGACCAGATGCCCGCGTTCACCTCGACGGTGCGCGCGATGATTTCGGTGTAGTCGGCGCGGCTGGTGTCCATGCCTTCGCCGCCGATGCTGATCTTGCCGCCCGAGACTTCATAGCCGCTGATCAGGCCGTTCTCGAACTGCGCGCGCCCGGTGGTCAGGGTCGCGCGGTCGGCGTTTATAAACCCGCAGCCTTCACAGGTGATGCCCGACGGGTTGGCAATTACCACCTGCGCCTTGGAGCCCCCCACTTCGACAAAGCCGCGCAACTGGCTAGGGTTGCTCGAATTGACCTCGTTGAGAATCACCCGTGCGCTGCCGTTGGCCAGGTTGCGGTTGCCTTCGATCCACCCGCCCAGTTGAGTCTGGCTGTTGGTCACGCCGTTGTTGAGGATCACCCCGCGCTTGTCCACGTCGAACTGGGTGTAGGTGTTGCGCGACACGCCCGCACCGCTTGGCCGGGTGATGTCCACCACCGTGGTGCCGTTGCCGGCGGCGCCGATGGTCGGGCGCTGGCCCGCCGGTGCGGAGCCATCGACCACCACCTGCGCTTGTACCGGCGCCGCCAGCGCGACCCAGCCCATGCCCAGCATCAGCGCAAACCGCAGCGGCGTCAGCGTGGCAACCGCCGTACCCGGGCGCGCTACGGCGCCGGTCGTGCCGGGAGCCTTGCACGCGCTCTTGACGTTTTCGGCCACCACCATCAGCAGGCCGCGAGCCTGGTTGAAAACAATTCGATACAGATGCTTATTCATGCAAGTCCTTTGCGCGGTGGCTGATCAGAGCGCGTCGCTGGGTAACGGGTGAGTGGCAAACCAGGCTTGCGCCTCCAGGTCCAGGACGGCGATACCCTGGAAATTCATGACGCGCAGTCCGCGCTCATCGCCTCGGTGGTACAGCGAACGGAAGATCCGCCCGGGCCACAGCCGCCGTCGCAACAGGCCGCTGACTCGTCGGGTATGCCCGAACGGCGCGACCCAGTCGTTGATCCACAGGCGGTCGCCGCTGTCCCAATCCGCGGCAGGCAGGCAGACGGCTGGTTCGCGCAGGTAGCGCGCCTCGGCCTCGGCACTGAGGTTGAGCCACGACAGGAAAAACACCGGGCGCCCCGCTTCGCTGATCAGGATGAACTGACGGCGCTTGATCGCCGGCAGCAACAGGGTCGACAGGCTGTGCAATGGCGCATCGCGATGCGCCGCCGAGTGCATCCACAACCACACCGCCGAACCCAACACCTGGGCTTCGTCGATGGGACTGTCGGGCCCCGTGGGCGCGAGCACTTCGAGGGTGTCATCCGACATGCTGGCCTCCTTCAAAATGACCAGTTGGCGCTGAAGCCACTGGTCACGTCGGCAGTCTGGAAACCCTTGGGTTTTTCCAGAGGTTTGCCGGTGTAGATGTCATAGGAAAACTGCTTGTAGCCGCCGCGCAGGCCTACCACCGCACCGGCCAGCCGGCGACCCAGCAAGTACTCGGTGGAATGCCCGCCAACCTGGCCGTAATCCACGCCCAGATAGAGTTCCTGACCGGTGTTGCCCAGGCTCAGGCCGAGGTCGTTGCTGAAGGTCCAGCCGCGTTCCGCCGACAGAATCTGCTCGCCATCAAAGCCGCGCACGGTGTAGCGCCCACCGATTGAAAAGCGGTCCTGGGGAATCAGCGGCGTGCGATTCCATTGGCCGCGCCAGCCGCCGATGTAACGCAGCTTCTGCTGGCCGACGCTGAACGGCACTTGCAATTGCGCGTTGGCGGTAATGATCTGCGAGCGCGACGTGCCTTCGCCGTTTTCTTCCTCGGGTGCGCGCAAGGCATCGCGCGCACCGGTGCCACGGCGATAGCCGACGCCAAGGTCGAGGGTGTTCGCACCGATGAATTCACGGTGATTGATCCCGGCCTGCCAACCGGCCATGCGCCGGCGCTGAAATTCGATTTCGGTGTCTTCGATGTAGTTGCTGGAGGTACGGCTCCAGCCACCGAGGGACACGGTGGTCTTGCGCACCGCGTCGCGATAGATCACGCGCGACAGCTGCACCTCATTGGTCCGGCTGCGGCCGCTGTAGGAATACGCCTGGTTCACCCCGGCGATCGTCTGGTGGTAGTCGTATTCGCTGGAGGTCAGGCTCAACTGCCAATAGTCGTAGGGCACCGAGTAGTGAATGGTGTGGCCCTTGGACCCACGGTCGCCGCTTTCGCCGCCGCCGAGGTCGTGGTTGAAGCTGATGTAGAACAGGTCGTTGAGGGTCGCCAGGTTATCCAGCGACAGCGCGACGTTGCCCTGGTACTTGCCGGTCTGCTTGCTGCCGGAGTCGTCCACCGACAGGCTGACCCGCACGGGCACGGCCTGCTTCCAGGCGATCACCACATCGCTTTCACCTGGCTGCGCATCGGCGCCTTCGGCGGGGGTGATCTGTACGTCGGCTTCGGCGGTGGGCACGCGCTTGAAGTTTTCCAGCGCCTGTTCGATGTCGCGCAGGTTCAGCACATCGCCATCGGACGCGGGCATCGCATTCCAATAGTTGGCGCGGGCCGAGGTGCCGGCGGCAAAACGGATGTGTTTGATCCGGCCGGGCACCACCACCAGGGACAGGGTGCCCTGATTCAAGTCCTGGGCCTGGGCCAGCACGCGGGTGGTAATAAAACCTTTGGCGATGATCGCATTCTGGATGCGCTTCATGGTCAGGTTGATCCCGCGCGCGCCAACACAACGCCCTTGCACTGGATCATCGGACGGGTTGGCGGCACGCAGGGCCCACTGGAAATCCTCGGCCTGGTCGCCACTGAGCACCACGCGGTCGATCTTGAAGCACGGCGTTTCATCACGCGGCAGGCGCAGGCTGGCTTCGGTGTCTTGGGGCGCTTGCAGGCGAACGTCGGGCGACGGTTCCAGCTGCTCGCGTTGTGCACGCTCGCGCTGTTGCTGCTGGATCAATTGCTGGGCCGGCGCTTGCGGCTCGGCCGCAAACGCAGCCGCGCTGGCTAGCAAACCAACTGCAGTACAGGTGGAAACGCACGACTGCAGCAAAACTGATGGTTTTGTTCTAGATACAGCGACGAGAGACATTTCGCATCCTTGTGAGTGAAACTTCCTACATGCGCAGGCTTTGTCACCACAACGACACAAAAGTGCCCCAGCAAAACATGGCACTGTGACTTGATTCGCAAAAGCGGCCACTGCAGACCGCCATGACTGTCACATTGCAACGCTCTAACTCAAGGGTTATAGCGGTTTTTCAGGTGTGAAAATTAATCCTCAGTTTTTGTGCAATTTGCTCATCAATTGCGCCTCAGCCTGAGTCAAACCGCAGGATTGGGTCAGTTCATCCACCGTCGCACCCATGCCCACCAGCTTCGCTGCCTGGGCAAACGACAGGCTCGCAGGGTCGCGCTGCTCAATCTGCGCCAGCTTGTCCGGCAACGGCGCGAGGATGGCGCGCAGTTCATGCACCTCATCCCCGACCCTCACCGCACTTTGCTGGAAGTGATCAACCCGCTTGACCAACTCCAGAATGCGCCGGTCGCGCAGCGCATCGCGCTCGGCCTGTTGCATGGCCAATTCTCGCTGCTGGCGCACATAGCGCAGCATAAACGCCAGCGTCCCGGCCCACAGCAGGGCCAGGACAATCACTGCTGCTTCAAGGAACAATCAGATGTTCTCCAGATCCGACCACTCTTCTTCGCTCATCATCTTGTCCAGCTCAACCAGAATCAGCAGTTCGTTGTTCTTGTTGCAAACGCCCTGAATGAACTTGGCTGATTCCTCGTTACCCACGTTCGGCGCGGTTTCCACTTCCGATTGGCGCAGGTAAACCACTTCGGCCACGCTGTCGACCATGATCCCGACCACTTGCTTGTCGGCTTCGATGATGACGATACGGGTGTTGTCGCTGACTTCGACGGTATCCAGGCCAAAACGCTGGCGGGTGTCGATCACCGTCACCACGTTGCCGCGCAGGTTGATGATGCCCAGCACGTAGCTCGGCGCACCTGGAACCGGGGCGATCTCGGTGTAGCGCAGCACTTCCTGCACGCGCATCACGTTAATGCCGTAGGTTTCGTTGTCCAGTTTGAAGGTAACCCATTGCAGGATCGGATCATCCAAACCTTGTGCAGATGCTGACTTATTCATACCCATGACCCCTTCAAATGCCGTTACGAACGGCGTGTGTGCTTCGTCGACCGCACTCGCGTGCGGCCCTTATTGTTCAATCAACTGCGTATGTTCACGGGCATCGACTTGACGGCACCGCTGGCGATCAACTCGGCCAGTTCGGCGACGTCGAGCAACGCGCACATGTGTTCGATTACAGTGCCCGCCAACCAAGGCCGCTGGCCCCGGTGGCTGCGCCATTTGATTTCGTTAGGGTCCAGGCGCAACGAGCGGCTGACTTGATGCACCGCCAGCCCCCACTCGTAACCCTGCACCGAGATCACGTATTGCAGGCCTTGGCGGAAGTCGTCGCGGTAGCGATCGGGCATCACCCAGCGCGCGGTGTCCAGCACCTTGAGATTACCGGCCTGGCTCGGCAGGATTCCGAGGAACCACTCCGGTTGCCCGAACAGCGGCGTCAGTTCCTGGCCGGCCAGGGAGTAGATCGAGCCCAGGCACACCAGCGGCACCGCAAGGGTCAAGCCGGCGACGTCGAACAGCAGGCATTCGAAAGGCTCCGCCGCCCAGGCCGGACGACCATCGCCGCTCACGGGCGGCGGCGTAATATTCGGTGGCAGGTGCACTTCCACCACGGGCTCGACCACCACCGGCGCGACGGGCATGACCACCGGGACGGCGACCGGCACGATCACCGGCGCGACGTAGGCATCACGCGCCTGCTCTTCCAATACGGCCAACTGGAACTCATCCAGGGTACTGGACGACGGTTCTTCTACCGCTGGCTCCAGCACCAGGATCGGTTCCGGCAATTCTTCTGCAGTGGCTTCCTGCAACAAGGCATCCAGGTAGGATTCCAGTGCCAGTTGCGGCCGGGTCTTAAGTTCGACAGGACGATTCATCACGCCACCTGCGCAACAAGCTGCTGGGACAGCAGGTGCTTGAGCAATGCGCGGTAGGCCAACACACCACGGCTTTTACCGTCGAACTGCGAAGGCGTCAGCCCGGCGCGGCTGGCATCGCGCAGGCGCGTGTCCACCGGGATGTAGCCGTTCCAGATGGTCTGCGGATACGCGTCACGCAATACGCGCAACGTGCCCAGGGACGCCTGGGTACGGCGATCGAACAAGGTCGGCACGATGCTGTACGGCAGCGCCTGTTTACGCGAGCGGTTGATCATCGCCAGGGTGCTGACCATGCGTTCCAGGCCTTTGACCGCCAGGTGCTCGGTCTGCACCGGGATCACCAACTGCTGGCTGGCCGCCAAGGCATTGACCATGAGCACGCCGAGCAACGGCGGGCTGTCGATGATCGCGTAATCGAAGTCCTGCCACAGTTGCGCCAGGGTCTTGGCGATCACCAGGCCCAGGCCGCTCTGCCCCGGCGACTGGCGCTCAAGGGTGGCCAGCGCGGTGCTGGACGGCAGCAGGGAAATGCTCTCGTTACTGGTCGGCAGCAGCAGTTGGCCGGGCAAGTCGCTCGGCACGCTGCCCTTGTGCAGGAACAGGTCATAGTTGCTGTGCTCCAGCGCGTCCGGGTCGTAACCGAAATAGCTGGTCATCGAGCCGTGGGGGTCGAGGTCGACCACGACCACACGCTTGCCCGCCTCGGCCAGCAAGCCGGCTAAAGCGATGGAGGTGGTGGTCTTGCCGACTCCACCTTTTTGATTGGCAACTGCCCAGACTCTCATTCGGATGGTTCCTCCCGGTGGGCACGTGCGCGACCGAGACATTGCATAGGTTATTGAGCCGGTGACGGAGAATTGACGGCACTCTGCCGAACCGGCGGCTTTGCAGGGGCCGGTGCAGTTTGTGTGCCAGCGCGCCTCAAGGCCGCATCCGGTGTTGCATTGGCGGTGCCGGTGCCGGTCAGGCTACGGCGCACATCCAGGTTGCGTGAGACGACCAACACCACCCGACGGTTGCGCGCGCGGCCTTCCAGGGTGGCGTTATTGGCCACCGGCTGGAACTCGCCATACCCCACCGACGCCAGGCGCCCGGGATTCACACCCTGCATCGCGAGCATGCGCACGATGCTGGCGGCACGGGCCGAGGACAGCTCCCAGTTGGTCGGGTACTGCGCGGTGCTGATCGGCACATTGTCGGTAAAACCTTCGACGTGGACCGGGTTTTCAAACGGTTTGAGGATCGCCGCCACCTTGTCGATGATGGTGAACGCCTGGTCGCTGGGCAACGCATCGGCACTGGCGAACAGCAGGCTGGAATTGAGCTCGATCTCCACCCACAACTCATTGCCGCGCACGGTCATCTGGTTGGAGCTGATCAGGTCGCCAAACGCGGCACTGATGTCATCGGCGATGCTTTTCAGCGGATCGCTGGTGCCGCCCACGCCGGCAGCGGTTTCGTCGCTGTCGTTGACCAGCGGCTTGGCCGGGGTCACGCTCTTGGGCCGCTCTTCGCCAATGGGGATCGGCTTGAGCGAACGGTCGGCGTCGTTGAACACGCCGATCAGCGCCTGGGAAATGACTTTGTACTTGCCTTCGTTGATCGACGAGATGGAGTACATCACCACGAAAAATGCGAACAGCAAGGTGATGAAGTCCGCATAGGACACCAGCCACCGCTCGTGGTTGACGTGTTCCTCAGGCTCGCGACGGCGACGGCTCATTGGCATTACTCCCCATCAATCCATGAAGCCCTGAAGCTTCAATTCGATGGAGCGCGGGTTCTCGCCCTCGGCAATCGAGAGAATGCCTTCGAGCAGCATCTCGCGGTAACGGGACTGGCGCATGGCAATGGATTTGAGCTTGCTCGCTACCGGCAACAGCACCAGGTTGGCACTGGCCACACCATAGATAGTCGCGACGAACGCCACGGCGATGCCGCTGCCCAATTGCGAAGGGTCGGCCAGGTTGCCCATCACGTGGATCAGGCCCATGACTGCACCGATGATGCCGATGGTCGGCGCGTAGCCGCCCATGCTTTCAAAGACTTTGGCGGCGTTGATGTCGCGGCTTTCCTGGGTGTAGAAATCCACTTCCAGGATGCTGCGGATCGCTTCCGGCTCGGCACCGTCGACCAACAACTGCAGGCCTTTACGCGAGTAGCTGTCGGGCTCGGCATCGGCCACGCCTTCCAGGCCCAGCAGGCCTTCCTTGCGTGCGGTGAGGCTCCAGTTGACTACCCGGTCGATGCCACCGGCCAAGTCGACACGTGGCGGGAAGATGATCCAGATCACGATCTGCATCGCACGCTTGAACGAGCTCATCGGTGACTGCAACAACGCAGCGCCCACAGTGCCGCCAATCACGATCAGCGCCGCCGGGCCGTTGGCCAGGGCGCCGAGGTGGCCGCCTTCGAGGTAGTTGCCGCCGATAATGGCGACAAACGCCATGATGATGCCGATCAGGCTCAATACATCCATCAGAGGCAGGCCTCCACCAGATGCTTGCCGATGTCGTCCAGGCTGTAAACGGCGTCGGCCAGGTCAGCCTTGACGATGGCCATGGGCATGCCATAGATCACGCAGCTGGCTTCGTCCTGGGCCCAGATCGCACTGCCGCCCTGCTTGAGCAGGCGCGCGCCTTCACGACCGTCGGCGCCCATGCCGGTGAGCACCACCGCCAGAACTTTGTCACCGTAGGACTTGGCCGCCGAACCGAAGGTAATGTCCACGCACGGCTTGTAGTTGAGGCGCTCGTCACCTGGAAGGATTTTGATCGCGCCACGGCCATCGACCATCATCTGCTTGCCGCCTGGGGCCAGCAGCGCCAGGCCAGGGCGCAGGATGTCGCCATCCTCGGCTTCCTTGACGCTGATGCGGCATAACTTGTCCAGACGCTCGGCAAACGCTTTGGTGAACGCCGCTGGCATGTGCTGGATCAACACGATCGGCGCCGGGAAGTTGGCCGGCAATTGGGTCAATACGCGCTGCAAGGCCACCGGGCCACCGGTGGAAGTCCCAATGGCAACCAGCTTGTAAGCCTTGCGCTTGGGCGCTGGCGAATGAGCATGCGCGGCAGCCGGTGCCGACGTGCGTACCGGCGGCGGCGCAGGCCGGGTAACCGGGGCAGGCGCCGGGCGACTGAACGAGGAACTGGTGGGCGCAGACGGCGCAGCTACCGGCGCCGGGGCGGGTGCTGGGGCGCTGAACAGGCTGCGACGGTTACTGCGGGAAATACTGTGGACTTTCTCGCACAGCAGTTGCTTGACCTTATCGGGGTTGCGCGAGATGTCTTCGAAATTCTTCGGCAGGAAGTCCACCGCACCGGCATCCAGCGCATCGAGGGTCACTCGGGCACCTTCATGGGTCAGCGAGGAGAACATCAATACCGGGGTCGGGCAGCGTTGCATGATGTGCCGAACTGCCGTGATGCCATCCATCATCGGCATCTCGTAGTCCATGGTGATCACGTCCGGCTTTAGCGCAATGGCTTGATCAATCGCCTCTTTACCGTTGGTGGCCGTACCGACCACCTGGATGCTTGGATCGGCGGAAAGAATTTCCGAGACGCGGCGGCGGAAGAAACCCGAATCGTCCACCACCAGGACCTTGACTGCCATAAACACTCCGTTAGGCGGGGCGGGCATTACCGCCCTGCCCCGCCAGAATCAAATACGCCGTGCGGCGTAACGCTTGAGCATGCTCGGAACATCGAGAATCAGCGCGATCCGACCGTCACCGGTAATGGTCGCACCCGACATGCCCGGGGTTCCCTGCAGCATTTTGCCCAAAGGCTTGATGACCACTTCTTCCTGGCCAACCAGTTGATCGACGACAAAGCCGATCCGCTGAGTGCCCACCGAGAGAATCACCACATGGCCTTCGCGCTGCTCCTCATGGGCAGCCGATGCAACCAGCCAGCGCTTGAGGTAGAACAACGGCAGCGCTTTATCACGCACGATCACCACTTCCTGACCGTCCACCACGTTGGTGCGCGACAGGTCGAGGTGGAAGATCTCGTTGACGTTGACCAACGGGAAGGCGAACGCCTGGTTGCCCAGCATCACCATCAGGGTCGGCATGATCGCCAAGGTCAACGGCACCTTGATGACGATCTTGGAGCCCTGGCCCTTGGTCGAGTAGATGTTGATCGAGCCATTGAGCTGGCTGATCTTGGTCTTCACCACGTCCATGCCCACGCCACGGCCCGACACGTCGGAAATCTCGGTCTTGGTCGAGAAGCCAGGGGCGAAGATCAGGTTGTAGCACTCGGTGTCGGTCAGGCGGTCGGCGGCGTCCTTGTCCATCACGCCACGCTTGACGGCGATATTGCGCAAGATCGCCGGGTCCATGCCCTTGCCGTCATCGGTGATCGACAGCAGGATGTGGTCGCCCTCTTGCTCCGCCGCCAGAATCACCTTGCCGCCACGGGACTTGCCCGAGGCTTCGCGTTCTTCAGGGGTTTCGACGCCGTGATCGACAGCGTTGCGCACCAAGTGGACCAGCGGGTCGGCCAGGGCCTCGACAAGGTTTTTGTCGAGGTCGGTTTCTTCACCCACCAGTTCCAGGTTGATCTCTTTCTTCAGCTGGCGCGCCAGGTCACGAACCAGGCGCGGGAAGCGGCCGAAGACTTTCTTGATCGGCTGCATCCGGGTTTTCATCACCGCGGTTTGCAGGTCAGCCGTCACCACGTCGAGGTTCGATACGGCCTTCTGCATGGCTTCATCGCCACTGCTCAAGCCCAGGCGCACCAGGCGGTTACGCACCAGTACCAGCTCGCCGACCATGTTCATGATGTCGTCCAGACGCGCGGTATCAACCCGCACGGTGGTTTCGGCTTCACTGGCGGGTTTTTCCGCCGGTGGTGGCGCAGCCGCACGCGCAGGTGCTGGAGCCGGGGCTGCGGGCTTGGCCGCTGCCACAGGCGCAGCCGCTTTAGCAGCAGCCGGTGCTGCCGTGGCGACTGCAGCCGCTGGGGCGACTTCGCTGAACTTGCCCTTGCCGTGCAAATCATCCAGCAGCGCTTCGAATTCGTGATCAGAGATCAACCCATCGTCCGCAGGCTTGGCACTGGCAGCCGCCGCAGCAGCAGGCGCTGCCGCCACTTCCGGCAGGGCGTCGACCGCAAACGTGCCTTTGCCGTGCAACTGGTCAAGCAAGGCTTCGAATTCGTCATCGGTGATGTCGGTGCTGGCCGGGGCCGCAGGCGCTTCGGCAGCCGCGACAGGCGCCACCGCATCGGCGGCGAACTGGCCTTTGCCGTGCAACTGGTCGAGCAGGGATTCGAACTCGGCGTCGGTGATGTCTTCACTGGTCGGTGCCGCTGCCGGGGCAACGGCGGCCGGTGCTTCAGCTTCGGCCTTGACGGCACTGAGGGAATTGAGCAGTTGTTCGAACTCATTGTCCGTCACATCCGCTTCAGGCTCCGCCACCGGCTCAGGCGCGGCCTCAACCACCGGCGCTGCCGTGGTGTCGGCTGGCTCTGCATAGCGCGCCAGGGCGGCCAGCAGTTCCGGGGTGGCAGCCGTGATCGGGGCACGTTCGCGAACTTCGCTGAACATGCCGTTGACCGCATCCAGTGCTTCGAGAATCACGTCCATCAATTCCGAATCAACGTGACGCTCACCCTTGCGCAGGATGTCGAACACGTTCTCGGCGATGTGGCAGCACTCCACCAGCTCATGGAGCTGGAGGAAGCCGGCGCCCCCTTTTACAGTATGAAAACCGCGAAAAATTGCATTGAGCAGGTTCGCATCATCCGGTCGGCTTTCCAGCTCGACCAGTTGTTCGGACAGTTGCTCTAAAATTTCGCCGGCCTCTACAAGGAAATCCTGAAGGATCTCTTCATCGGCGCCGAAGCTCATGTGGGTGCTCCTTAGAAGCCTAAACTGGATAACAGGTCATCTACGTCATCCTGACCTGACACAACGTCTTCACGTTTATCGGCATGAATCTGCGGACCTTCACCCTTGGCGAGATGTTTTTGTGGATCTTTTTCAGAGAGGATCGCTTCGCGGTCATGTTCGATGCCGGCAAAACGGTCTACCTGGCCAGCCATGAGCACCAATTTGAGCAAATTGCTTTCCACTTCGGTAACCAACTGGGTTACACGTTTGATCACCTGACCGGTGAGGTCCTGGTAATCCTGGGCCAGCAGAATGTCATTGAGGTTGCTGGAAACCGTGCGGTTTTCCTGTTCGCTGCGCGACAGGAAACCGTCGACCCGACGGGCCAATTCACGAAACTCTTCAGCCCCGACTTCGCGACGCATGAAGCGGCCCCAGTCAACGCTGAGGGCCTGGGCTTCATTGGCCATGCCGTTGACCAGAGGCGTGGCATTTTCCACCAGGTCCATGGTGCGGTTAGCCGCGGCTTCGGTCAGCCTGACCACATAGGACAGGCGTTCGGTGGCATCAGTGATCTGCGAGATTTCTTCGGCCTGGGGCATGTGCGGGTCAATCTGAAAATTGACGATCGCACTGTGCAGCTCGCGTGTGAGCTTGCCCACTTCCTGGTACAGGCCGCGGTCACGGGTCTGGTTGAGCTCATGGATCAACTGCACCGCGTCGCCGAAGTGGCCTTTTTCAAGGCTGTCGACCAACTGGTGAGCATGCTTTTTCAGGGTCGACTCAAAGTCTCCCTGTGACGTTTCTTTATGCTCCATAGCTCCCCCGCGATGGCATTAGCCGTGGATGCGTTCAAAGATCTTTTCGATCTTCTCTTTCAAGGCCTGTGCAGTGAATGGCTTGACTACGTAACCGTTGACCCCGGCCTGGGCGGCTTCGATGATCTGTTCACGCTTGGCTTCGGCGGTCACCATCAACACGGGAAGGCTGCGCAGTTTTTCGTCGGCACGCACGTGGCGCAACAAGTCGATACCGGTCATGCCCGGCATGTTCCAGTCTGTTACCAGAAAGTCGATGCTCCCGCTGTTGAGGATCGGAATCGCCGTAAGGCCGTCATCCGCCTCGACCGTGTTTGTGAACCCAAGGTCACGCAACAGGTTTTTTATGATCCGCCGCATCGTTGAGAAGTCATCAACGATGAGGATTTTCATGTTCTTGTCCAATTCGACCTCCAAGCAGTCTTAAACGCGCCCAGCACCTGGACGCGCCATTTCAATCAACAGGCATTACACAAAAAGGACTGCCGGGGGCACCACGGATCGAACCCACGAAGGCCTATCACCCTCGCGGTATCGCTTTGCAATGCTCCCCACACTGCCTGTCAGCGCGCTCGCCACTCTCCCAAACGCCCCCGCAAGCGGGCTGCGCATTGGCTGTGCAACTGGCTGACACGCGATTCGCTGACCCCCAGGACCTCACCGATTTCCTTGAGGTTCAGCTCTTCGTCGTAATACAGCGCCAACACTAACCGCTCGCGCTCGGGCAAGTTGGCAATGGCGTCCGCCAATGCACCCTGGAAGCGTTCATCTTCCAGGTCGCGTGACGGTTCCATATGCGCGCTCGCGCCGTCCTCGTGCAGCCCTTCGTGTTCGCCGTCCTGCAACAGGTCGTCGAAACTGAACAGGCGGCTGCCCAAGGTATCGTTCAAAATCCCGTAATAATCGTCGAGACTCAATTGGAGTTCGGCCGCAACTTCATGATCTTTAGCGTCGCGACCGGTTTTTGCTTCAATTGCACGAATTGCGTCGCTGACCATGCGCGTATTTCGGTGCACCGAACGCGGCGCCCAATCACCTTTACGCACCTCATCAAGCATCGCGCCACGGATACGGATACCCGCATACGTCTCGAAACTCGCGCCTTTGCTGGCATCGTATTTGGTCGACACTTCGAGCAAGCCGATCATGCCGGCCTGGATCAGGTCCTCGACCTGCACGCTGGCGGGCAGGCGAGCCAGCAAGTGATAGGCGATACGCTTGACCAGCGGCGCATAGCGCTCAATCAACTCACCCTGACTGTCACGGGCAGATTTCTTGTAGGCGTTGTAGCCATTCGCTGTCATAGCACCGGTCCTGCGCTCGTCTGATGTACCAATCGCTCGACGAAAAACTCCAGATGCCCACGAGGGTTGGCGGGCAACGGCCAGGTATCGACCTTCTGGGCAATAGCCTTGAACGCCAATGCGCATTTGGAACGAGGGAACGCTTCGTAGACTGCACGCTGCTTTTGCACAGCCTTGCGCACGCACTCGTCGTAGGGAACTGCGCCGACGTATTGTAAGGCGACATCGAGGAAGCGATCCGTGACCTTGGTCAACTTGGCGAACAGATTGCGCCCTTCCTGCGGACTCTGGGCCATGTTGGCCAGGACGCGGAAGCGGTTCATGCCGTAGTCACGGTTAAGCAGTTTGATCAGGGCGTAGGCGTCGGTGATCGAGGTGGGTTCATCGCAGACCACCAGCAGGACTTCCTGCGCGGCGCGCACGAAGCTGACCACGGACTCGCCGATCCCGGCGGCGGTGTCGATCACCAGCACGTCGAGGTTGTCGCCAATATCACTGAATGCCTGGATCAGGCCGGCATGCTGCGCCGGGCTCAGGTGCACCATGCTCTGGGTACCGGAGGCAGCCGGCACGATGCGGATCCCGCCAGGGCCCTGGAGCAGCACGTCGCGCAGCTCACAGCGCCCCTCGATCACATCGGCAAGGGTGTGTTTGGGCGTCAGTCCCAGCAGAACGTCGACGTTCGCCAGCCCCAGGTCAGCATCCAGCAGCATGACGCGACGGCCAAGCTCTGCCAGGGCCAGGGACAAATTCACTGACACGTTAGTCTTTCCGACGCCACCTTTGCCGCCGGTCACCGCGATCACCTGTACGGGATGCATGCTGCCCATTTTATTTCTTTACCTTGTCTTGCTTAGACGCAGGCTACATGGCTTGGCCGCGTGAATCGCTTGCAGACCATCAATGTAGGTACATTTCACGGTGTTCATCCTGACTTCAACCGACCCGTTTTGCCGGGTTGTGGTAGAGGTCGGCGAACATATCGGCCATCGCTTCCTCGCTAGGCTCTTCTTGCATTTGCACGCTGACGGCACGGCTGACCAACTGATGACGGCGCGGCAGATGAAGATCATCCGGGATCCGCGGCCCGTCGGTCAGGTAGGCAACCGGTAATTCATGACTGATAGCCAGGCTCAACACTTCACCCAGGCTGGCGGTTTCATCCAGTTTCGTGAGGATGCAACCGGCCAGGCCACAGCGTTTGTAGCTATGGTACGCAGCGGTAAGAACCTGTTTTTGGCTGGTGGTTGCAAGCACCAGGTAATTTTTCGACTTGATGCCACGCCCGGCCAGGGTTTCCAGTTGCATGCGCAACGCCGGGTCGCTGGCTTGCAAGCCGGCGGTGTCGATCAGCACCACGCGCTTGCGCAGCAGCGGATCGAGGGCGTTGGCCAGGGACTGGCCCGGGTCGACGTGGGTCACCGGTACATTGAGGATGCGGCCCAACGTCTTGAGCTGCTCCTGGGCGCCGATCCGGTAGCTGTCCATGCTCACCAGCGCGATATTATTCGCGCCGTACTTGAGCACATAACGCGCTGCCAGCTTGGCGAGGGTGGTGGTCTTGCCCATGCCGGCAGGGCCGACCATGGCGATCACACCGCCCTCTTCCAGGGGTTCGATTTCCGGGGTAGCGATCATCCGCGCCAGGTGGGCCAGCAACATGCGCCAGGCCTGGCGTGGTTCTTCGATTTCGGTGGTCAGGGCCAGCAGGTCGCGGGACAACGGGCCGGACAAGCCAATGCGTTGCAGGCGACGCCACAGGTTGGCCTGTTGCGGTTTGCTGCCTTGCAGCTGCGTCCAGGCCAGCGAGCCGAGCTGCACTTCCAGCAGTTCGCGCAGGCCGTTGAGCTCAAAGCGCATCGAGTCGAACACACGCTGGTCAACTGCGGCGGCCGGGGCTGGCGCGGCAGGACGCGGCGGCTCGACGAAGGTCGGCTCAACCAGTGGTTCGGCAGCGGTCAGCGGCAGCCCGGCGAACAACTGGCGATTGGTGGTGGTATCGCTGTCGCCACGCATGCTCAGCTCAGCCTGGGCCGAGACGATGCGCGAAGCGGTCTTGCGCAGCTCGTCTTCGAGCTCCATGTTCGGTACACGCGGCGCCAGCGCCGAGGGGGTGTAATCCAGGGCAGCCGTCAGCTCGACACCGCCGGCAATACGACGGTTACCGATAATCGCGGCGTCGGCGCCCAGCTCATCACGGACCAGTTTCATGGCCTGACGCATATCGGCGGCGAAAAAACGCTTAACTTGCATAACCCACTACCCTCAGCCGTTGGGCCCTACTGTCGCGACGATAGTCACTTGCTTGTTGTCAGGAATTTCCTGATAAGCCAAAACGTGCAAATTCGGTACTGCCAAGCGTCCAAACCGCGACAACATCGCGCGGACCGGACCTGCCACCAGCAGAATCACCGGTTGGCCCTGCATTTCCTGACGCTGTGCGGCGTCGATCAACGAACGCTGCAGCTTTTCAGCCATGCTTGGCTCCAGCAGAACGCCCTCTTCCTGGCCTTGTCCTGCCTTCTGAATACTATTGAGCAATATTTGTTCCAACCTTGGTTCCAAGGTGATCACAGGCAGCTCAGAGTCAAGCCCTACAATGCTTTGCACGATTGCACGGGACAATCCGACACGCACCGCAGCCACCAGCGCGGCGGTATCTTGACTCTTGGCGGCGTTGTTGGCGATGGCCTCGGCAATGCTGCGAATGTCGCGTACCGGTACCTGTTCGGCCAGCAGCGCTTGCAGCACCTTGAGCAATTGCGACAGCGACAGCACGCCGGGCACCAGCTCTTCCGCCAGTTTTGGCGAGGCTTTGCCCAGTAAGCCCATCAATTGCTGGACTTCTTCGTGGCCGATGAGCTCGTGGGAGTGCTTGTACAGAATCTGGTTGAGGTGGGTCGCGACCACCGTGCTGGCGTCCACCACGGTATAGCCCAGTGACTGCGCCTGGCTGCGCTGGCTGATTTCGATCCACACCGCCTCCAGGCCGAAAGCCGGATCTTTGGCGGTAATGCCGTTGAGGCTGCCGAACACCTGGCCTGGGTTGATCGCCAACTCGCGATCCGGATAGATCTCGGCTTCGGCCAGGATCACCCCCATCAGGGTCAGGCGGTAGGCGCTCGGAGCCAGGTCGAGGTTGTCGCGGATGTGCACGGTGGGCATCAGGAAGCCCAGATCCTGCGAGAGTTTCTTACGCACGCCCTTGATCCGCGCGAGCAATTGGCCGCCTTGGTTGCGGTCCACCAGCGGGATCAGGCGATAGCCGACTTCCAGGCCGATCATGTCGATGGGGGTCACGTCGTCCCAGCCCAACTCCTTGGTTTCCTGGGCGCGGGCTGGCGATGGCAGCAGTTCTTGTTGACGCGCAACTTCTTGCAGGGCTTGGACCTTGACCGCGTTTTGCTTCTTCCAGAACAGGTAGGCACCACCGCCCGCCATGGCCGCCATGCTCAGGAACGACACATGGGGCATGCCCGGGACGATACCCATGATCGCCATGATGCCCGCCGCCACGGCCAACGCCTTGGGCGATGCAAACATCTGCCGGCTGATCTGCTTGCCCATGTCTTCGGAGCCCGACGCACGGGTCACCATGATGGCTGCAGCTGTAGATAACAACAGTGATGGCAATTGCGCCACTAAACCGTCACCGATGGTCAGCAAGGCGTACACCTTGCCCGCATCGCCGAAGGTCATGCCGTGCTGAAAGATACCGACGGCCATGCCGCCGATCAGGTTGATGAACAGAATCAACAGGCCAGCGATGGCGTCACCGCGCACGAATTTGCTGGCACCGTCCATGGAGCCGTAGAACTCGGCTTCCTGTGCCACTTCCAGGCGGCGGGTCTTGGCTTGATTCTGGTCGATCAGACCGGCGTTGAGGTCGGCGTCGATGGCCATTTGTTTGCCGGGCATGGCGTCGAGGGTAAAGCGCGCGCTCACCTCGGAAATCCGCCCGGCGCCCTTGGTGACCACCACGAAGTTAATGATCATCAGGATCGCGAACACCACGATACCGACCACGTAGTTACCGCCGATCACCACCTCACCGAAGGCCTGGATCACCTTACCGGCGGCCGCGTGGCCGTCCTGGCCGTGGAGCATGACGACGCGGGTGGACGCCACGTTGAGCGCCAGCCGCAGCAGGGTCGCCACCAGCAGGATCGTCGGGAATACCGCAAAGTCCAGCGGCCGCAGGGCGTAAACGCATACCAACAGGACCACGACCGACAACGCAATGTTGAAGGTGAAGAACACGTCCAGCAGGAACGGCGGCATCGGCAACATCATCATTGCCAGCATCACCAGCAACAACAACGGCACACCCAGATTGCCCCGCGAGAGGTCAGTCAGGGTCGTACGGGCCGTGCCGAGCATTTGAGAGCGATCCACCACCGGTATTCCTCGTTTCCTTGAAGCAAACTTTTGACGCCGGAAGGCGTCCTGGAGGCGGTATTGCAAGAAGCCTTCCAACTTTTGCTTTAAAAAACGCGGATTGCTCCCAAGCACGCTGGAGCACTATCAGGCCGGGCAATTCAACTGACGATTTGCACTTCGGTAGCCTGATCACCCTTTTGACCTGTTTCTACTTTGAACTCCACTTTCTGCCCCTCCTCAAGGGTTTTATAGCCCTCGCCCTTGATCGCCGAATAGTGGACGAAGAGATCTCCCCCACCATCCTGACTGATAAAGCCATAGCCTTTTTCCCCGTTAAACCACTTCACAGTACCTGTCGACATTGCCGCTCTCCTGACCTCGCTCAGCACACCACACGAGACTCACTGGATAATCTTGATATGGGACGCGAATACGCCCTCAGGGCGGTGGATCCTCGTAAATTGCACCCTTAGGCCCTCTCTGAGCCAAATCCCTGCAGAACTCGTGAGATCCACCAACACGTGTTCGTCGCCGCCATCCATTGCAATCACTCCCTCCCCTGTTTTGCGGTCGTATTCCTCGACCGTCCCTTTAACCACTTCCATTGCAACACCCTCTGCCTCACGCACAGCAATGTGCGTGGAAAACCCAGTGTTATGGAACCGCGATAAAGGGACGGCAGCTACTGTCAAAGTTGACAGGTAGACGACCGACAACGACGAGTGCTAGGGGGAAGGATGGAGCCGGGAGGGAGAGTTCGGGGCAGCTGATAATCAGGAATCGCGGCGCAATTCCGGCGGGATCGGCAGATCCTTGAGCGGGTCCGGACGCTTGCCCTTGCCCGCGCGGTATTGGCGGATCTGATAGACATACGCCAACACCTGAGCCACGGCCAGGTAAAGCCCGGCGGGGATTTCCTGATCGAGATCGGTGGAGTAGAAGATCGACCGCGCCAGTTCCGGCGATTCGAGCAACAGGATGTCGTGGGCCACGGCGATTTCGCGGATTTTCAGCGCAGTAAAGTCGCTGCCCTTGGCCAGCAGCATCGGTGCGCCGCCCTTCTCCGGGTCGTACTTGAGGGCCACGGCGTAGTGGGTCGGGTTGGTGATGACCACGTCGGCGTCGGGCACCGACGCCATCATCTTGCGCTGGGACATTTCCCGCTGCAGCTGGCGGATGCGTTGCTTGACCTCGGGCCGCCCTTCCTGATCCTTGTGTTCGTCGCGCACTTCCTGCTTGGTCATCAGCAGTTTCTTGTGGCTTTCCCACAGCTGGATCGGCGCATCCACTGCCGCAATGATGATCAGCCCGGCGGCCATCCATAGCGCACTCCAGCCGACCACCTGCACGCTGTGGATGATCGCCGACTCCAACGGTTCGTGGGCGATACGCAGCAGGTCGTCGATGTCTGACGACAACACCATCAGCGCCACAAACAGAATCAGGATGAACTTGGCCAGGGCCTTGAGCAGCTCCACCAGGGCCTTGGCGGAGAACATGCGCTTGAGCCCGGCCCCGGGGTTCATGCGGCTGAACTTAGGCGCCATGCTGCTCGCGGCGAACAGCCAGCCGCCGAGGGCTACCGGACCGATCAGCGCGGCCAGCAACAAGGTAATCAGGATGGGCTGCACCGCCAGGATCGCGATCTTGCCCGAGTGCAACAGGTATTGCCCCATCGCATCCGGGTTAAGCAACACCTCACGAGGCAAGGTGAAGTTGTGCTTCATCAGCTCCAGCAAGTCGAGCGCCAAACCACCGCCGTAGATCAGCAAGGCGCCAGCACCGGCCATCATGGTCGCAACGGTATTGAGCTCTTTGGAGCGCGCAATCTCGCCCTTTTCCCTGGAGTCCTTTTTACGTTTCTCCGTGGGGTCTTCTGTTTTGTCCTGACCACTCTCGCTCTCGGCCATGGCTCAGCGCGCCCGTGCCAGATCACGTAAGAACTGCAAGGCGTCGGTCGCCAGCGGTTGATACTGATTGAGAATGTCGGCCAGGCCGATCCAGAAAATCCCCATACCCAACACCAGGGTCAACGGGAAACCAATCGAAAAGATGTTCAACTGCGGTGCCGCACGGGTCATCACGCCAAACGCGATGTTGACCACCAACAATGCGGTAATCGCCGGCAGCACCAGCAACAGCGAAGCCCCCAGCACCCAACCGAGGCGCCCGACGGTTTCCCAGAAGTGATTGACCACCAACCCCGACCCCACCGGCAAGGTGGTGAAGCTTTCGGTCAGCACCTCGAACGCCACCAGATGCCCGTTCATCGCCAGGAACAGCAAGGTCACCAGCATCGTCAGGAATTGCCCGATCACCGCGGCCGACACACCGTTAGTGGGGTCGACCATGGAGGCGAAGCCCATGCCCATCTGGATCGAGATGATTTGCCCGGCGATCACAAACGCCTGGAAGAACAGTTGCAGGGAAAACCCCAACATGGCACCGATCAGGACTTGTTCAGCGATCAGCATCAGGGCACTCAGGTCCAGGGCATTCACCGACGGCATGGGCGGCAAGCCCGGCACCAGCACCACCGTGATCGCCACCGCCAAATACAGGCGCACCCGGCGTGGCACCAGGGTCGTGCCGAACACCGGCATGGCCATCAACATGGCCGTCACGCGGAACAACGGCAGGATGAACGACGCCACCCACGTGCTGATCTGGGTGTCGGTCAATGCCAGCAGGGAATTCACCCGATCAGCCGATCAACTGAGGAATACTGCCGTACAGCTGCAGGATGTATTCCATAAAGGTTTGCACCAGCCACGGGCCGGCGACGATCAGGGTGATCAGCATCACCAGCAGGCGCGGCAGGAAGCTCAAGGTCTGTTCGTTGATCTGGGTGGCAGCCTGGAACATCGCCACCAGCAGGCCCACCAACAGGCTCGGCACCACCAGCACGGCAACCATCATGGTGGTCAGCCACAGCGCTTCTCGGAACAGGTCGACGGCTACTTCTGGCGTCATTGCGCTATACCCCGCCGAAACTGCCGGCCAGGGTGCCGATAATCAGCGCCCAACCGTCTACCAGCACAAACAGCATGATCTTGAACGGCAACGAGATGATCAGTGGTGACAGCATCATCATACCCATGGCCATCAGCACGCTCGCCACCACCAGGTCGATGATCAGGAACGGGATAAAGATCATGAAGCCGATCTGGAACGCGGTCTTCAACTCGGAAGTCACAAAGGCCGGTACGAGAATGGTCAGCGGCGCCTGGTCCGGGGTCGCGATGTCGGTACGCTTGGACAGGCGCATGAACAGCTCAAGGTCACTGGAGCGGGTCTGCGACAGCATGAAATCCTTGATAGGGACCTGTGCCCGGTCAATCGCCACCTGGGCGGTGATGGTTTCCGCCAGATAGGGCTGCAGGGCTTGCTGGTTCACCTTGTCGAACACCGGCGCCATGATGAACATGGTCAGAAACAACGCCATGCCGGTGAGGATCTGGTTCGACGGCGTCTGTTGCAGGCCCAGGGCCTGACGCAGGATCGAG
Source organism: Pseudomonas sp. W22_MBD1_FP4 (assembly GCF_052113765.1). NCBI lineage: Bacteria > Pseudomonadati > Pseudomonadota > Gammaproteobacteria > Pseudomonadales > Pseudomonadaceae > Pseudomonas > Pseudomonas sp. W22_MBD1_FP4. The sequence goes on along the minus strand of NZ_JBGQOI010000002.1, from coordinate 259,301 downwards.
AACACGATGATGATCCGCGTGAAGCTGGTCATCAGCATCACAAACGCCGGGATAAAGCTCAGCGCGGTCATGATCAGCAGGATCTGCAGGCTGACCGAATACTCCTGGGCCCCGGCCGCGTTGGTACCCAGCGTAATCGCCGGGATCGACAACGGGTCGGCGGCAAACGCCAACGGCGCCGCCAGCCACAGCATGAGCGTCAATAACACGCGCATTACTTCTTATCCTTCTGATCCTTGCCCAACAGTTCCATCAGGCGCTGAGCGAATTCGGGCGTGGCGGGCTTGGACTGATCCACGTTCACCGGGGTCTTGAGCACATGCAACGGGGTGATGCGGCCAGGAGTGAGGCCCAGCAGGATCTGCTCTTCACCCACTTGCACCAGCACCAGCCGATCACGCGGGCCGAGGGCGCGGGAGCCGATCATCTCGATCACCTGCGCGTTACCCGGACCCACCTGCTGTACGCGGCGCAACAGCCAGGCCAACACGAAGATCAGGCCAACCACCAGCAACAGCCCCAGCACCAGTTGGGTCAACTGGCCACCGAGGCCGCTGCCGACCGGCGCCGCCGCGGCGGCCGCCTGGGCCACCGGCTCTGCGGCCCAAGCGCCCAATGGCAGCGCGACCAACAGTCCCACCATCAGCCGCTTCATATCAGCGCAACTTCTTGATGCGTTCGCTTGGGCTGATCACGTCCGTCAGGCGGATGCCGAACTTTTCGTTGACCACCACCACTTCACCGTGGGCAATCAGGGTGCCGTTGACCAACACGTCCAAGGGCTCACCCGCCAGGCGATCCAACTCGATCACCGAGCCCTGGTTGAGTTGCAGCAGGTTGCGGATGTTGATGTCGGTGCTGCCCACTTCCATGGAAATCGACACCGGGATGTCGAGGATCACGTCCAGGTTCGGCCCATCGAGGGTCACCGGGTCGTTGTTCTTCGGCACGCTGCCAAACTCTTCCATCTGCAGGCGGTTACCTGCGGGGGCAGTGGCGGCATCGGCGGCCAGCAGGGCGTCGATATCGTCCTGGCCAACATCGCCGGTTTCTTCCAGGGCCGCAGCCCATTCGTCAGCCAGAGCCTGGTCTTCGGCGGAAGTGTTTTCGTGTTCGGTAGCCATTACATGTCCTCGGCGGAGCAAACATTCATAAATAGGGGATGCATCAGCGACGGTTGATCGGCTCAACCACTTGCAGCGCCAGGTTGCCCTTATGGGAACCCAGCTTGACCTTGAACGACGGCACGCCGTTGGCGCGCATGATCATTTCTTCCGGCAATTCGACCGGGATGATGTCTCCCGGCTGCATGTGCAAAATATCCCGCAGGCGCAATTGGCGACGTGCCACGGTGGCGCTCAGCGGCACATCGACGTCCAGCAAGTCTTCGCGCAAGGCCTTGACCCAACGCTCGTCCTGGTCGTCCAGGTCGGACTGGAAACCGGCATCAAGCATCTCGCGCACCGGCTCGATCATCGAGTACGGCATGGTCACGTGCAGGTCGCCGCCGCCGCCATCGAGTTCGATGTGGAAAGTGGACACCACAATCGCTTCGCTCGGGCCGACGATGTTGGCCATGGCCGGGTTCACTTCCGAGTTGATGTACTCGAAATTGACTTCCATGATCGCCTGCCAGGCTTCTTTCAAATCGATGAAGGCCTGCTCCAGCACCATGCGCACGACGCGCAATTCGGTGGGGGTGAATTCACGGCCTTCGATCTTGGCATGACGACCGTCACCGCCGAAGAAGTTGTCCACCAGCTTGAACACCAGTTTGGCGTCGAGGATGAACAGCGCAGTGCCGCGCAACGGCTTGATCTTGACGAGGTTAAGGCTGGTGGGAACGTACAGCGAATGCACGTACTCACCGAACTTCATCACCTGCACGCCGCCCACCGCCACGTCCGCCGAGCGGCGCAGCATGTTGAACATACTGATCCGGGTGTAGCGAGCGAAGCGTTCGTTGATCATCTCCAGCGTCGGCATGCGTCCACGGACGATGCGATCCTGGCTGGTCAGGTCATAACTTTTGACGCTGCCGGGCTCGGCAGCCATTTCGGTCTGTACCAGACCGTCGTCGACGCCATGCAACAGCGCGTCGATTTCATCCTGGGACAGCAGGTCTTGCACGGCCATGTCGTGATCCTACTGCAATACGAAGTTAGTGAAGAGCGCCTGCTCGACCACGACTTTGCCGAGCTCCTTCTGGGCCACTTCCTGCACGCTGGCAGTGACCTTCTGGCGCAGCATTTCCTGGCCCACCGGGGTGGCCAAGGTGTCGAAGCTCTGCCCGGAGAACAGCATCACCAGGTTGTTGCGGATCACCGGCATATGCACTTTGAGGGCATCCAGGTCCGCCGCATTCCGTGCCAGCAAGGTGATGCTCACTTGCAGGTAGCGTTGACGACCGTTCTGATTGAAGTTGGCGACAAAGGCCGGAAGCATCGGCTCGAAGATTGCCGGTGGCTTGACGTTACTGGCGGTTTCGGCGGCAGGTGCCGGTTTGCTTGCACTGCTATGCATGATGTACCAAGTGCCGCCCACCGAGGCCCCGATGGCCAGGAGCAGGCCCACGACTATCATCAGGATAAGCTTGAGCTTGCCTTTGCCTGCCGGTGCGGGTGCTTTTGCTGCGTCGTCGCTCTTCGCCATGCCAATAATCCGTCACTATTCGGGAATTCATAGATCTACGGATAGGCAAGAGCAAGTGTTATGCCAGAGTTGTCTGGCAGGCAGAGACGAACGAACACCACAAAACAAATGTGGGAGGGGGCTTGCCTCGATGAGGGTGTGTCAGTTCATACATCGGTTGACTGATACACCCTCATCGGGGGCAAGCCCCCTCCCACAATTTGGATCTGTACGCGGCTCAAGTCAGGCGTAGTAATCCACGGCGCTGGAGCCGATCACTGTAGAGCTCACTGGCACCACGGCTTCAGCCACATCAATGTGGTTGCCACTGTCGCCGCTGTCAGCCCCTCGCCCGCTGCGACTCACGCCACTGGTCTGGGCCTGCTGCTGTTGCTGCTCCTGGCCACGGGATTGGTCGGACACGTTGACGTCCACCTGCCCCATACCCTGTTGCGCAAACATTTCCCGCAGGCGACCCGACTGGCTTTCCAGCGCTTCACGCACCACCGGGTGGGCGCTCATGAAGTTGACCTGGGCTTGCTGGTCGGCGGTCATGTTGACCTTGATATCCAGACGACCGAGTTCAGCCGGTTGCAACTGGATCTCCGCCGACTTGAGATTGGCGCTGGACAGGTACATCACCCGATTGACGATCTCGTCGGTCCAACCGCTCTGGTGCATGGCCAGTGGCGCATTCGTCACCGGCGGCAAAGCGTTGGCCGTTCTCGGCGTGGCCGCCTGGGTCAATGCCGCCAAACGATTGGCGAAATCATCGACACGGGTGTCGCTGGTGGCGTTTTTAAGGTCTTTGAGGCCGTCTTCGATCAAGCCGCTGAAGGCCTTGTCACCGCCTTGGTCAGTGCTGTCTTTGGTGGCTTGCTGGTCGACCATTGTGGCCAGGCCAGCGGCAAAGTTCTGCGCGGCGGTTGGCTGGTCCTGGGTAGTCGTCGGTGCGGTTTTGGCCGGCGCCTGACTGCTGGCCGACACATGCCCGCCCTGCTCCATCGCCAGGCGCACGGCCGGCATGGCATCCAGGGGATCGGCCTCAGGATCGAAGGCCGGCTTGACCTCCTCGGTCGCCACGATGGGCGCAGCGACCAACGGCTGGGCCTTGTCGTCCTGGGCGGCAGCGGCGGGTTCCGGGGTTTCCACCGGCACGACCACCGGCAAGACCACAGGCGTGACAGCGGCAATCATGGCCGGGTCGACGACGGGATCAGTCGGGGGCTGCTGCGCGAGTGCTGGATCGGCGGGTGCGTCGTCATCCTTATTGGCGCTGTCGTTGGACGGCTTGGCAGGCAAGGTCTTGCCGCTATCGGCAACCGCCGGTGTACTGGCGGCAGGCTTGTCGGTACCGGCAGCCGGCTTGGCGCTGGCGTCGACAGGCTTGTCGCGTGTGGGTTTAGCCGCGTTGTCGTCGGTTTTGACCGACGGTTTCGAGCCTTGGCTGGCGAACACTTGAGCGAAGCCAGGGCCCTTGTCCCGTGGGTCCGCAGCCGCTACCTGGGGGTTGGCAGCGGGCGCTTGAGGCTTGGCCGCGGGGGCAGCCTGAAGAAGCGAATTGGGGGCGACTGGCATAGGTAAAGGTCTCCACTGCATGGGGGTCGGGGATGCAGTACCTGGAGGTAGAGCAAGAGTTGGGCCAGGTTTCTTGGATTGCGGTTTTTTGGGTGGGCCTATCCGTTATTCGGTAACGGACAGGTCACCCATCAAAGTTGAAACCGTTGCCTTTCGTGCTCATACAACGGCCGCACCAACGCAAACTCCCGATCAATCTGATCCACCAACTCCCCCAAGTCCGAAGCCGGCTCAGAAGACCTGGCCTCAAGCGACTGACACAACTGCGCCAACCGCAGCGCCCCAAGGTTCCCACTGCTCCCCTTGAAACTATGCGCAATCCGTCCCAACGCCTTGGCATCATCCCGCGCCTGGTGCAGGGCCTCGATGCGTTTCTGGGAGTCATCAAGAAAGGTATCAAGCAGCTTGGGATACTCGCCCTCCATAACCTCCTGCAAACCCGACAACACCTGCGGGTCCATATGAATCTCTGCCACTTGCTCGCTCCTTGATCAAGAATCGGCGGATTATGCCAGAGCCCCCCAGCAAAACTCCACGCAGACACTGCGCCCGCCGTCAGACCAGCGTACGTCGCTGCTCAACTGGCGCACCAGGCTAAGGCCCCGACCCGACAGACGATCGACGTCCAGCGGCCGTGCCAGCATCTGTTCCACGTCGAAACCCGGCCCGCTGTCTTCCAGGCGCAACGTCATTTTGCCGCCCATGTGGGTGGGCACCACCTGCACATGCACCCGCACGTAACCGCTGTTCAACTTCGCCAGGCGGTCATTGCGCTGGCGGTAATATTCGGCAAACCCCTGGGCATTGCGCTTGAGCCGCGAGTCCAGCCCCAGCACACCATGTTCCAGGGCGTTGGAATACAGCTCAGCCATCACGCTGTAGAGCGCCCCGCTCTGCTCGCGCAGGCCGTGGATCTCAAGCAGCAGTTGCAGCAGATAGGGCAAAGGGTTGTAGCGCTTGAGGGTCTCGGCGCGAAACTCGAAGCTCACCGACCAATCCAGCGGGCAGGATTGGCCGCTGTCGGCATACAACGGCCCGGTGGCGCGCAGGGATTGGCCGTGCTGCAGGGTGATTTCCACCATGCTCACGTCGTCACGCGCTTCACCGCGAAACGCCGCCAGGGCCTGTTCGATATCTTCAAACAGACGATTGGGCTCGCGATTGGCCGCAAAGACCTGCTGCAAACGCTCAGCGCCGAACAGTTGATCGTTGGCATCTGCGGTATCCAACACGCCGTCGGACAGCAGGAACACACGGTCGCCCAACGCCATGGGCCAGACTTCGGTGCGGTCATCAAAGGCTTGCGCCGACAACACCCCCAACGGCAAATGCCGCGACTGCATCGGGGTGCGCTTGCCACTGGCGATGTCATGCACATAACCGTCGGGCATGCCCCCGTTCCACACCTCCACCACGCGCCGCTCGGTGCTCAGGCACAACAGGGTGGCGCAGCAGAACATGTCTACCGGCAGGATGCGCTTGAGCTTGGCATTCATCTCCCGAAGGATCTGCGTCAGGCCATAGCCCTTGGCGGTCATGCCGTAGAACACTTCCGCCAGGGGCATAGCGCCCACCGCCGCCGGCAAGCCATGGCCGGTGAAATCGCCGAGCAGCACGTGCATGTCGCCTGACGGCGTGTAGGCCGCCAGCAGCAGGTCGCCATTGAACAGTGCATAGGGCGATTGCAGGTAGCGGATGTTCGGTGCGGCATTGATGCAGCCGGAGTGGGCGACCTTATCGAACACTGCCTTGGCCACGCGCTGCTCATGCAGCAGGTAGTCGTGGTGCTTGGCAATCATGTCGCGTTGCTGCAACACCGTGGCTTGCAGGCGGCGCAGGCGGTCCATGGCGTTGATCTTGGCCGCCAGGATCAGTTGGTTATAGGGTTTGGGCAGGAAGTCATCACCGCCGGCATCCAGGCACTCGGCCAGGGCAGCGCTTTCGCGCAGGGAGGTGAGGAAAATGATGGGGACCAATTCTTCCCCCGCCAGTTGCTTGATCCACCGCGCAGCGCCGTAGCCATCCATCACTGGCATCAAGGCATCCATCAGCACCAGCTGCGGCCGTTCGCGGGCGAAGACTTCGACGGCTTCCTCGCCGTTGGTAGCGGTGAGCACCTGATGCCCCTGGCGCCGCACAATGGTCGACAGCAACAGAAGATCGGCAGCGTTATCATCGGCGATCAGGATCGTCAGCGGCTCAACCGCGGGGGCCTGGGCGCTCACTTGATGTCGAACAGCTTGTCGAAGTTGGAGATGGCGAGGATCTTGCGCACATCGGAGTTGGTGTTGACCACCTCAACCCGCGCCTCTTCGCCGCCAGCATGGTCCCTCAACAGCAGGAGCATGCCCAAGGCCGAGCTGTCCATGTACGTGGTTTCTTTCAGATCGACCACATACAGCTCAGGCACTTTGTAGTAACGCTCGTAGGCGTCACGAAACGTCTGATGACTGCCGAAATCAAACCGTCCCTTGATAGCGATCGTCAACTTCTTCCCGTCCAGGGATACTTCTGACTCGATTGACATGCGACTGCTTCCTTGTCATGGGCATAGACACAAGGTGTAGCAGGCGAATGAGATCCGGGCAACACCGCAGGTCAAATGCGGAAGAGGGCCTGGTCCCGATAGCCGTGGGTCAGTCAACAAATTCAGTGACCGATCTATCGCTATCGGGGGCAAGCCCCCTCGCACATTCAGAATTGTGATTGGCGGGGAAGACGTTGTGATAGCTCATCGAGCAACTTCTGCTCACGCTTGTCTTCCAGCGCCCGCGCTTCATCGATATAGCGCCGCACCAGCTTGCGCAAACCTTCGACCCGGGCAAACGCCTCTTGCCAACTTTCGCGGGCCTTATCGAGATTGTTCTGGTGCCAGGCCAGGCTCTGGCGCTGTTGGCCCACGGCGGTTTCCAACTGGTTGAGAAAGCCCTGGTAGCCCATCAGCCACTGACCCGAAACGCCCTTGGTGCCGCGCTCGATCCATTGCTGTTGGTACTCGCCGCGAAAGCGTTCCAGGTCACCCAACTTGCTTTCCGCCAAGCGCACTTGGCCCTGGAAATAACCCAGGCGCTGTACGGCGGTTTTTTCGGCCTTTTCGGCCATGTCCACCACGGGGGCCAGGCGCGCAGCGCGGCTGTTGGCCATGGCTTAGCCGCCTGGCGCAGGGGCGAAGATGGAATGCAGATGCGCTTCGCTTTCACCCATGCTGATCTTGTCGTTGAGGCCTTGGCGCAGGTAAGTCACCAACTGCGGTTGCAGGGCGATCGCCAGGTCGGTGTCGCGATCGCCACCGGCCACGTAGGCGCCAACGCTGATCAGGTCGCGGCTCTGTTGATAGCGCGACCACAACTGCTTGAACTGTTGCGCGCGGACCATATGCTCCGGCGTGACCACCGCCGGCATGACCCGGCTGATGGACGCTTCGATATCGATAGCCGGGTAGTGCCCTTCTTCGGCCAAACGGCGCGACAGCACAATGTGGCCGTCGAGCACGCCCCGCGCCGAGTCGGCGATAGGGTCCTGCTGGTCATCGCCTTCGGACAACACCGTATAGAACGCAGTGATCGAGCCGCCACCGGCCTCGGCATTACCGGCGCGCTCCACCAGTTTCGGCAACTTGGCGAACACCGACGGCGGGTAGCCCTTGGTCGCCGGGGGTTCGCCGATGGCCAGGGCGATTTCCCGCTGGGCTTGGGCAAAACGGGTGAGCGAGTCCATCAGCAACAGGACGTTCTTGCCCTTGTCGCGAAAATATTCGGCGATGCGCGTGCAGTACATGGCCGCGCGCAAACGCATCAACGGCGCATCATCCGCTGGGGAGGCGACGACGACGGAGCGCTTGAGGCCTTCTTCACCGAGGCTGTGCTCGATGAATTCCTTAACTTCCCTGCCCCGCTCGCCGATCAGCCCCACCACGATGATGTCGGCCTCGGTAAAGCGCGTCATCATGCCGAGCAACACCGACTTACCCACACCGGTACCGGCGAACAGGCCCAGACGCTGGCCGCGGCCGACCGTCAATAAACCGTTGATGCTGCGGATGCCCACATCCAGCGGCACGCTGATGGGGTTGCGGTTGAGCGGGTTGATGGTGGGGCCGTCCATCGGCACCCAGTCTTCGGCTTTCATGCCGCCCTTACCGTCCAACGCACGACCGGCGCCGTCCAGCACCCGGCCGAGCATGCTCATGCCCATGGGCAGGCGGCCGGTATCGGCCAGCGGTACCACGCGGGCGCCGGGGGCGATGCCCGCCAGGCTGCCGACGGGCATCAGGAAGATCTTGTTGCCGGAAAAGCCCATCACTTCCGCTTCGACCTGCACCGGGTGGTAGCTGTCGTCGTTGATCACCATACAGCGGCTGCCCATGGCGGCGCGCAGGCCCTCGGCTTCGAGGGTCAGGCCGACCATGCGCAACAGACGCCCTTCAAGGATCGGCTGGCCGGGCAATTCAGTGGCCTCGACGTAGCCGCTCAGGCGCTTGACGAAGCTGGTGCGATCAAGGCGCATCGGCGGCGTCCAGGTCGACGCTGAGGTCAGGTTCGGCAGGGTTCAACACCTGCTCGTGGACTTGATCCAGCAGCTTGGCCATGATCTGGCTGATGCGGGTTTCCACCGTCGCATCAATGCGGCTGTGTTCGGTCTCGACCCGGCAACCACCGGGCTGAAGCGCTGCGTCTTCGACGATGCGCCAGGTTTCTTCATGGCGCTCGCGCAGGGCTTTGACCTGTTCGAAATCCTGCGGGTTGATGTACAGCCGCACATTGCCGACACCCAGGGGCAGCAGCTTGAGTGCTTCGCGCATCACGCTTTCGATATGGCTGGAGTCGAGCACCAGTTCGCGCTGGATCACCTGGCGTGCAATATGCTCCACCAGGCCGACCATGGATTTTTCAATCTGCGCATCCTGCTCGGCGATAGGATCGAACAACACCCCCATCAAGCGTTCCAGGCTGGCCAGCTTGACGCTCAGCGCCGCTTCGGCCTCTTGGCGCACCTTGAGAGTGGTGCTGCGAAAACCGTCTTTTTCACCCGCAGCGAAGCCTTCGTTGTAAGCCTCCTGGCGGATGCTTTCCAACTCTTCCAGGGTCAGTGGCTGGACTTCTTCCAGCGGCACTTCTTCCATTTCCACCGGCGTTTCTTCAACGGGTTCCGGCTCAGGCTCGGGCACATGCGGGTCGAAGCTGGGCAACGACCAGATGTCGAACCCACCGACATCCCGTGCGCGAATCAGATCGCTGGGCGCCTCATCTTTGTTCGACATCAGGGGCGCCTTAGATCATTTCTTCGCCGCCCTTCCCACCGAGAACGATTTCTCCGGCTTCGGCCATACGGCGGGCAATGGTGAGGATTTCTTTCTGCGCGGTTTCCACGTCGCTGACGCGCACCGGGCCTTTGGCTTCCAGGTCGTCGCGCAACAGTTCGGAAGCACGCTTGGACATGTTCTTGAAGATCTTCTCTTTGACGCCTTCGTCCGAGCCTTTGAGGGCAAGCACCAGCACGTCGGAGGACACTTCGCGCAGCAACGCCTGGATGCCACGATCGTCGACATCGGAGAGGTTGTTGAACACGAACATGAGGTCTTCGATCTGGCCGGACAGGGTGTCGTCGATCTCGCGGATCGAGTCCATCAACTGGCCTTCGACCGAACTGTCGAGGAAGTTCATGATGTCTGCCGCACGCTTGATACCACCCAAGGTGGTCCGCGAGGCATTCGAGTTGCCGGAGAACTGCTTCTCCAGGATGGTGTTCAATTCTTTCAGGGCCGCCGGCTGCACGGTGTTCAGCGACGAGACGCGCAGGATGATGTCCAGGCGCACTTTATGGTCGAAATGGCCGAGCACTTCACCGGCCTGGTCCGGGTCGAGGTACGCCACCACGATGGCCTGGATCTGCGGGTGTTCAAAGCGGATCACGTCGGCGACGGCGCGCGGTTCCATCCACTTGAGGCTGTCCAGACCGCTGGTGTTGCCGCCCAACAGGATGCGGTCGATCAGGCCGTTGGCCTTGTCTTCGCCCAGGGCCGAGGTGAGCATCTTGCGGATGTAGCTGTCGGAGCCGACGCCCAGGCTGGTCTGGTCGCCGACGATCTCGACGAACTCGCTCATCACCTGCTCGACTTGCTCACGGTGCACATTGCGCATCTGCGCCATGGCCACGCCCACACGCTGGACCTCTTTGGGCCCCATGTGGCGCAGCACTTGGGCGGCATCGGTTTCACCGAGCGACAGCAGCAGGACTGCGGCTTTGTCGACCTTGGTGAGCTTGGCAACAGCGGCTCGATCACTCATCTGCGTTAATCCACTCTTTCACGACCTGGGCCACACGGCCCGGGTCTTCTGCTACCAGACTTTTGATTGCGTTCAACTGAGCGTCGTAACCTTCGCTCGGGCTTGGCAACAGGATGCTTTGCGGGCCGCCGAGGCTGACGCGGTCGTTGGCCAGTTCGCCGTCCAGGCCGCCCATGCCACCCAACTCGACGTCACTGCCGCCAAACGCCGCCAGTTGTTTGTTCTTGCCGTTGCCGGTGATGTTGTTGAGCACCGGGCGCAGCACGCCGAACACCAATACCAGGATGAACAACACACCCAGCACTTGCTTGACGATGTCCCAGAACCACGGCTGGGTGTAGAACGCCGCTTCGGCGATGACTTCACCGCGCTCGGCGGAGAACGGCATGTTGATCACGCTGACGCTGTCACCACGACTGGCGTCAAAGCCGACGGCGTCCTGCACGAGGCGAGTGAAGCGCGCCAATTCGTCGGCGCTCCACGGCGCACGGGTAACGGCGCCATCCGCCGCATTGACCTTGACCTGGTCATCGACCACCACCGACACCGACAGGCGATTGACGCGACCCTGCTGCTGCTTGGTGTGGCTGATGGAGCGATCGAGTTCGAAGTTCTTGGTGGACTGGTTACGCTTGTCCGCCGGGTACGGGGCGAGCATCGGTTGGCCGGTGGCCGGGTCCATGATCTGCTGGCCGTTGGCGTCCAACAATGGCTGGCCGGGCTGGATCGCGCCAGCGGTGGCAGCAGCGCCACCGGTGGTTTGCGGGGCCGAAGCCGGGGCTGGCGGCTGGTTGCTCAGGGCACCCGGCACACCTTGCGGACCATTGCTGGCGGTGCGTTGTTCGCTGGTGGACTGTTCGCTGCGCAGCGCTGGCTGGTCCGGGTTGAACTGCTCGGAGGTCGACTCGACGGCACTGAAGTCCACGTCGGCGGAGACCTCAGCCTTGTAGCGGTCGTTGCCCAGCACCGGTTGCAGGATGTTGTGCACACGCTGGGTGAGCATGCTTTCCATACGGCGGCTGTAGTCGAATTGCTTGCCGGCCTGGGTCAGCGCGGAGTTTTCCGCCATGTCGGACAACAGGTTGCCCTTCTGGTCGACAACGGTGATTTGCGACTTGCTCAGTTCGGGAACGCTGGTGGCCACCAGGTTGATGATCGCCAGGACCTGACCAGGCTCCAGCGAACGGCCGGAAAACAGTTCCACCAGTACCGAGGCACTTGGCTTGCGCTCGTCGCGCACAAACACCGAGCTTTTCGGAATGGCCAAGTGCACACGGGCGCCCTTGACGTTGTTCAAGCTGGAGATGGTGCGGGCCAGCTCGCCTTCCAGGCCACGACGGTAGCGCGTGGCTTCCATGAACTGGCTGGTCCCGAGGCCCTGGTCCTTGTCGAGGATTTCAAAACCGATATTGCTGTCGGACGGCGTTACGCCGGCAGCGGCAAGCTTCATGCGCGCACGGGCCACGTCATCGGCCTTAACCAGCAGCGCGCCGGAGTTGGGCTCTACGGTGTAGGCGATGTCGGCGGCGGCGAGGGTTTCCATGATCTGCTTGGAATCCATGCCCGCCAGGCTGCCGTAAAGCGGACGGTAATCGGGTTGTTGCGACCACAACACCACGGCGAAACCAATCGCCACGCTGGCAGCCAGGCCGACCATCAGGCCCACCTGACGCAACATGGTCATTTCCGAGAGGTTTTCCAGGAACGACAGGCCAAACAGCGGCGGCTTGCCGTCTGCCTTGGCGGGTACGTTGTCGGAGACTGCTTCTGCCATGACTTAAATCTCGCCCTTAAACCGGCATCTGCATGATGTCTTGATAGGCCTGAACCAACTTGTTACGCACTTGGGTCAGAGCCTGAAAGGAGACGCTGGCCTTTTGCGAGGCGACCATCACATCGGTGAGGTCCACGCCGCTTTTGCCGATCTCGAACGCGGTGGCCAACTGGCTGGAAGCTTGCTGGGTGTCACTGACTTTGTTGATGGCCTGGCCGAGCATGTCGGCGAAGCTGCTTTGGCCCAATTCCGGCGCTGGCGCGACGGATTTCGGTTGAGCCATGGCATCCATTTGCATGGAGCGCATATCCAACATCAACCGATTGAACTCAATACCCTGGCTCATGAACTTCTCTCTCCAACCCGCAAATTTTTGACACTACGCAGCGATTACTAGGGGAGGTAGCAACAAGGGTGCCAGCTCTGTATCAACTCGTAAGAAAAGGCGACAAACCTTATCGCCGTTGTTACCGGTTATGTGGCGAACAGATACGCCTCGACGTCCATCCCGGCGTCGCGCATCTGCGCCAGCTTGTAGCGCAGGGTGCGCGGGCTGATGCCCAGACGCTCGGCGGCCTCTTTGCGACGGCCGCGCTCGGCGCGCAGGGTGTCGATGATCATCTGGAATTCGCGGCGACGCAGGTCGTCACCCAGGGCACCGGCAGACTCAGCCTCTGCAACCACCGGCGTGGGCGCCAAGGTAGGCAATGGGGCCGCACCACTGCCCATGGCCAGGCAGAAATCCTGGGGCTGGATCAAGCCACCCTGTTGCAGAATCAGCGCGCGCTGGATGGCGTTATCCAACTCGCGCACGTTGCCCGGCCAGGGATAGCTGATGAGACACGCTTGCGCCTCGGCCGAGAGCCGCGCCTGGGCGTGCTTCATTTTTTTGACGTGGTTGTTCAGCAAGCGCTCGGCCAGCGGAATGATGTCCGCCGGACGCTCACGCAGCGGGCGCCAGGCCAGGGGGAATACTGATAGCCGGTAGAACAGGTCTTCGCGGAAGCGCCCCGCCGCCACTTCGCCAGCGAGGTCGCGGTTGGTGGTGGCGACCACACGGATATCCAACTGGATCGGTTTACGCGCACCGACGCGCTCCACTTCGCGCTCTTGCAGCACCCGCAGCAGCTTGGCTTGCAGGCCCAGAGGCATTTCCGAGATTTCATCCAGCAGAATGGTGCCGCCATCGGCCTGTTCGAACTTGCCAGCCTGGGCCGCGATGGCGCCAGTGAACGAGCCTTTTTCATGACCGAACAAGGTGGCTTCAAGCATGTTGTCGGGGATCGCCGCGCAATTGATGGCGATGAACGGTTGTTTGGCGCGAGTGGATTGCTGGTGGATGTAACGCGCCAGCACCTCTTTACCGGTACCGGACTCGCCGGAGATCAGCACCGTGGAATCACTGCGCGCCACCCGGGCCGCCAGCTCAAGCAATTGCGCACTGGCCGGCTCGAAGGCAATCGGGCCTTCGCCTTCGTTGGCAGGGATCACGCCCAGGGCGTGCCGCGCCACCAGTTCGATCAGCGCCTTGGGTTCGAACGGCTTGACCAGGTAATCCGCCGCTCCTTGGCGCATGGCGTCCACCGCACGCTCCACCGCACCGTGGGCGGTCATCAGCAATACCGGCAGTTGCGGTTGGCGCGCGCGCAGCAAGGCCAGTAACTGGTGGCCGTCCATGCCCGGCATGTTCACGTCACTGACCACCAGGCTGAAGGTTTCCTGCTCCACCGCGTCCAAGGCGTCCTCGGCAGAACCGACCGCCCGGTAGTCATGACCCGCCAACAGCAGCGTGTCCGCCAATGCTTCACGCAGGGCGCGATCGTCTTCCACCAACAGAACCTTGATAGCCATTACTTTTTACTCCGCGCTTGCCGCGCATGAAAACAGCGGCAAGCTCATCAATGCACAAGTGCCACGCCCCAGCCGGGAATGCAGCTGCAATTCTCCCTGATGGGCACGCGCCACAGCCTTGACCACGGTCAGGCCGAGGCCGGTTCCATTGGTCTTGGTGGTGAAAAAGGGTTCGCCAAGGCGCTTAAGCACCACAGGATCAATGCCGGCACCGCTGTCGCTGATGCACAGGCGCAGGGTCTGCTCGCGGTTGTACAGGTGCACCTTGAGCCGTGCGCCCGGGCCGCTGGCCTGGATAGCGTTTTCGATCAGGTTGAGCAACGCGCCCACCAGGGTGTCGCGATTGCACAGCAACTCGCCAAGGTGGCTGTCGCACTGCCAACGCACCTGAGTGTCTTGAATATGGATGGCCGCCGCCGCTTGCAGGGCCTGCATCAATTGGGCAGGCGTCACTCGGTCGGTCAGCGGCAATTCGCCGCGGGCAAATACCAACATGTCGCGTACCTGATGCTCCAGTTCGTGCAGGCGCTCTTTGAGACGGCCAGCAAACCGCTGCTGCGTGGCAGCGGGCAATTGTTCATCAGTCAAATGACTGGCGTAAATCAAGGCCGCCGACAACGGCGTACGGATTTGATGCGCCAAAGAAGCGACCATTCGGCCCAACGAGGACAAACGCTCGTGGCGCGCCAATTGGTCTTGCAGGTGACGGGTTTCGGTCAGGTCGTTGAGCAGCACCAATTGCCCTGGCTCAGCGTCCAGGGAACGGGTAGCGATGGACAGGCGGCGCCCGTCTTTAAGGGAGATTTCGTGACCATCATCCTCGCGCGGCGCAAAGCACCGGGTAATGACGTGGCGCCACAGCTCGCCTTCCAGCGGCAGGCCGAGCATGTCGCAGGCTGCCGGATTGGCTTCGCGCACGCGGCCCTCTTCGTCAATGACGATAACGCCACCGGGCAGCAGCGACAGCAGGTTCTGCAGACGGTTGGCCAAGCGCTCTTTCTCGGCCAGCTCTTGCATGCGCTGGGCGCTAACCACCGCCAGTTCGCCTTTCAGCTCGCAGACCCGGGCCTCCAGCAGGCTGTAGGAATCAGTCAGTTGGCTCGACATCTGGTTGAACTGCGAGAACGCTTGTTCAAGACCCTGGCGGGTCTGCGGTTCTACAGGCGCAATCAGTCCCTGGATGGCAGGGGCCGAAGATAGTTGGGCGGCGTGGGGCATCATGCTCTCTCGCTTGGCTGACCGTCAGTTAAACGGAACGTTGCGAGGGCTGTAGCAATACTTGTGCCGAAAAAAAACCGCTGATTAATCAGCGGCTTGAAAAACAGGCGTCAATCATCTGCCTGTTCATCACCTTCTCGGCGGCTCATACCGTACTTGCGCATCTTCTCCACCAGGGTGGTTCGACGGATACGCAGGCGCTCGGCGGCACGGGCGACAATGCCGTTGGCGTCGTCCAGGGCCTGTTGGATCAAGCCTTGCTCCAGGTTGCCGAGGTAGTCTTTGAGGTCGAGACCTTCCGGCGGCAGCATGGCGGTAGAACCGAAGTCCGGGGTATGGCCGTTGATGGCGACCCGCTCTTCCATGTCACTGCGCAGGCTGTCGACCATCTGCTCGTCTTCGTCGTCGACGTAGCGGAATTTCTTTGGCAGCTCGACCACGCCGATCACACCGTAGGGGTGCATGATCGCCATGCGCTCCACCAGGTTGGCCAGCTCACGGACGTTGCCCGGCCAGCCATGGCGGCACAGGGACATGATCGCAGCGGAGTTGAAGCGAATCGAGCCGCGCTTTTCGTGTTCCATGCGCGAGATCAGTTCATTCATCAGCAGCGGGATGTCTTCTACGCGCTCACGCAGCGGGGCCATCTCGATTGGGAAAACGTTTAGGCGGTAGTACAAGTCTTCACGGAAGCTGCCCACCTCGATCATGCTTTCGAGGTTCTTGTGGGTAGCAGCGATGATGCGTACGTCGACGCTCTGGGTCTTGTTGCTGCCCACGCGCTCGAAGGTGCGCTCCTGCAATACGCGCAACAGCTTGACCTGCATCGGCAACGGCATGTCGCCGATTTCGTCAAGGAACAGGGTGCCGCCGTTGGCCAGCTCGAAACGCCCGGCACGGCTGGTGATCGCCCCGGTAAAGGCGCCCTTCTCATGGCCGAACAGTTCGCTTTCGAGCAGCTCTGCAGGGATCGCCCCGCAGTTGACCGGCACAAATGGCCCGTCGCGGCGCTTGGAATGGTAGTGCAGGTTACGCGCGACCACTTCTTTGCCAGTGCCCGACTCGCCGAGGATCAGCACGCTGGCGTCGGTATCGGCCACTTGCTGCATCATCTGGCGCACGTGCTGGATGGCGCGGCTGGTGCCGACAAGGCTGCGGAATAGATTAGGTTCGCGGTGGCGACCGCGCTCGCGGGCCTGGTCGTACATCTCGCGATAGACCTGGGCACGGTGCAGGGAATCAAGCAATTTGCTGTAGCTGGGAGGCATTTCCAGGCTGGAAAGCACGCGGCGGCGCTGGTCTTCCGGCAGCTCGACAGAAGAAATATCACCAATCAGCAGGACCGGAAGGAACTCATCCCACGTAGACAGTGTCTTTAACAAGCCCAAAACAGCGCCTGGAGCATTTACTGTCCCGATCAGCACACAAATGACATCACGGCTCGATGACAATGAGCTGGCCGCCTGCTGCCAGTCATGGCTACCGCAGGGCAGATTTTCTTCGCCAAGAAAATTCAAAATCACCGCCAAGTCGCGGCGGCGGACGCTATCGTCATCGATTAGCAGAATTTTGGTTTCACGCCACATGCAATAGCAACTTCCCTAGTAAAACTTCCTGCCCCGAGATTGAGGGCAATCGAGGCGCCTGTAAGACTTCTTACCTTATAGACGTCTGAAATCTGAAAACAGCACTAGTTAAGTCAAAAATGCTGGCACGGTCAAATTTATGACGCGCCGGTAGGATTAACTTCGACTGTTCAGCCGAACAGATGGTAAACCTTTGACGCATTTTTCGCTTGGTTGATCTGCGACATCTCTTCGAAAATCGCCTGGCGTTCGCCGGTCGTCACCTCAAGCAATTGCTGGTATACCGCCAACAGACTCTCAAGCTTTTCACGCAACGCATCCTCATCCACCGGTGCTTCGCTGAGCACCTGCTCGATCACGTCGCGACAGCCCATATCCAGCTCGCCAATGGCGTCCCAGTTACGGTCTGCCAGCGCGCCCATCAGCGCCTCACGGGTTTCATCAATGCGTTGCAGTGCTTGGCTCATGACGTGTTCCTCAAGGCACCCAGGCCTTATTCTGCTGCAGCCTGTGGCGCGCCAATCGCATCCCAGCCTTCTTTAACGGTAATCATCAAACGAGCAACTTCGTCGATCATGTCAGCGTCGTTATGCAGGTTGGCTTCCATCAGACGGTTGGTCATGTACGCATACAGACTTTCCAACTGCTGAACGTAAGCCGGGTTATCACTCTTTTCAGCGTTCAGGCCGTCACGCAGACCGATCACGATATCGATGGCCTTGCCGAGCATCAGCCCCTTCTGGGCGATGTCGCCACGCGCCAGCGCGCCCTTGGCCTGGGCCATGCGGTCGAGCCCGCCTTCCATCAGCATCTGCACCAGGCGATGAGGGCTGGCTTCGGAGATCTGAGCATGGGAATTGACCTTCTGGTATTGGCGAAGGGCTCTCATGGGATTCATGTTTCTACCTCGTGACGGGCGACAGCGAAAAGGATTCTAGTAACCAATATGTCGACGGGTTCGCAAAAAGCTTTAGGGCCAGTTGTCCCGCGATAAAAAAAGGCCAGGCAGATTGCCTGGCCTTTTTCATGCGCAGGCATCAACTATTGGTCTTGACGTTGTTCAAGGCGTTGAGCGTGGTCATGACGCTGGTGCTTTGCTGGCGCAATTGGGCGACCAGGGTGTCCATGGCGTTGTATTTGGCCGACAGGCTGCTGGTGAGCAGGGTCATGCGCTCGTCCAGGGACGACTGCTGCTTGGTCAGGTCTTTGAGTGTGTCGGACAAAGACGTGGAGCGTGTCGCCAGGATGCCCGTCGTGGACTTGGCGTAATCATCCGTGGCGCTTTTCATACGCGCCAGCATGCCGTCAGGGCCGCTGAACATACTGTTGATATCGGCTGCGTTGGTTTTTACCGCTGCGTCCCACTTTTTGTCGTCCAGGGCCAACAAACCGTTGCTGGAACTGGTGGTGACACCAAATTGAGCCAGGGACTTGAACTTGCCTGTTCCCGACAGCTGGTTGAACTCGTTACGGATTGCCGCCTGCAACGAGCGCATGGTGGAGTCACCGGTGAGGGTTGCCGCCGTGGTGCTACCATCCAGGTTAGTGGTGACCTTGGTTTCAGCGTTCATCGCAGTAATCAGCGCATTGTAAGTATCTACAAAACCCTTGACCCCTGATTTGAGTGCCGCGTTGTTGGTACTTACAGTAATCAGCGTGGCGGTTCTATCCGGATCCTTAGCTGTGTCACCCGCCGTCTTGAGCGCCGACACCGATACCAGCTTGATATTCACGCCGCTCAATGCGCCTTCGATGCTGTTGGTCTTGGAGACAGAAGCAACACCATCGATGCTGTAAAGCGCATCCTTGGGCTCATCAACTACTGTAGCGCCGACATCCAAGCCCGAATTACCTGAAAGCTTCAGATCCGACCCCGTCCCCATGGTCGTCGAGGTCAGAATCAGCCGCGAACCATTGGAGTCGGTCTGGATGTTCGCACTCAATCCCGATGTGCCGAATTGAGTGTTGACCGAGTCACGCACCTGCTGCAAGGTTGCACCGACAGGAATGTTGACATCATAAGCTTTGCCCGACTGCGAGATGGTCAGGGTGGTTGGTTTGTCGGTGGCATTCACCACCGTCGACGTGCCGCCAGCAAAGTTCTTGCTCGACAACTTGGACGCTTGAGCCAACTGATTGACGATCAGGCGGAAACTACCGTTGGAGGCAGTATTGCTGGCAGTCATGGTGGCGACTTTTTCATCCGAGGATGAACCAGTCAACCCCGTGAAGCTGGAACTAGTTGCCATATTGTCCAGCGCACCACGAAAGGCATCCAGCGCCGCCTGAATCTTGCCGATCGAAGACAGCGTGGTGGTCGCCTTCTGAGACGCGGTATTGATCTGCGTTTGCTTGGGCACCTTTTCGGCGTTAACCAAGGATGTCACGATCGCTTGCGTATCGATGTTCGAACCGATACCACTTACCGTTGAACCCGCCATCATCTATCTCCTGTTCGGTGGCTGCCGTTATCTTGACTTATTACGCCTCAAGACCGGACAGCAACAAGTTTCATGCCAGCTCAGGCCTTGTCGTCAAACAACAGGTTGCTTGCGCTGCTGAGGTTCTGTGCCAGCTTCAATGCTGTTTCCGACGGAATCTGGCGAATCACTTCACCATTGTCGGTATTGATGACCTTAACCACCACACGGTGGGTGGAATCATCAATGGAAAAATCGAGGCTACGCTGGGTAGCTTGAACGAAATCGCGAATATCGGTGACTGCTTTTTCCAGGTCGGCGCGTGCGGGCTCTTGGCTAATCGCGGGCGTTGCCTGGACATTCACAACGTTGTTGTCAGCCACTACCTTGGCAGGTGCGCTTTGAGGTGCAACCGGCGGATAAGACTGGTTCAGCTTTACACTCATGTCCATGTCCAATCTCCTCTAAACCGAAAAAACGGAAGGGCACGTAGACGCGCCCTTCCGTTAGTTACCAAGCGCTGAGATTACTGAAGCAGCTTCAGTACAGCGGATGGCAGCTGGTTAGCCTGCGACAGGATCGCGGTGGAAGCCGATTGCAGGGTTTGTTGCTTGGTCAGTTCGGCGGTTTCGGAAGCGAAGTCGACGTCCTGAACGGTGGAACGTGCAGCGGTGGAGTTCTTCTGAATGTTCTGCAGGTTGTCTGCAGTGGTAGTCAGACGGTTCTGGGTAGCACCCAGGCCCGAACGCACGCTGTCGATAGTGCCGATGGCCTTGTCAATTACAGCCAGGGCGTTCTGAGCGTTGTAGGCATCAGTCACGTCGGTCTGAGCAACGGTAGTCTTCTGAGAGGACACGTCAGCATTGCCGAACAGTGGAGTCGCGCTTGCGTCGGCAATGGCGTAGCCTTTGGACGAATCCAGCGAAACCTGACCAGTAGCAACGGTCACAGTACCTACGGTAGCAGACAGCGCGGTAGGTGCTTCAGCAGTGCCGCCAGCGTTCATCGCGTACTTGCCGCTACCGTCTTTAACGTTTACCGAGATTGCGTCGCCGCCAGTGTCGCTCGCGAAAGACAGGTTTTCACCGGTGTCGGATTTGACTTCCAGGGTACCTTTGGCTTCGTCGAAGTTAACACTGATACCCAGCTTGGCAGCGTTGGACTTCAGTTGGTCAGCCAGGCCTGCGGTGTCGCTCACGCCTACGAACTTAACTGTGGAAGAGCCCACGGTCAGCGAGAAGTTGGCAGGAACACCTGGAACACCAACAACTGGAGGAGTAGCGGCTGGATCAGCAGCGATGCCCTTGGTCTTGACTGTGTCAACCGAGAACTTGACTTCAGTGCTGGCAGTAGCGCTTAGGCCACCGATAGCGCCGTTCAGGCCAGCAGCGATGGTCTTGGCCGAGTCGCCGAGTTTGACATCAACTTTGCCAACCTGACCGTTACCGGTAACGTTCAGGGTAGTTGCCGCAACGCCAGTAGCGTTCAGCGCGATTGCGCTCGACTTGATCTGCTGCGAACCAATGTTCTGGGCCGAAACGTTTTCCAGGCTCAGGTTGATGGTTTCGTTGGCGTTGGCACCAACCTGGATAGCTTTGGTACCGTACGAACCGTCCAGCAACTTCTGGCCACCGAAGGTGGTGGTGTTGGAGATACGAGTCAGTTCCGAAGTCAGAGCCTGGTATTCGTCGTTGTTCGACTTACGGTCGTCAGCGCTGAGGGAGCCAGTAGCGGAAGACAGAGCCAGGGTACGCATTTTTTGCAGGATGTCGGTCGAAGCCTGCATCGCGCCTTCAGCGGTCTGAGCGATGGAGATACCGTCGTTCACGTTTTTTACTGCTTGACCCAGGCCGTTGATTTGGCTGGTCAGGCGGTTAGCGATCTGCAGGCCAGCTGCGTCGTCTTTAGCGCTGTTGATACGCAGGCCGGAAGACAGGCGCTGCATGGAAGTGGCCAGGGCGCCGCCAGCTTTGTTCAGGTTGCCCTGAGTAGTGATCGAAGCAATGTTGGTGTTTACTGTTAAAGCCATGACGAAATCCTCGTTGGATGGATACTGCGGCTTCCGGCCCTGGCAACCGCCGGGTGTGGCCTGAGAACCTACGTAATAGTTATCGTCGTGGTAGGCAGTTGCTTGAGGATTTTTTTGATTTTTTTTACTGGCGCCGTGCCACCCTTTGCAATTCAACGGCTTACATCAGCTCAAAACCCCGGATTCATTGGCTTTTCTGGCGCCAAATAAAAAACGCCGATGATCTCTAGATCATCGGCGTTTTTTTATGCAGCCTATTAAAGCGTCACGGGCGATACAGAATCGCCGAACCCCACGACAGACCCACACCAAAACCGCTGATTGCCACGCGCTTCCACTTGGCGTCCATCACGTGCTTTTCCAGCAGCAGTGGAATGCTCGACGACACAGTGTTGCCGGTCTCGACCATGTCCTTGATGAACTTGTCCACCGGGGCATCTTCAAAACGGCGCGCCACGGCATCAACGATGGCCGCACTGCCCTGGTGAATGCAGAACGCGTCGATCTCATCAGCCTTGAGGTCCGACTCGTTGAGCAGCTCGTGCAAATGCGCCGGCACCTTGAGCAAGGCGAAGTTGAAGACCTGGCGGCCGTTCATGAAGAACACGCCATCATTGACCTTCAAGTGCGGTGCGCCGGAACCGTCGGTGCCGAATTTGGACTTGCCCAGCAACCACGGCGCGTCTTCACCCATCCAGGTGGCGGTAGCGGCGTCGCCGAACAGCATGGTGGTGTTACGGTCTTCCGGGTCGACGATCTTCGAATACGGGTCGGCGGTGATCAGCAGGCCGTTTTTCAGGCCAGTGGCTTCCATGAAGCCCTTCATCGCGTAGATACCGTAGACGTAGCCGGAGCAGCCCAGGGAAATATCAAAGGCCGCCACATGCGTCGGCAGGCCCAGTTTGTCCTGGACGATCGCGGCGGTGTGGGGCAAACCCTCTTCATCACCGTTCTGGGTGACGACGATCAGCGCATCAATCGATTCGCGCTTCAGATCCGGGTTGTTGGCAAACAAAGCGTTGACCGCCTCAACACACAGATCGGAGGTTTCCTGCGCGGCTTCCTTGCGCGGCAGGAACGCCGAACCGATCTTGCCAATGATGAATTCTTCATCCTTGGCGAATTTGGCACCCTGGGCGTAGTTATCGATCCCGTCTGCCGGCACGTAACTGGCGATGCTTTTTATGCCAATCATTGTGGCTTCCCAATACTAAATAGCTGGAGAACACCCCGAGGACTGCGCCCGGAGTGCTGACAATAAAGGGGATAACCCCATAAAAATCTCGCTGAAAGCCGCCCCGCAAGGACCCTGTGACGACTTATCCTTTTCACACGATACAGTGAAGATGCGCTTTATGACTCACAGGTCACTCAATTTTGTGCGCTTTATGCAAAACGTTTCAACAATTTAACCCCAGAAACGACAACGGCCCGCCCTGTTTCCAGAGCGGGCCGCTTGACTTGGCGCCACTTACATCTTGTTGAACAGGCTCAACTGCGAGACTTTCACGAACGCCAGCTGCGAGGCTTCGAGCATGGTTTGCTGCAGCGTCAGGTTGATCGCCGCCTCACCCATGTCGACGTTGGCCAGTGCACTCATGGTCGTGGTGTTGGCCAAGCTGATGCTGGCGTTTGCGCTGGCCTGCACCGTCAACGCATTCTCACGCGCACCGATGGAGCCACGTACATTGTCCACTTGGTCGGCCGAGCTGGTCAGGTTACTGACGGCGGCGTTGAGGGCGTCCTGAAGCTTGACCCGCGCGCCCGGAATGCCGTCCGCCGGTTGTTCCAGAGCCTTGCGCAGTTGACCTAGCGTATCGAGGGCGTTCTGCGTCTTCTGGGTGGTGTTGCCCACCGAAAACTGGTCGCCAACGTTCGGCGTGCCGCTCAGTTCGAAGGTAACGCCTGCCGCCGTGATGGTGCTCGGGCCCGGCGGGGTGCCGGTGCCGGGAGTGATGACGCCATTGTCCACGATCGGTTTGCTGCCGGCGGTATACGGCTGCGCATAGACCTTGTAGGCCGTCGGGTCGGTGTCGTCGAACTTGATCAATACGCCGCTGTTAGGAAACGTGCTCGAATAGTTGGCCGCACTGCTGACACTGGCATTGGTCAATTGCGCGCTGGAAGTGTTGCTCGCGGTTCGGGCGATGTTGAACCCGTCAGGCTTGGCGCTGAGGCTGAACTCACGCCCCTTGACCAGCGCATCGGCATCAGGCCCGGTAGCAACGTCGGTCAGGTCTACCGTGATATCGAACTTGACGCCACGCAGGTTGACGCTGGCATTGCCTTCCTTGGTGGAGTCGAACGTCCCGTTACCGGCAACCTGCGAAGTAATGTCGTTGTTGTCTTTGTCGGTAATGACGTACTGGGTGCTACTGGTGAACGTCAGTTTGTACGGCTGGCCGTCGGCAAACTGCCGGGTGTAGTCGGAACCCGAAGTCACAAGGCCGCTCGATAAGGCGACCTTGTGGTCGTCGACCAGCGGCGGCGAAATCGCAGGCGCCACCGGCGCAGTGGCAGGCGCGAGGTAATTGGACTGGGTGCGACTGGTATTGACCGCCCCTTCCAGGATGGTCTTGCCGGTGTCGCCGGTGCGAACCGTCAGGGTCTCGGATACCTGCAGGCTCAGCTCGTTCTCGTCGCCCTGATAGCTGTAAGTACCATCGTTGTTACGCGAGTACGGCGGCGTGTCGGTCTTTGAGCCTGAGAACAGATAGTTGCCGGCCGAGTCCTTGCTGTTGAGCAAGCCCAACAGTTGATCCTCAAGTGCGCCCACCTCAACCGAAATGGACTTGCGGTCAGCATCACTGGTCACGCCACCGGCACGCAGCGCCAGTTGGCTGCCGGCCTGGATCGTGGTGTTGATCGCATCCAGGATGCTTTCTTCGTTAGTCAGCTTGTTCTGAATACTGGTGATATTGCCGCTGTACTGCGACAGCATATCTTTCTGCTGTTGCAGCATCAGCAAGCGCTGGGCAGCCACCGGATCATCGGCGGCGGTCTGCACACGCACGCCGGAGCTGGCCTGCTGCTGGGCCTGCACCACACCTGAATAATTGTTCTGATACTTGCTGGCACTGGTGTCGAAATACTGCTGTGTAGAAATGCGCATCGTCCCAGACTCCCTTAAAGACTATTGATCAGCGTGCTGAAGGTTTCTTGCGCAGCCTTGATGATCTGCGACGACGCTGTGTAGTACTGCTGGAACTTGATCATGTCGCCCGCTTCTTCATCCAGGTTGACCTGGGATACGGAGTTGCGTGCGTTCTTGTTGGCCGTCAACAGCGCGTTGGTCGCCGTGGTGTCTGTGGTGGCCGCTGCGGCCTTGGCGCCGACGGTCGAGACCAACTTGCTGTTGGCCCCCACCAGGCTGGTGCCGCCACTGCCATCGGCCGCGAGGCCTACGGTTGACTTGGTCTGCAGGTTGAGCAGAGCCTGGGCGTTACGGTTGTCGGACTTGCCGGAGGCATTGAACGAGAAGGAGGTGCTGTCGCCGTTCGCTGGCGAACCGCCCACCGTGGTGTCGAAGCTGAAGCTCTTGGCTGGCGACAACAAGACACCGCCGGCATCGCGCATCGGCACGCTGATGCTGATCTTGTTGGCCTGGCCTGGAATGATAGTGCCGGAGCCGATCGGATCACCCTGGGCGTTGCTGAGGGTGTAAGCCTGAGTGCCATCGGCCGCGGGCTTACCAAAGACCATCGTCACCGGCATCGAGTGCTCAATGCCCGTACGCAATTGCGCGGTGTCGGCGCCACCCTGGATATCCAGAGGCACTGTGAGGGTTGGCGGCGTAAAGGTGCCTGTGCCCTGGTTGGTTTTACCCGCCTCGCCCTGCAACGGCGCGGCAAAGGCAATCTTGCTCGGATCGCTGAGCACGGTGCCGATTTCCTTGGCGCCGTTGGCGGTCGGGCTGACCTTGAAGCTGTCACCCGCCTGCACTGCGCCGCTCTGGACCGCCAGGGTGAAACCGTCGATAACCGGCGGCGGCGTGGCACTCAGGTCATAAGTGCCCATAGCCTTGCCGTCGGATCGCAGGACCGTCACCTTGTTGAGGTTGGTCCCATCGTTGAAGCTGACCTTGTAATCGAAGTTGGTCAACTGGCTGCTGTCTTTGATCGTCACGCCCAGGGCGCCGTCGCCCAGGTTGCCTTGGGCCGCCTGGCTGCGCAGGGCAACGGAGGCTGCGTTATTGATGTCGGTGAACATCGAGGCACCGAACTCGCCATTGAGGTCCAGGCCTTGGCCCAACTGGCTGTTGAGCGCATCGGCAGTGACAATCGCGATACGCCCCAAGTCATTGATTGCCGGCATCAGCGCATCGCTGCGATAACGCAGCAGGCCACCGATGCTGCCGCCACTGATCACGTTGCCCAAGTCCAGGGCGGTACCGCCCGGCGCATTGAGCTGAATCGTGTACTGGCTGGTGTCGCTCTTGCTCGGCACCGCGGAAATGCTGCTGGACTGATCGCCCAGCACCAGGGACTGGCCACTGCCGGTGCTGAGGCTGAACACGCCGTTCTTTTCCGTGGCGGTCACGCCGATCAACTCATTGAGCGAGCGCACAGCCTCGGCACGGGAGTCCAGCAGGTTGGCCGGGGAGGTGTTCGACGAACCCTGTACCTGGGCGATCTGCTTGTTGAGGGACGCAATCGACGACGTCAGTTGGTTGACCTGATCGCTCATCGAGGTCAACTGGCTGTTGATGGTCTCTTTCTGCTGGCTCAACTGGCTGGAGATGGTGTTGAACCGGTTGGTCAGGGTCTGGGCGTTCGTAAGCAGGATCTGACGGGCCGAAGCATCGTTTGGACTGGCCGAGGCGGTCTGCACCGCCGCGAAGAACGAGCTGAGCACGGCGGACATGCCGGTGGTCTTGTCTGACAGGGTCTTGTCGACCGCACTGATCTGGTCCAGGTAAGCCTTGGCATCGCTGTTGAGCGAGGTGCTGTTCTGGTAAGCGGTGTCCAGGTATTCGTTGTAGACCCGGCGCACGTCGGCCAGGGTGGTGCCGCTGCCGATGAACACGCCGCCGTACTGATTCGACGCGTTCGCGCTCTGGGTGGTCTGCTGACGCGAATAGCCCGCGGTATTGGCGTTGGCGATGTTGTTACTCAAGACCGACAACGATCCTTGAGCGGCGTTAAGCCCCGACATCCCGATATTGAGCAAACTCATGGTTCAGACCTTATAAATGAGTGGTCGCGCCCGCGGCAGCGTAATTCTGATAACTGTTCATCGTTTTTGCGATCTGCGAAATCTTACTGGCGTAGGCCGGATCGGTGGCGTAACCGGCTTTTTGCAACTCGCGCACAAACTGTTCCGGGTTGTCGGCCGACTTCACAACTTCTTTATAGCGATCATTGCTTTGCAGCAATGTCACCAGGTCGTGGAAGCTGTCCTGGTAGGAGTCGTAGGAACGGAACTGCGCCGTTTCCTTGACCATCGCGCCATCGCGAAACTCGCTGGTGATCGCACGCGCCTGACCGCCCTGCCAACTCTGGCCGGCCTTGATGCCGAACAGGTTGTGACTGCTGCTGCCATCTTCGGCGCGCATCACCGATTTGCCCCAACCGGTTTCCAGGGCGGCCTGGGCCACCAGGTACTTCGGATCGATACCAATGCGCGCCGCAGCCGCCTTGGCCATCGGCAGCATGGTCGCGACAAATTCGTCCTGCGAACTGAACGCCTTCTTCGCCGGTGCCAGCGGCGGCTGGGCCACGGCACGGCTGTAGATCTGCATACGGTCGCTGGGCACCGCAAAACTGCGAGCGGTGCTGTTGACGACGTTGTCATCGGAGGCACTGTTACGCAGCGGCGCGGCCTTGGCTTCGGTCGCCACTTGGGTGCTCGGAACGATGCCGGCGAGCAGGCGATCGGTCAGCTTGCTTGGCAAGGCGATCCGGCGCTGGTTCATCAGCTCCATATCGTTGCTATGGGCAGCAGCGGCACCGGCCTGGGGCTCTGCCACGCGGTAGGCCCACAACGGACGCTGGCCATTGGATCGACCCAGCGGACCCTGAGCCTGGGTGCCGGCGGCAATTTCCGTCGGCACGTCGACTTTCTTAACCGGTTCAGCGGCTGCCGGGCCCTGCAAAGTGGCCGCAGCGGCGTCCACCGGTTTGTTCTTCTGCATCTGGCGCATCAGCACGTCGGCGAGGCCGATACCACCGCCCTCACGGGACAACGACACCGCCAGTTGCTGGTCGTACATCTCCTGATATTGCTTGGCCGCAGGCGTGTTCATCGGGTTGTCTTTGCCCAGGGCCTCGGTGGCCGAGCGCATCGACTTGAGCATCTCGCTCAAGAACAGCGACTCGAACTCCTGCGCCACCTTGCGCATATTGCCTTCGCTGTTCTTGTCGTCGCCGACCTTGAGCTGGTTAAGCCGGTTCAAGTCGGAGTAAGACCCCGAGTCCGCCGTGCTGCTGATCCCGCTCTTGCGCATATCCATGGCCACGGCCTCAGATTACGATCAGGTCGGCTTGCAAGGCGCCGGCCTGTTTCAGGGCTTCAAGAATTGCCATCAAGTCGCCTGGCGCAGCGCCCACCTGGTTCACCGCGCGGACAATCTCATCCAACGTGGTGCCGGGGCCGAACTTGAACATCGGCTTGGCTTCCTGCTGAGCATTGACCCGCGAGCGCGGCACTACTGCCGTCTGGCCATTGGACAACGGCCCAGGCTGGCTGACGATCGGGTCTTCGGTGATGGTCACGGTCAGGCTGCCGTGGGTCACCGCTGCCGGCGACACCTTGACGTTCTGGCCGATCACGATGGTGCCGGTGCGCGAGTTGATGATGACTTTGGCCACCGCCTGGCCTGGGTCGACTTCAAGGTTTTCCAGGATCGACAGGTAATCCACACGCTGGCTTGGGTCCAGCGGCGCAGTTACACGGATCGAGCCGCCGTCGATGGCCTGGGCCACGCCAGGGCCGAGCATGTCGTTGATCTTGTCGACCACGCGCTTGGCGGTGGTGAAGTCGGAACGGTTGAGGTTCAGGGTCAGGCTGTTGCCTTGGTTGAAACCACTGGGCACGGTACGTTCCACCGTGGCACCGCCAGGAATGCGACCGGCCGATGGCACGTTGACGGTAATCTTCGAACCGTCACGACCTTCGGCGTCAAACCCGCCCACCACTAGGTTGCCCTGGGCGATGGCATAGACGTTACCGTCGATACCTTTAAGCGGCGTCATCAGCAGCGTGCCGCCGCGCAGGCTTTTCGAGTTACCGATGGAGGCCACGGTGATGTCCACCACCTGACCCGGCTTGGAGAACGCCGGCAAGTCGGCACTGATAGACACGGCCGCGACGTTCTTGAGCTGCACGTTGCCCGAGCCCGCCGGCACCTTGATGCCGAACTGCGAGAGCATATTGTTGAAGGTCTGCAGAGTGAACGGAGTCTGGGTGGTCTGGTCACCCGTGCCGTTGAGCCCCACTACCAGGCCGTAACCGATCAACTGGTTGGAACGCACGCCGGAGATGCTCGCAATGTCTTTCAGGCGCTCGGCCTGGGCGACAGCGCTTAACGAAAGCAGGAGTGCGGCAGCCATCAGCTGTTTGAGTTTCAAAGTGGCCACCTAGAAAGGGAACAGCGGGCTAAGGAAGAAACGGTCGAACCAACCCGGCTGACTCGCATCAGCAAACGAACCCGTACCCGAGTAGGTAATGCGTGCATCGGCAATCCGTGTCGACGGCACGGTGTTGTCGGTGGCGATGTCATCGGCACGGACCATGCCGGCGATGCGCACCAGTTCATCACCGGTATTGAGGGTCATCCACTTTTCACCGCGTACAGCGATGATGCCGTTGGGCAACACGTCGGCCACGGTCACGGTGATCGAACCGGTCAGTGTGTTGCCTTGCGCCGCCGCACTCTTGCCGTTGGTAGCACGGTCGCCGCTGTAGCCGGCATCGAGGCTCAGGTCACCGCTGCCCAATGGGTTATTGGTGTTCGGCACACCGCCGAACAGCGAGGACAGGCCAATGCTGGCCTTGCTGGTCTTACCGATCTGCGAGTTGGCGTTCTTGCTGGCCTGGGTCCGCTCGTTCAGGGTGATGGTGATGATGTCACCGACCCGGAACGCCTTGCGGTCGCTGTACAGGTTCTGTTCGAAACCCGCCTGGTAGATCGAGCCATTGTTGGCCGCCGCCGGCAACGGCGTGCGCGGCAACACCGGCGCGTAGTACGGGTCATTGGGTTTGGGCGTCGGGGCGACACAGCCCGCGAGCACGGCAATCCCACTCAATGCCAAAACGGAAACATAGCGATTCATGACCCATACCTCACGGTGTTGCAGGCGCCTTCAAGAGCGCCCCATAGACTTGATTACAGATTCTGCGTTACGAACGAGAGCATCTGGTCGGCGGTGGAAATCACCTTGGAGTTCATCTCGTAGGCGCGCTGAGTGGTGATCATGTTGACCATCTCTTCAACGGTGCTCACGTTGGAGGTTTCCAGGGTGCTTTGCAGCGTGGTGCCGAAACCGTTCAGGCCAGGGGTGCCGATTTGCGGCGCGCCGCTGGAGGCGGTTTCCAGGAACAGGTTGTTACCCATGGCCTGCAGGCCGGCCGGGTTGATGAAGTCGGCGGTTTGCAGGTTGCCGATCACTTGCGATGCCGGGTTACCGGCCACGGTGATGGACACGGTGCCGTCGTTGCCGACGGTGAAGGTCTGGGCGTTGTTCGGCACGACGATGGCCGGCTCCAGGGCGAAACCGTTGGCCGTCACGATCTGGCCGTTGGCGTCCAGGTGGAACGTGCCGTCACGGGTGTACGAAGTGGTCCCATCCGGTTGCAGGATCTGGAAGAAGCCCTTGCCGTTGATAGCCATGTCGAGCGGCTGGCCGGTTTGCTGCAGGTTACCGGCGTTGAAGTTCTTCTGGGTGCCGACGATTTGCACACCGGTACCCAATTGCAGGCCCGACGGCAATTCGCTGTCCTGGGTCGACTGGGCGCCTGGCTGGCGCTTGATCTGATAGAGCAAGTCCTGGAACTCGGCGCGGTCACGTTTGAAGCCCGTGGTCGACACGTTGGCCAAGTTGTTGGAAATGGTGGTCAGGTTGGTGTCCTGGGCGGACAGACCTGTTTTGGCAACCCATAGAGCCGGAAGCATGGTGTTCTCCTTCGTGCGCCTGTTTGTTGGCGCCGTTTAGCAAATTAGTGAGTGAGCGCTGATCAGCTCATCTGCATGACGCGAGTCATGGCCTGGTCGTCTTCTTTGGCGCTGTTCATCATCTTGATGTGCAGCTCGAACTGCTTGGAAAGCGCCAGCACTGCCGTCATTTCTTCCACGGCATTGACGTTGCTTGCCTGCAGGAAACCCGAGGTCAGCTTGACACTCGCATCGGCCACGGCCGGCTGGCCATCTTTGGTGTGAATGGTGCCATCGAGGCCTTTATTCATATTCTTCAGGTCAGGCTGGACCAGCTTGATCCGGTCCACTTCAGCCATCACCCGCGGGCCTTCGCCCATGGCGCGGATGCTGATGGTGCCGTCGGAACCAACTTCGATCTTCTGCTGGGGCGGCACGGCAATCGGGCCACCGTTGCCCATGATCGGCATGCCGTTACCGGCGCGCAGCACGCCCAACGCATCGACGTTCATGCTGGCGCTGCGCACATAGGCTTCGCTGCCATCCGGGGTTTGCACCGCCATCCAACCGTCGCCGTTGACCGCCACGTCCAGATCACGACCGGTTTCGATCATCGCGCCGGGGGTGAAGTCGGTGGCTGGACGTTCGGTCAGGGCAAAGGCCCGCGCCGGAAAGCTGTCACCGAACACCGGCATCGAACGCGCCTGTTCCAGGTCACGTTGAA
The DNA here is from genome assembly GCF_052113765.1 of Pseudomonas sp. W22_MBD1_FP4. Lineage (NCBI taxonomy): Bacteria > Pseudomonadati > Pseudomonadota > Gammaproteobacteria > Pseudomonadales > Pseudomonadaceae > Pseudomonas > Pseudomonas sp. W22_MBD1_FP4. The sequence continues at coordinate 228,112 of NZ_JBGQOI010000002.1, read as the reverse complement.
AGCCGTTGGTGGAAATGTTCGCCAAGTTGTTGGCATGGGCCTTCTGCGCCAGAGCATTCTGGCTGGCGCCGGTCATTGCCACATAAAGGTACTTGTCCACATTCTTTCCTCTTTCTGACGCAGGCTTGCCGCCCACCGCTGTACTGATGAGGCTTAAGCAATTTGCGAACCAACTTTTAAAAAAAGGGGAAAACCCAGGCAGGACGGGGGTTTGCGTTGAGTCAGCAGGATTTGAAGGACTGGGGATAGTCGAAAAAACGGCGGACTACTGCCGCTTACGGCAACGACGTAGATCAAATGTGAGAGCGAGCTTGCTGTGGTAAGCGGGCTTGCCCCGCGCCGGGCTGCGAAGCAGCCCCCCAACCACACAGGTTATTTATCAGCCTTCAGAATTTCGTAATCGCGCAACTTATTGGCGATGGTGGTGTGCGATACCCCCAGCCGCTTGCCCAACTGCCGGCTGCTCGGGTGCTCGGCATACAGGCTCTCCAGCACCGCCTTCTCGAACCGTCCGACGATCGCCTCCAACCCACCCTCCAGGGAAAAATCGCCAAGCGGCTGACGCACGCCATAATCCGGCAAGCGAATATGCTCGGCCTTGACCGTCCCGCCCTCGCACAACGACACGGCCTGGAACAGCACGTTTTCCAACTGCCGCACATTGCCCGGCCAGTGGTAGTGACTGAGTCGCTCCATCGCCGCCGGCGCCAGCTTGGGCAGTGGGCAGCCGATCTGACGGCTGGCCTGGTCAAGAAAGTGTTCAACCAACGGCCCCAGCCCATCAAGGCATTCGCGCAGTGGTGGGATGTGCAACGACAGCACGTTGAGGCGGTGATAAAGGTCCTGGCGGAATTCGCCACGGGCGCAGAGTTCGGACAAATCCACCTGGGTTGCGCAGATCACCCGCACATCCAAGTACACCTCCTCATCACTGCCCACCCGACGGAAGCAACCATCCTGCAGGAAGCGCAGCAATTTCACCTGCAAGCGCGCACTCATTTCCCCCACGCCATCGAGAAACAACGTACCGCCCGCCGTTAGCTCCAGCAGCCCGAGCTTGCCTTCGGCCCGCGCGCCTTCGAACGCGCCGGGGCCATAGCCAAACAACTCGGTCTCAGCCATCGACTCCGGCAGACCAGCACAATTGAGCGCCATCAGCGGCGATTGCCCACGGGGGCTGGCCAGGTGGCAGGCGCGGGCCAGCAGTTCTTTGCCAGTGCCGGTTTCGCCTTCTATTAATAGCGGTGCGTCCAACGGCGCCATGCGCCGGGCTTCACGTACCACCGCCGCCATGACTTTGGAGCTTTGGAAGATGCTGTCAAAGCCGCGCAGTTCCTGCTTGCGCACGTTGTAGATGCGCTCGCCCACGCGGTCGGCGCGGTGCAGGGTCAGCACGGCGCCAGCCATGGCCTCGCTGTCGTCATGCTCGGAGGATTGCAGTGGCGCTATGTCCGCCAGGAACACGTCACCCTTGACCTTGACCCGCAGACCATTGATCCGCGACTTGCTCGCGCGCACCAGTTCCGGCAAGTCGAAGTCCTCGGCGTAGCGCGACAGCGGAATGCCCGGAACTTCGTCCACGCGCACCCCGAGCAACTGCGCCGCCGCGCGGTTGGCGGCGACAATGGAGCCGCCCATGTCGATGGACAGCACTGGAAACTCCAACGCCCCGAGCAAGGCATTGAGCTCCATGTGCCGGCGCTCGCTGGGCATCAGCCCTACCCTTTTCACGCCAAACACCCCGGCAATGGCTTCGAACTGCGGACGTAATGCCTGGAACTGCATGTTCACCAGGTTCGGACAAAACAGGTAAATGGCATTGCCATGCTCACCACCGACCTCGCCCTTGGCGACGTTGACGCCGTACTCCACCAACAGATTGAGAATGTCCCGCAATATGCCGATGCGGTTTTGGCAGTGCACTTTGATACGCATGAAAGGGCCCGAAAAAGTGGGTAGGCGCCGCGTCTTTTTGTCGCTGGGCGCAGATAGTCGTCAAGATTATGTGACAGCTTATGTGCTTTTCACAGCCCAACGGCGCGATGAACCACACAAGCGTAACGATTACTTTACGAAAATCGGTATTTTTTCCTACAAGATCCGCTCACAGACAGATGGAATCCTGCTCCGCGCGGGTTATCAATAGGTTCATCGCAGGACATAACAAGAACGAATGCCTAGCAGGAGAGCCGTATGAAGCAGACGCAGTACGTGGCCCGCGAGCCCGATGCGCAAGGTTTTATCCACTACCCGCCGGAAGAACACGCGGTGTGGAACACTCTGATCACGCGCCAGTTGAAAGTGATCGAAGGCCGCGCTTGCCAGGAATACCTGGACGGTATCGACAAACTTGGCCTGCCCCTGGACCGCATTCCACAGTTGGGCGAAATCAATAAAGTGCTGGCCGAGACCACCGGCTGGCAAGTGGCCCGGGTCCCCGCGCTGATCCCCTTTCAGACCTTCTTCGAATTGCTCGCTAACAAGCAATTTCCGGTGGCGACCTTTATTCGTACCCGTGAAGAACTGGACTATCTGCAAGAGCCGGATATTTTCCACGAGATCTTTGGCCACTGCCCACTGCTGACCAACCCCTGGTTCGCCGAATTCACTCACACGTACGGCAAGCTCGGCCTGGCAGCCACCAAGGAGCAACGGGTGTACCTGGCGCGCCTGTACTGGATGACCATCGAGTTCGGCCTGGTGGATACGCCCGAGGGTCGGCGCATCTACGGTGGCGGGATTTTGTCGTCGCCCAAGGAAAGCGTGTACTGCCTGTCGGACGAGCCCGAGCACCAGGCCTTCGACCCGCTGGAAGCGATGCGCACGCCGTATCGCATCGACATCCTCCAACCGCTGTATTTCGTATTGCCCAACCTCAAGCGCCTGTTCGAAGTCGCGCAGGAAGACATCATGGGCATGGTCGAACGCGGTATGCAGCTTGGGTTGCATGCGCCGAAATTCCCGCCAAAACCCAAGGCCGCGTGAACCGTGGCTTTTAAGGCCAGGTGAGTCTGTTCCCTGGCCCCGCGTTGCTTTAGGGTGACGCCACTGACGACCGTTTTTAAACACTCGAATTCAGGACACCACCACATGACCACCTTGAACCAAGCCCACTGCGAAGCCTGCCGCGCCGATGCCCCACAAGTCAGCGATGAAGAATTGCCGGTGCTGCTCAAGCAGATCCCAGACTGGAACATCGAAGTCCGCGACGGCGTGATGCAGTTGGAAAAGGTTTTTCTGTTCAAGAACTTCAAATTCGCCCTGGCCTTTACCAACGCCATGGGTGAAATCTCCGAAGCCGAAGGCCATCACCCGGGCCTGCTCACCGAATGGGGCAAAGTCACCGTGACGTGGTGGAGCCACTCCATCAAAGGCCTGCACCGCAACGACTTCATCATGGCCGCCCGCACCGACGAAGTGGCCAAGGACGCCGAGGGCCGCAAGTAATGCATTTCGATGCCATTGGCCGCGTGCCCGGCGACCCGATCCTCGGGCTGATGGACCTGTATGCCCAGGACACCAACCCGAACAAGTTCGACCTCGGCGTGGGCGTCTATAAAGATGATCAGGGCCTGACGCCGATTCCCCATTCGGTGAAGCTCGCCGAACAGCGCCTGGTTGACACCCAAACCACCAAGACGTACATCGGCGGCCACGGCAATGCAGCGTTTGGCACATTGATCAGCGAGCTGGTGCTCGGTGCCGATTCTGCACTTATTCGTGAACGCCGGGCCGGCGCCACGCAAACCCCGGGTGGTACCGGTGCTTTGCGCCTCAGTGCCGACTTCATCGCTCAAAACCTTCCAGGACGCGGCGTGTGGCTGAGCAACCCGACCTGGCCAATCCACGAAAGCATCTTTGCCAAGGCCGGGCTCAAGGTCAGCCACTATCCGTATGTAGGCGCCGACAACCGCCTGGATGTGGAGGCGATGCTAGCGACCCTTTCCACCGTGCCAAAAGGTGATGTGGTGCTGCTGCACGCGTGCTGCCACAACCCCACCGGGTTTGACCTGTCCCAGGATGACTGGCGCCACGTGCTGCAGATCGTGCGCGAGCGCCAACTGCTGCCACTGATCGACTTCGCCTACCAGGGCTTCGGCGATGGCCTGGAGCAGGACGCCTGGGCGGTGCGCTTGTTTGCCAGAGAGTTGCCGGAAGTATTGGTCACCAGCTCGTGCTCGAAAAACTTCGGCCTCTACAGCGACCGTGTTGGCGCGCTGATCGTGTGCGCTGCAGACGCCGAGAAGCTGACGGATGTACGCAGCCAACTGGCGAATATCGCGCGTAATCTGTGGTCTACGCCGCCGGACCATGGTGCGGCAGTGGTCGCGACTATCCTCGGTGATGCCGAGCTGAAAAAGCAGTGGAGCGAGGAAGTCGAAGCCATGCGTGCGCGGATCGCGCAGTTGCGTTCCGGACTGGTGGAGGCGTTGGCGCCCCATGGTTTATCGGAGCGCTTTGCGCACATCGGCTCGCAACGCGGGATGTTTTCCTATACCGGTTTGAGTGCCGAGCAGGTCAAGCAACTGCGGGAAAAGCACAGCGTGTATATGGTCAGTTCGGGGCGAGCCAACGTGGCGGGTATTGATGCGACACGCCTGACACTCCTGGCCGAAGCCATCGCCGACGTATCCAACTGACGAAACCGGGACTGAAAATGTGGGAGGGGGCTTGCTCCCGATGGGAGTGGGTCAGTGACAGGTGTACTGGCTGACACTCCCTCATCGGGAGCACCCCCCCTCCCACATTTTGACCGAGCACACCCTTCAGCTGGCGACCATCTCGGCTTTCAACAGCGCCTCTTTCGCCTGCGCGTCCCCCAACCGATACAACTCGATACTCCCATCCCAGTGCTCGATCAATGCCGTGCACGACTCCACCCAATCCCCGCAGTTGAGGTAATCCACCTCGCCCACTTTGCGAATCTCCGCATGGTGGATATGCCCGCACACCACGCCGTGCAACTCGCGTTTGGTCACCTCATGGGCGATGGCTTCTTCGAAATCGCTGATAAAGCTCACGGCCGTTTTGACCTTGTGCTTCAGATACGCCGACAACGACCAATAGCCGTAGCCATACCGCGCACGCCAATGGTTCAACCAGCGATTCAACGTGAGGGTGAATTCGTAGGCAGAGTCGCCGAGGAATGCGAGCCATCGGTGATAACGGGTGATCACATCAAACTGGTCACCGTGGATCACCAACAAATGCCGGCCATCGGCGGTGACGTGCACTGCTTCATCGACCAACTGGATATTGCCCAGAATCAGCTTGGAATAGCGCCGCAGGAACTCATCATGGTTGCCAGTGACGTAGATCACCTCGGTGCCGCGCTTGGCCATGGTCAGCAGGCGACGGATTACGTTGGTATGGGCCTGGGGCCAATACATGCCGCCGCGCATTTTCCAGCCGTCAATGATATCGCCCACCAGGTACACCTTGTCGGCGTGGTAACCCTTGAGGAATTGCGACAAATGTTCGGCCTGACAATCCCGGGTGCCCAGGTGCACGTCGGAAATCCACAGGGTACGTACCCGTTGCTTGCGGCTGGGCTTGGTGAACTCGGCACTGGTCATGGGCATCACTCGACGCTGTTTTCGCGAGCTTGCGCCATAGCGATTAATACCCCATGACAACTGTGCGTCAGTCTGATGACAACGCCCGTGTTCGCGAAGCGTTGTAGACTGGCGAACTGCATAGGAGACCGCGATGAGACCTACCCTCACCCTGCGCCACTACCTCGAAGCGCCCATCGCCCATAGCCATGAACATGCGCAGTTGGTGTTCGGCCTGTCCGGTCATCTGGACCTGGAAGTCGATGGCCGTGGCAGCCAGGTGCGTGAAAGCAGCGTGATGGTCCTGCCCTTCTCTGCCCACCATGCCTGCGGCAGTCGCGATGGCAGCCGCTGCCTGGTGCTGGATGTGCCCACGGAGCATTGGGTGCTGCAATCGTTGGGTGAACACGCCGATGCAAGCCGCCGCTTGCTGGATCAACCGGCGCGCCTGGCGTTGGATTCGCGACAACACCAACTGGTGCAATGGCTGGCCCATAGCCCGGTGGATGACCCACTGATCGTGCAACAGGGCGCGGTGCTGTTGCTGGCCAGCCTCAATCATTCACTGGCCCAACCGGTACCTGGCCGGCGCCTGCCGTATGCGGCGTTCAATACGCATATAGAGCGCCACGTCGCCCATCCGCTGCAGGTCGCCGACCTTGCGCGGATTGCCGGCCTGTCGGTGGCGCGCCTGCATGCGCGCTTTGTGACCGAGTGCGGCCAAACGCCCATGGATTACATCCGCAGCCGTCGCCTGCAACTGGCCCTGAACCTGCTGCGCGAAACGCCATTGCCCATCGGTGAAATCGCCGAGCGTGTCGGCTACACCTCGCAAAGTGCCTTTGCCGCCGCTATGTTGCGCGAGTTTGGCGCCTCTCCCGGCGCGTTGCGGCGCTCGGCATAGGGCGAGGCTGGCGCTAAAAATCGCGAGCTGCGCGACAGACGTGCGTAGTAGCACCCTCTAGACTGCGGTCCTGTCACTCCCGTTGGTTCAAGGATCGCAATGACTCCCCGTTCAGCCCTCGGCGCCCTGCATATCGGCGCACTGATGTTTGGCCTTACCGGCGTATTCGGCAAGCTAGCGGCCGCCTCACCGGCCATTATCGTATTCGGTCGCGCCGCGTTTGCCGTGATTGCCCTGGCAGTGTTTGCGCGCTTCGTCAGCAACGCACCCTGGAAAACGCTGGAACTGCGCGACTGGAAACGCCTGCTGGTCAGCGGCGTGTTGCTGGCCGCACATTGGGTGACGTTCTTTATGGCGGTTAAAGTCGCTGGCGTGGCCGTCGCCACGCTCGGGTTCACGGCGTTTCCGGCGTTTACCGTGATCCTTGAAGGACTGATCTTCCGCGAGCGTATCCGCGCCAATGAAGTCGTGTTGGTGGCGCTGGTCACCGTTGGCCTGGTGCTGGTGACGCCGGACTTCAACCTGGCCAGCGAAGCCACCGGCGGCCTGCTGTGGGGCATCGCGTCGGGGCTGCTGTTCTCTTTACTGTCGCTGAACAACCGTGCCAGCTCCGGACGCATTCCTGCCGTACAGGCAGCGCTGTGCCAGAACGTGGTCGTTGCGGTGTGCCTATTGCCCGTGGCCGCGCCGGGGTTGGCGGATGTGCGTGCGCTGGACTGGTTGTGGATCGGCCTGCTCGGCGTGTTCTGCACAGGCTTGGCCCACAGCCTGTTTGTCGCCAGCCTCGCAGTAATCAAGGCGCGTACCGCCTCCGTGGTATTTGCCATGGAGCCGGTCTACGGCATTACCGCGGCCTGGCTGCTGTTCGCCGAAACCCCGACGCTGCGCATGCTGCTGGGGGGCGCGCTGATCATCGTCGCCATCGTGCTCTCAGGGCTGATGGGCAGCGCCAGCCAGGCCAAACAGCCGACTGCAACGACCTGATCTATACTTTAAACATCCGCAACAGTCTGGAGTCGTTCAACGGATAACTGACCGCTCGACGACAGCCTTGGTGTGCCCTGCAGTTGCTGCAAGCGAGTAGTCACTCCTTAAACGCGATGCAGAGGCTACATCATGGAAATGTTTATCAGCTTACTGGTTCAAATCATCAGCGGTGCCGTCGGCGGCAATTTGGCCGGCATGACCAAACAAAGCCTGGGGACCGGGCTCAATACCATGCTGGGCGGTGTCGGCGGGCTTGTATTGGGCCAGATCGTGACGGCACTGACGGGCGCTTCGGGCGGTGAGGCGCTGGATGTGGCGGCGGTCGGCAGCAATATTGTCGGCGGCGGCGTCGGAGGCCTGGTGCTGACGTGGGTCGTGGGCTTCATCAAAAGCAAAATGGCCGCCAATTAGCGGCCTCCATCAGTCACCGTCAGCCGATGGCGGTGACCTTCACTGTGTACGGTCGTTGTGCCCCAGGTCACGCTGCGGGTCGATCTGATCGCGCACGCGCTGCTTGAGCACCTTGGCCTCAGGGAAACCACCGTCAGCCTTGCGCTCCCAAAGCTGCACGCCATCGCAGGTAATACGAAACGCGCCGCCAGTCGCTGGCTCCAGCGACACTTTGCCCAGGTCATCGGCAAAGGTGCTTAACAGTTCCTGAGCCAACCACGCGGCGCGCAGCAACCACTGGCACTGGGTGCAATAGGTGATAACGATCTCGGGTTTGCTGACGGACATCATTTGACAAGTTCCTGGCATGACGAGTGATGAGGATCGAGTGGCTATAATACCGGCCTTTATCGCCCAGCCCTGAGATTCCTGATGCGCCGCCTGCTGTCCTGCCTGTTTCTGTGCCTCGTCCCCCTGCTTGCCGACGCCATTGAACCACCCCGACCGAAAATCGGCCTGGTGCTGTCCGGCGGTGCCGCCCGCGGCCTGGCGCACATTGGCGTGCTCAAGGCCCTGGAAGAACAGGGCATCCATATCGACGCCATTGCCGGCACGAGCATGGGCGCGGTGATTGGTGGGTTATACGCCTCGGGCTACAAGATCGACGAGCTGGAAAAGCTCGCCCTGAGCATCGACTGGCAGCAGGCGTTATCCGACGCGCCGCCGCGTGAAGACGTGCCGTTTCGGCGCAAGCAGGATGACCGGGATTTCCTGGTCAAGCAGAAACTCAGCTTCCGCGATGACGGCAGCCTCGGCCTGCCCCTGGGCGTGATCCAGGGCCAGAATCTGGCGCTGCTGCTGGAAAGCATGTTCGCCCACAGCAGCGACACGCGTAATTTCGACAAGCTGCCGATCCCCTTTCGCGCCGTGGCCACCGACATCACCACCGGCGAAAAAGTAGTGTTCCGCAAGGGCCACCTGCCCCAGGTAATCCGCGCCAGTATGTCGATCCCGGCGGTGTTCGCCCCTGTAGAGCTGGATGGCCGGCTGCTGGTGGATGGCGGCATGACCGATAACATCCCATTGGATGTGGCGCGTGAGATGGGCGTGGACATCGCCATCGTGGTCGACATCGGCACCCCGCTGCGCTCACGCAAGCAACTCGCGACCGTGGTAGATGTGCTCAACCAGTCCATCACCCTGATGACCCGGCGCAACTCAGAAGAACAGCTCAAGGCCCTCAATCCCAAGGACGTACTGATCCAGCCGCCACTGTCCGCTTTTGGCGTGACCGATTTCGGCCGCGCCAAAGACATGATCGACGCTGGCTACCGTGCCACCCGCGCCCTTGACGTTCGCCTGGCCCATTTGCGCCCCGCCGAACCGGTTGACCCCGAACTGGTGGCCGCTCGGACTCCGGGCGAGCGGACTCCGGTGATCACCGCGATCAAGCTGGAGAACGACTCGAAAGTCAGCGACGACGTGATCCGCTACTACATCCGCCAACCGTTGGGCGAACCGTTGGAGCTTGGCCGCCTGCAAACCGACATGGGCACGTTGTACGGCCTGGATTACTTCGAGCAGGTGCAATACCGCGTGGTGAAAAAAGGCCACGACAACACCTTGGTGATCAGCGCGCGGGGCAAGCGCAGCGGCACCGACTACCTGCGCCTGGGCTTGAACCTGTCGGACGATATGCGCGGCGACAGCGCCTTCAACCTCGGCGCGAGCTACCGCATGAACGGCATCAATCGCCTCGGTGCCGAGTGGCTGACCCGCGTGCAGATCGGTGATCGGCAGGAGTTGTACAGCGAGTTCTATCAACCGATGGACGCTGGCTCGCGCTACTTCATCGCGCCCTATCTCAGCGCCCAGGCGCAGAACGTCGAGCTGATTCTGGACAACGACCCCATCTCCGAATACCGCCTGGAACGCTATGGTTTCGGCCTGAACGTGGGGCGGCAGATCGGCAACAGCGGCGAGATCCGCTTCGGTGTCGGCGAGGCCTGGGGCAAGGCGGATGTGCGCATTGGCGACCGCGACCTGCCGAGTGTGAGCTTCAGCGAAGGTTTCTATGAACTGAAGTACTCCTTCGACACCCTGGATAACGTGTACTTCCCGCACACCGGTGAGGACATCGGCCTGGCCTACCGCGAGTTCGAACCGGGACTGGGTTCGGACCAGCGCTATCGACAATGGGAATTCAAGCTGGACAAGGCCATGAGCCATGGCCCGGACACACTGGTGCTGGGCGGCCGGTATGGGCGCACCCTGGATGATTCCGATGTGGTGATTTCCAGCTTCCTGCTGGGCGGTGCGCGACAGTTGTCAGGCTTCCGCCAGGATGCGATTTCCGGGCAGAACATCAGCCTGATGCGCGCGGTGTACTACCGCCGACTGACGCCGCGCTCGTACTTACCGTTGGATTTCCCGTTGTACCTGGGCGCGTCTCTGGAGCGGGGCCGGGCATGGAACAACGACAATGAGTTCGACAGCGGTTATATCAACGCTGCGAGTGTTTTTCTGGGGTTTGATACACCGTTGGGGCCGCTGAATTTCAGCTACGGGTTCAACGATGATAATCAGAAGGCGGTGTACCTGAACCTGGGGCAGACGTTCTGAGACAACGCTGAATCGATGTTGGAGCGGCTAATTGTGGTGAACGGGCTTGCCCCGCTCACCACAATTAGCCCCACACACGTTGATCTTCACTGCACTTGGGTTCAGGACTTTTCCAGATTCGCCAGGATGTGCCCGTGCACGCGCATGCACACACTCAAATCCGCTTCATCCACGCCCACGAACAGCTCGTGACGCAACTCAGTGGCGATGGTTTCAATCTGTTCGATCAGCGGCCGCGCGGTGTCACACAGCAGAATGCGCTTGGCGCGGCGGTCTTCAACCACTGCCTGGCGTTGCACCAGGCCCTGGCCTTCGAGACTGTCGAGCAAGCGAGCCAGGGTCGGCCCTTCTACGCCAACGCTTTGCGCCAGCTCACGCTGAGTGGGAGCTTCTTCAAAACGGGCCAAGTGCAGCAGCACCAGCCAGCGCGCCTGGGACAGGCCCAGCCCCGCCAAACGGCGGTCTAGCTCGGCGCGCCAACCTCGGGACATTTGCGCCAGCTGCATGCCAAATCGGTGTTGATCGGTTAACGGCATAAAAAACTCATGGGTTAGACTGAAAATAAAGTGTGGCTAATTATTAGCCAGCTAAGCATGAGCCATGCCACTAGGCAAGAGTTGCTATGAACTGAATCGTTACATTGTCGTAATTGGCACACTAAATTTCGAATTCAGACTGCAAAGCGGCCCGCACGCAGTACAAAACACCCTCTGGAACACGTCCTGTGAACAGTGGCGCAATCTCGGCTACCGGTGGCAGTTCGCCTTCTCCGTCGAGAAATGCATCCTGGATTTCACCGAGCAAATCTTCCGGCAAATCAAGGGCCTGCTCCAGGGACAACTGCTGCTTGCCGATGGATTCAGCAAGCAGGGTGTAGACGTTTTTCTCCGAGCATTGCAGTTGGCCCGCGATCTGGATCGGCGTCATGCCAGCACGCGCCAGGCTGATCAGCTCGTGCCGAATGTCGGCGATTTCCTTCGGTGCTTCGGCCTGGCCGCCGAGCACTTCGAGGAACGCCTGGCCATAGCGCTCCAGTTTGCGTGCACCGACGCCGCTGACCCGCGCCATCTCGGCCATGGTGGTGGGCTGCTCGCGCAGCATCTCCAGCAAAGTGGAGTCGGGAAAAATAACGTAAGGCGGCACACTGTGTTCCTGTGCCAATTTGCGCCGCAGGGTGCGCAAGGCTTCCCACTGCTCGCGCTCCTCGCCTCGCACGAGCTGGCTGGCCTGGCTGGTGCTGGTCTTGGCGGTGGTTTGCGGTTTGAGGTCGCGACGCAGTTCCAGGCTGACCTCGCCCTTGAGCAGCGGGCGGCAACTGTCATTCAGACGCAGGCCGCCGTAGCCTTCAATGTCGATATCCACCAGGCCGCGCGCGACCATCTGGCGGAACAGCGAACGCCACTCGCCCTCAGCGCGGGCTTTACCGACGCCGTAGACCGAGAGTTTTTCGTGACCGAAGCTGCGGACTTTTTCGTTGTCCTTACCCAGCAACACATCCACCAGATGGCCCACACCGTAACGCTGACCGGTGCGGTAGATGGTCGACAACGCCTGGCGTGCGGGCTCGGTAGCGTCCCAGGTCTGCACGCCATCAATGCAGTTATCACAATGGCCGCAAGGCTCCGGCATGTCTTCGTCGAAATACGCCAGCAAGGTCTGACGGCGGCAGCGAGTCTCTTCACACAACGAGAGCATGGCGTCGAGTTTGTGCTGCTCCAAGCGCTTGTGCCGTTCATCGCCTTCGGAGTTCTGCAACATCTGCTTGAGCATCACCACGTCCTGCAGGCCGTAGACCATCCACGCATCCGCCGGCAAACCATCACGGCCAGCACGCCCGGTCTCCTGGTAGTAAGCCTCAAGGGATTTTGGCAGGTCCATATGGGCGACAAAACGCACGTTGGATTTGTCGATGCCCATGCCGAACGCGATGGTCGCCACCATGATCAGGCCTTCCTCGTTGAGGAAGCGCTTCTGGTGAGCGGAGCGCGTTTCATTAGGTAGACCGGCGTGGTACGGCAGCGCCGGGTAGCCTTGCTCGCAGAGGAACGCGGCCACCTCATCGACCTTCTTGCGCGACAGGCAATAGACAATGCCCGCGTCGCTGCGCCGTTCAGAGAGGAACGCGAGCAACTGCTTGCGCGGCTGCTCCTTGGGCACGATGCGGTAGAAAATATTCGGTCGGTCGAAACTCGACAGGAAACGCTCGGCGTTCTGCAGGTGCAGGCGCTCAACGATTTCTTCGCGGGTGCGCTTGTCGGCGGTGGCGGTCAGGGCGATGCGCGGAACGTCCGGGAACAGCTCCGCCAGTTGACCCAACTGCAAATATTCGCGGCGGAAATCGTGCCCCCATTGGGATACACAGTGAGCTTCGTCGATGGCGAACAGGGCAATTTCCAGACTCTGCAAAAACGCCAGCATGCGCGGCTGCACCAGGCGTTCGGGGGCCAGGTAGAGCATTTTCACTTCACCGCGCTTGATGCGTGCGGCCAGGTCACGCTGCTGCTCGGCACTGAGGGTGGAATTCAAGGCGGCGGCGGCGACACCAAGTTCTTCCAGGGTCGCCACTTGGTCGTCCATCAATGCAATCAACGGCGACACCACCACGGCCAGCCCGTTGCGCAACAATGCAGGCACCTGGAAACACAACGACTTGCCGCCGCCGGTAGGCATCAGTACCAGGGCGTCACCGCCTTTGGCCACGCGCTCAATGATCGCACCCTGGCGGCCACGAAAGCTGTCGTAGCCGAAGATGTCCTTGAGGACGCGTTGAGCCTGATCGAGCATGTATAACTCCAACAAAATAGTGCCGAAATCCCTCTGTACAGGCTGGTCGAAAAAATCCGACCTCACGGAAAATAATCCGTAAGTGGAGTTTTCTCGACCTGGCGCTTGGCCTGCTGGGGCATCACAAAACGCGGCAGTATACCCGAGCACCATCCGGCAAAGGGCGCCGCTGACGAATTGCAGCCCGTCTCTAAAACCGGGCAAATCTGCATGCCGACTGGCTTGGGCGCGCAAGAACGCCTAGAATTCAGCATCGTTTATTCCCAAGGTAGTCCTTCAATGTCCTTCGCTGAGCAACTAACCCGCCTGCAAGCCTTCCTCGACGCCGATGAGCTGCATGACGAGGCGCTGGACTATGTGGCCGCCCACGGCTACCTGACCGCCCTTTCGATCTGCTCCGACGTCGTTCCCGACCGTGAATGGATTGACGCGCTATTCGCTGAAGAGCCTCATTACGCAGACGACGCCCAGCGCGAAGAAATCGAATCCACCCTGCTGGCCCTCAAGGCCCACATCGCTCGCCAACTGGCCTCCGATGAGGAATTCGAACTGCCATGCGAGCTGGACCTGGGCGAAGATCCGGACGACTCCGACCTGCGCGGCTGGTGCATCGGTTTCATGGAAGGCGTGTTCCTGCGTGAAGCTGCCTGGTTCGAAACCGCCGAGGAAGAAGTCAGCGAAATGCTGCTGCCGATCATGGTCGGTTCAGGGCTGTTTGAAGAAGAAGCTGAGTTTTCCGACATCGCCGCCGACGCCAACCTGATGGACGACATGATCGTACAGATCCCGGAAGCCCTGACCGCCCTGTACCTGCTGTGCAACGCTCCTGACGAAAAACCGGCGATCCTCAAGCCTCGTCACCACTGAGTCCCTTGCCCGTGACACCCATGGGCAATCGCTCGCTCCTCCTGCGTTACGTGCTGCTGGCCATCGGCTGGTTAAGCGTAGCGCTGGGGGTAATCGGCATTTTCCTACCGGTATTGCCGACCACGCCTTTCCTCCTGCTCGCCGCCGCCTGCTTCGCTCGAAGCTCCCCGCGTTTCTACCAGTGGCTGGTGGAACATCCGCGCCTGGGCCCCTGGATTCGCGATTATCTGGACGGCAATGGCATCCCACTCAAGGGTAAGGTCTACGCCATTGGCTTGATGTGGCTGAGCATCGGCCTCTCGTGCTACTTGGTGCCGCTGCCGTGGGCACGCGGGTTCATGCTGACCAGTGCGGTACTGGTCACGATCTACATCCTGCGCCAGAAAACCCTGCCCCCGCGCTAAGCGCCGCCCTGCGACATTAGATCCCACACGACCTTGGTCGACACTGACTAACCTCAGCCATCATGCGAGACTGTCCAACCGGGGCAGGAATACCCGGGTGTTTCTATGCTCGGAGTTACCATGACGCTGTCCAGCGGGCTGATTGCAGCCGTTGCCCTGGCCTATATGGCCATTATGTTTGCCATTGCCTTCTACGGTGACCGCCGTCGCGCGCCATTGCCGCCGCGCGTGCGCGCCTGGGTGTACAGCCTGTCTCTGGCGGTGTATTGCACCAGTTGGACGTTCTTCGGCGCCGTAGGCCAAGCCGCCGAACAGTTGTGGGCGTTTTTACCGATCTACCTGGGACCGGTGCTGTTGCTTGTGTTGGCACCCTGGGTGCTGCAGAAGATGATTCTGATCAGCAAACAGGAAAACATCACCTCCATCGCAGACTTCATTGCCGCGCGCTACGGCAAATCCCAGTCCCTGGCAGTGGTGGTCGCGCTGATCTGCCTGGTGGGCGTGCTGCCCTATATCGCCCTCCAACTCAAAGGCATCGTGCTGGGGGTGAACCTGCTGATCGGCGCGGGCGCCGATACCACCGGCACGCGGGCCCAGGACACAGCACTGATCGTGTCCTTGGTGCTGGCGCTGTTCACCATCGTGTTTGGTACGCGCAACCTCGACGCCACGGAGCACCACCGTGGCATGGTGCTGGCGATTGCGTTTGAATCCCTGGTCAAGCTGTTCGCTTTTCTTGCAGTGGGCGCGTTCGTGACCTACGGCCTTTACGACGGTTTCGGCGACCTGTTCAGCCAGGCAATGCTCGCGCCACGCTTGGAGGAATACTGGAAGGAGACCGTCAACTGGCCGTCAATGGTGGTGCAGACCGGCGTAGCGATGATGGCGATCATCTGCTTGCCCCGACAGTTTCACGTGACGGTGGTAGAGAACATCGACCCGCAGGATCTGCGCGTAGCCAAATGGGTATTTCCCGCCTACCTGATCCTCGCCGCTCTGTTCGTCATCCCCATCGCTCTCGGCGGCAAGATGCTGCTGCCCGGCTCCGTATTGCCGGACTCCTACGTGATCAGCCTGCCCATGGCCGAAGCCCATCCGGCGTTGGCGGTGCTGGCATTTATCGGCGGCGCCTCAGCGGCCACCGGCATGGTGATTGTGGCGAGCATCGCCCTGTCGACCATGGTCTCCAACGACATGTTGCTGCCGTGGCTGTTGCGCCGTTCCAGCGCAGAGCGCCCGTTCGAGGTGTTCCGCCACTGGATGCTCTCGGTGCGCAGGGTCAGCATTGTGATCATTTTGCTGTTGGCTTACGTGAGTTACCGCTTACTGGGTTCTACGGCAAGCCTGGCAACTATCGGACAGATCGCTTTTGCCGCCGTGACCCAGCTCGCCCCGGCCATGCTTGGCGCGCTGTATTGGAAGCAGGCGAACCGCCGCGGTGTGTTTGCCGGCTTGGCGGCGGGCACATTCCTGTGGTTCTACACATTGGTCCTACCCGTAACGGCGAAAAGCCTGGGCTGGTCCCTCAGCCTTTTCCCTGGGCTGACGTGGATGCATTCCCACCCGTTGGGTTTATCCGTCACGTCGCTGACCCTGGGCACGGTGTTCTCCCTGGCGGGTAACTTCACGCTGTTTGTGTGGGTGTCGATGCTGTCGCGCACGCGGGTGTCGGAGCACTGGCAAGCCGGGCGTTTTATCGGCCAGGAAATTAGCCAGCGCGCCAACGCCCGCTCAATGCTGTCGGTACAGATCAGCGACCTCCTCAGCCTGGCGGCACGTTTCGTTGGTGAAGAACGTGCCCAGCAGAGCTTTATCCGCTTTGCCTACCGCCAGGGCAAAGGCTTCAACCCCAATCAGAATGCCGATAACGACTGGATCGCCCACACCGAACGCCTGTTGGCCGGTGTGCTCGGCGCCTCTTCGACGCGTGCGGTGGTAAAAGCTGCGATTGAAGGGCGGGAAATGCAGCTGGAGGACGTAGTACGCATCGCCGATGAAGCGTCGGAAGTGCTGCAGTTCAACCGTGCGCTGCTGCAAGGGGCTATCGAAAACATTACCCAGGGCATCAGCGTCGTCGACCAGTCGCTCAAGCTGGTGGCCTGGAATCGACGCTACCTGGAACTGTTCAACTACCCCGACGGGCTGATCAGCGTCGGCCGGCCAATCGCCGACATCATCCGCTACAACGCCGAGCGCGGCCTTTGTGGCCCGGGTGAGGCCGAAGTGCATGTGGCGCGACGCCTGCACTGGATGCGCCAGGGCCGCGCGCACACCTCCGAGCGTTTGTTCCCGAATGGACGGGTGATTGAGCTGATTGGCAACCCGATGCCCGGTGGTGGATTTGTCATGAGCTTCACTGACATCACCGCGTTCCGCGAAGCCGAGCAGGCGCTCACCGAAGCGAACGAAGGCCTTGAGCAGCGGGTGACCGAACGTACCCATGAACTGTCGCAGCTCAATGTGGCGCTCACCGATGCCAAAGGCGTGGCCGAATCCGCCAGCCAGTCGAAGACACGCTTTCTCGCAGCCGTCAGTCATGACCTGATGCAACCATTGAACGCCGCCCGCCTGTTCTCAGCCGCCCTCTCCCACCAGAACGACGGCCTGTCCAGCGAAGCCCGGCAACTGGTGCAGCACTTGGACAGTTCGCTGCGCTCCGCCGAAGACCTGATCAGCGACCTGCTGGATATCTCGCGCCTGGAAAACGGCAAGATCAATCCGCAACGCCAACCCTTTGTGCTCAACGAGCTGTTCGACACTTTAGGCGCGGAATTCAAGGCACTGGCCCAGGAGCAAGGTTTGCGCTTCCGCCTGCGCGGTAGTCGCCTGCGGGTCGACAGCGACATCAAGCTGCTGCGACGAATCCTGCAGAATTTCCTGACCAACGCTTTCCGTTATGCCGACGGCCCGGTGCTGCTTGGCGTACGCCGGCGCAAGGGCGAGTTGTGCCTGGAGGTGTGGGACAGAGGCCCCGGTATTCCGCAGGATAAACAGAAGGTGATCTTCGAAGAGTTCAAGCGCCTGGACAGCCATCAGACCCGCGCCGAGAAAGGCCTGGGCCTGGGCCTCGCGATTGCCGACGGCCTATGCCGGGTGCTGGGCCATCGTCTGAGCGTGCGCTCGTGGCCGGGCAAAGGCAGCGTGTTCAGCGTGCGCGTGCCACTGGCGCGCAACCAGGCCAGCCCGCAGCCCAAGCCGACAGCGGATAACGGCCAGCCATTGAGCGGCGCGCAAGTGCTGTGCGTGGATAACGAAGAAAGCATCCTGATCGGCATGCGCAGCCTGCTGACGCGCTGGGGGTGCGAAGTGTGGACCGCCACCGACCAGGCGCAGTGCGCGGCGTTGTTAGCCGAAGGGGTGCGGCCGCAACTGGCGCTGGTGGATTACCACTTGGATCATGGAGAAACCGGCACTGAATTGATGGGTTGGCTGCGCGCGCAGTTGGCGGAGCCTATTCCCGGTGTGGTCATCAGTGCCGACGGCCGTCCGGAGATGGTTGCCGAGGTGCATGCGGCTGGCTTGGACTATCTGGCCAAGCCGGTGAAGCCGGCGGCGTTGCGGGCGTTGCTGAGTCGACACTTACCTCTATAAACCGGATGCGCCCCCCCACATTTAGCGCTGCGTTTATTCGGGAAGGTGTGCGACGCCGTCTGAATCGGTCATCGCCCGCTCCAGCAAATCCGCCGGCAGGCTTTTGCTCGCGCGAGCACCCAGCAGCCTTAATTGCTCGGTGCGGCTGACCAGATTTCCGCGTCCATCTGTCAGCTTGTTTCGCGCGGCGCTGTAGGCCTTATCCAACTGCTGAAGACGGTTGCCCACTTCGTCCAGGTCTTGGATAAACAGCACAAACTTGTCATACAGCCAACCAGCGCGCTCGGCGATTTCCCGGGCGTTCTGGCTTTGGCGTTCCTGCTTCCACAGGCTATCGATCACCCGCAGTGTCGCAAGCAAGGTCGTAGGGCTGACGATCACGATATGGCGGTCGAAGGCCTCTTGAAACAGATTCGGCTCGGCCTGCAACGCGGCGGAAAACGCCGCTTCGATCGGCACAAACAGCAAGACGAAATCCAGGCTGTGCAGGCCTTCCAGGCGCTTATAGTCCTTGCCGGCCAAGCCTTTGACGTGATTGCGCAGCGACAGCACGTGCTGTTTCAGCGCCGCTTGGCCAATCACTTCATCATCAGCCGCAACGTACTGTTGATACGCCGTCAGGCTGACCTTGGAATCCACCACCACCTGCTTGTCGCCAGGCAACATGATCAGCACATCCGGCTGAAAGCGTTCGCCGTCCGGCCCTTTGAGGCTGACCTGGGTCTGGTACTCGCGCCCCTTCTCCAGTCCCGCATGTTCCAGCACGCGCTCAAGGATCAGTTCGCCCCAGTTGCCCTGGGTTTTCTGGCCCTTGAGGGCGCGGGTCAGGTTGGTGGCTTCGTCTGACAGACGCAGGTTCAGTTGCTGTAAGCGCTCAAGCTCCTTGGCCAGGGAAAAACGCTCACGCGCCTCGTTCTGATAGCTCTCTTCCACACGCTTTTCGAAGGACTGTATGCGTTCCTTCAACGGATCGAGCAACTGTCCGAGGCGTTCCTGGCTGGTTTCAGCAAAGCGCTGTTCACGCTCGTCGAAGATCTTGCCGGCCAATTCGGCGAACTGCGCGCGCAGCTCATCTCGCGAGCCTTGCAGGTCAGTCAGACGCTGTTGATGGCTGTCCTGTTGCTCACGCAGTTCGGCGCGCAAGCCGGCCGCCAGGGCGTCGAGGCGCCGTAATTCGGTGTCTTTTGCACTGCGGTCGAGGTTCCAGGCGTGGGCGGCGTCGCGGGCGTTGTCACGGTCGATCTGCAGCAGTTCGACTTCGCGGCGCACAGCGGCGAGGTCGGCCTGCTTGGCGGCGTTGGCCTGGCTCAGGTCGCTGATTTCATCGCGGCTGGCATCCAGTTGCGCGGCGAGGCCTTCCTGGGCCAGTTGCGCAGTGGCCAGGCGCTCTTCAAGCAATTCCCAGCCAGTGGTGCGCGCGGTCAACCGCCGCTGGAGCTGCCAGCACACGGCCAACAACGGCACTGCAGCGCCTGCAAGGCCCAGGGCAATACTGGTCCAGTCAAAAGCCATAGCCATTTCTGCCATCACCGAAAAGGAGCAAGGTTAACCAAGCATAGGGCGGGAAGACAGCTCAGTCTTCGACCTGGCCCAGTTCGCGTTGGGCGCGCAGGTCACCGGCACGGGCGGCCATGCGCAGCAGGTCGTGACCGATACGGCGGTCGCGGGCATTGCCGCATTCACGGCACATCAATTGGCCCAGGCGGCTTTGTGCGGCGACGACGCCTTCACGAGCCGGCTGCTTGAGCAAGCGTCCGGCGAAGTGTTTGACGTTGCTGCTGTGTCCCAGGCGCGGGCTGTCGAGCAACCACAGGGCCACTTTCAATGAGAAGCGCTTGGGTGCGGTAACAGTCTGTAGGGTGTCGGTAACAGAAGGTGATACTGAGCGAAACTTCATAAAGCACTGTGGGACAGAACGGAAGGCGCGCCACTCTACTCTTTTTTTCGTACAGGTAAAGCTCAAAAAACCGTGCACGCCCGTGCTAGAGCAAGCGCTTGGGACAATCCACAGAAGCTGTGGATAACTCAGTGGACAACCTACCTTAAACTCGCGCAAAGGCCCATGGAGCGGGGCTCGCAGTCAAACTGACGATTTTTTCACCAATAAAAAAAAGCCAGATTTTTCATTGACTTAAATTTCCATTACAGGCAAATGGCGAGGCTGCGATGCGATGGACAGCCTGGTTACACCTGCCGCAACCAATGTGCACAAGTACCGATCCGATGGTTATATCCCCGGCTTTTTTTGGAGCGACTGCCTTCAAAAACGTTACCGCGAAGCCAATTGGGGACTTTTCAAATCTTTACCGGCTCTCCACACTGCCCGACGGGCAACGCAATGCGGACTAGGTCGATGAAAGGAATTCTGTTATTCGCTGTGCTGTTACTGGCCATCTGCGCCATCTCATTGTGGATTAATGCCGCGCTGCCATCGCCAGATGGCGCGCTGTTCGCCATCGCTATCTTGCTGTCGGCCGCTTTCACGGCCATAAGCCTGTGCATCGAGCTCGGCGAAGGCCGCATCAACGATATGCGCGATGTGATGAAGGTCGTTGAGACCGGCCAATCACTGCGCCTGACCTTAGCCGCCTATGGGCTGGGCTGTTCGATGGCCGCAGCTATCACCGTACTGATCTACCGCAGCCTGCTGGCTGGCTGATTGAAGTTTTTTTGGTAACACACTTCCATTACCTGTTTCATTCCGTTACTATCCGCGGCGTTAGTACCAAGCTGAAAGTCAATTCTGGTCGAACAACTCCCCTGAACAACACGGGATCGACCACCTCGAAGGTTTCCAGGTATCACTTGCGACGACATTGCCTTTGAACAAGCAAAGGGTGTCGCGAAGTTTCCATACTCTGACCGAACCAACCTGCAAATTGATCAGGATCTTCACCCTGGGCCCAGAACCTTTGCCCCTGTTGTGCTGCCTGCCCTCCTAAGTACCTACCTGCCAGCCCAAGCGCGCCTAACTTATTAGCGCTTCAAACTGGCTGCTTTGTTCCAGTCAGGTTCTTCGTTTGATCAATGGTGATCAACGTTACTGGAACGTTTTAACGTTGCACGGCTCTTAATCCGTGTCATTTGTAGGAACACCAATAATATGAACGCTCAAATCCATACTCAGGATGCCATTCGCACCCTCACTAATGCTTTTGCCCCAATGAACTGCCTGATCATGGCCGCTCGCAAAGGCTGCTTCAGCTTCACACTGGTCAACGAACACGGCATCGCTCGTCACAGCGAACGCCTGTACCCCGATCAATACTCCAGCGCAGAACCGCTGCAGGCCGTGATCGAGCGTACCCGTCAGGCACTGGTTGCCTGATCGACCCGAGTCGCTGAAACACAAAAAACCCTGTTTAAAACACAGGGTTTTTTATTGCCTGCGATTCCTGAATTGCGAAGTTTTACTAAGTTCAAATCGATATAAACATTATAACTGGTTGAATAAGATGTTTTAAAAACAGGCCTTTACATCGTGAATATGACACTACACTTCAACTCAAGCGGCGTGATCCGCTTCCGGCGAGCCTGAGATCCGATCCACTGCTGCCAAGCCCCCTCCTTCTCAGGTCTCGTCGACCACTTTCACGGATTGAGGCTTGTATGGGTATCGCTGCCAGTGAATTGTGTCGTTATGTAATCCGACCGACGCTGATGTACCTCGACCGACAGAGCCCTACGGCAGAGTCTCTGCTCCTGGGTATCGCGGCCAGCCAGTCGGAATTGGGTTCCGCCTTGCACGATCGACGCGGTCACGGCCTGTACAGCATCACCGAACCCCGTCATCGCGCCTTGTGGGACACCTACCTGGCACTCGACCCCGAGCGTGCCAGCCTGGTGCGCGGGCTGGCCAGCCAACACGCCTTTCTCAGCGCCCCCCAATTGGAGCTCACCGTAAACCTTCGTTACGCCACCGCCATCGCATGGCTTCTGGTGGAACAACACAGCCCTGCCCTGCCTCCATCCGGTGACGTTTTAGCGATGGCACGTATCTGGAAAGAAATATTTCATCCGCAAGGAAGGCTGCGAGATTTCACCCAAACCTGGCAAACCTGTGTTTCACCCATGAATCACGTGGCCTGCTGACCGGGCAATTTGCAAGATTCGCCAAAAACGCTGGATTTTGGTCGGATTGTCCTACAAAACCGCTCTATCTCCGACATTACAGCCTATAGCGCGATGTTAATTTTATTGGTACTTTCCGCAGCGGTGATCACCACGGAGTTCTAATAATGAAAAAAGTAATGCTCAAGACCACACTTAGCCTCGCCGTTGCCATGGCATCCTCCCAACTGTTCGCAAGCGGCTTTGCACTGAACGAACAAAGCGTGAGCGGGATGGGTACGGGTTTCGCAGGTCGCTCCTCTTCTGCCGATGATGCAAGCACTGTTTACGGTAACCCTGCCGGTATGGCTCGCCTGAATGGCCAGCAGATCACGGGCGGTGTTGCTGCCATTGATGCTTCGACCGATATCAAGGACGCAAGTGGCCGCCCAAGCGGCTCCAACAAAGGTGATATGGTTCCGTTCACTGCGGTGCCATTCGGCTTCTACACCAACAAACTCAACGATCAGTGGGCCATCGGCTTCGGCGTCTATGCACCGTTCGGTCTGGTGACCGACTACGAAAACGGCTTCCAGGGCCGTGGCTTTGGCAGCAAGAGCGAAGTGAAGGTCATGACCTTCCAGCCGACTGTCAGCTATGCCTTCAACGACAAGGTTTCCATCGGTTTTGGTCCGACCATCAACCGCATCTCCGGGGTGTTGGAGTCGGACAAGACATTGGTAATCGGCGCGCCTTTCTCGGACACCAACGTCAAGATCAAGGGTGATGACACCGCACTGGGCTTCAATGTTGGTGTGCTGGTCCAGGCAACCGATACTACCCGCGTCGGCCTGACCTACCACTCCAAGGTCAATTACAAGCTTGAGGGGCACACCACCGTCAGCGGTCCGGCCCAGACTCAAGGCGCGCTGCGTAACAACCGTTACGACGCCTCCTTGAAAATCGAGACCCCGGAATCCTACGACCTGTCGGTCACTCAAGACCTGACCGATGCCTGGAAAGTGTACGGCGGTGCAACCTGGACACGCTGGAGTCGCCTGAAAGAGATCACCGTCAACAACGAAGGTGTGACTGGGACAAACGGTGGCGCCCTGGCCCCTAGCCGAATCGCCAACATCACCGAAGAACAAAACTGGCACGACACCTGGGCCTATGCCGTGGGTACCTCATACCAGTTGACCAAGCAGGTGGTACTGCGTACCGGCCTGACCTTCGACCAGTCGCCAACCAACAACACCGATCGTTCGCCACGTATTCCTACTGGCGACCGGACGATCTTCAGCGTGGGCCTGGGCTACAAGGTCATGGATAACATGACGGTCGACCTGGCGTACTCCTACCTCAAGGAAGAAGACGTCAAGGTCAATAACACCTCGCTGCCGTCCAACTACAGCGCCAAGTACGAAAACAGTGCCAACGGTTTCGGCCTGGGCATGACCTACACCTTCTGATTCAGGCAGGTGTAAAAAAGCCCCGCTCTCCTGCAAAGGAGGCGGGGCTTTTCATTGGGCGCGGATCAGGGTTTAGACGCTATCGCCTGCTCCACCGCCTTGATCAGCTCCGGGCTGTCCGGCTTGGTCAGGCTGGAAAAATCGGCAATCACCTTACCCTGGCGATCCACCACGTACTTGTAGAAATTCCACTTCGGCGCGTTGCTCTGCTGTGCCAACACCTTGAACAGATTCACTGCATCCGGGCCCTTGACCTTCTGCGGCTCAGTCATGGTGAAGGTCACGCCGTAGTTCACGTAGCAGACCTTGGCGGTCTCCTCGCCGGTCTTGGCTTCCTGCTTGAAGTCATCGGACGGCACGCCGATCACTTCCAGCCCTTGATCCTTGTAGCGTTGATACAAGGCTTCGAGGCCTTTGAACTGCGGGGCGAATCCGCAAAAGCTCGCGGTGTTGACGATAACCAAAGGCTTGCCGGCAAAGCGCTGGCACAGGTCGATGGATTCCTTGGCGCGCAGTTTGGGCAATTGGCCTTCAAGCAAAGGTGGGCAATCAGCAGCCAACGCCACACCGCCAAAAGCCGCCATCAGCACAGGTACAGCCAGCCAGCGCATCTGCATGTCGAAACGTCCTTTCAAGAGTTCAGGGATCGAACTTAACAGATCGACATACCCAGTTGCATCAATGCCAGCCCGCCGCGCTGCCAGCCCCACCATGCCAGCACCAGCAGGATGAGCCCCGCAATAATCAATAAACCCTGTGCTTTCAGGCTCATGCCGCCTCCATTTGCGCCTGTAGACGCGCCACCGGCCGCTCGCGTACCGGCCAATTGAGGGCGGCTGCGAGCAGGCTCAACACAATGGCACCTTGCCAGATCAAATCGTAGTTGCCGGTTCGATCATAGACCACCCCGCCCAACCAACCGCCGAGGAACGAACCAATCTGATGGAACAAGAACACAATCCCACCGAGCATCGAAAGATTTCGCACGCCAAACAAGGTGGCTACTGTGCCGTTGGTCAGCGGCACCGTGGACAACCACAGCAAGCCCATCGCCATGCCGAACAGGTAGGCGCTGAGTTGGGTCACCGGCGCCCACAGGAACAGCACAATCACCACCGCTCGCAACAGGTACAACCCGGTCAGCAGACGCGGCTTGGACATACGCCCACCCAGCCAACCGGCGGTGTAGGTACCGACGATATTGAACAGGCCAATCAATGCCAGCACGGTGGTGCCTGTGGTGGCCGGCAAGTGCTGATCCACCAGATAGGCCGGCAGGTGCACACCGATAAACACCACCTGGAAACCACAGACGAAAAAGCCAAAGGCCAGCAGCCAGAATCCGGAGTGTCCGCAGGCTTCGTGCAATGCCTCGCGCAAGGTCTGCTGCCCGGCCAGTACCGGCAGCGGCCGATCCTTGAGCATGCTGACCAGCGGCAAGATCAACGCCACCATCAGGCCCAACGCAAGCAGTGCTGCGGACCAGCCCAGCCAACTGATCAAGCCTAAGGTGCCGGGCACCATAGCGAACTGGCCGAATGAACCTGCGGCGCTGGCAATACCCATGGCCATGCTGCGTTTTTCCGGCGCCACGGCACGGCCGACGACCCCAAGAATCACCGAAAACGAGGTTCCAGAGAGACCGATACCAATCAGCAGACCGGCACTCAGCGAAAGCGACCACGCGGAATCGGACAGGCCCATCAACACGAGGCCCACGGCGTACAGCACTCCACCTACAAATACCACTTTGGTCGCGCCGAACCGGTCGGCCACCGCCCCCGCAAATGGCTGCGCCAGGCCCCAGATCAGATTCTGCAGCGCAATCGCCAAGGCGAACGTGCCTCGACCCCAGCCGAATTCACTGCTCATTGGCGCAAGGAACAGGCCGAAACCGTGTCGCACCCCCAATGACAACGCCAGGATCAGCGCACTCCCCACTAGGATCCAACCACTGGTGCGCCACATCGAGGTCATTTCTTATTCTCCGCTCGCGGGTATATACCCGCTTATGTTCGAACAAGCTCGCCTTCAGGCGAGCTCATCCAGCAAGGCCAACAAGGTTTCGCGTTTATCCGCGCCGAGTTGATCGATCAATTTCTGTTGCGCTGCTTCCCAGGCTGGCAAGGCCGCAGCCAGCCGTTCTGCACCCGCCTCGGTCAGCAGCACCAGGCGATTTCGCAGGTCATTGCCCTCGACCAACTGGACCAATCCTTCGCACTCCAACACCCGGAGATTGCGCCCCAAGGTGCTGCGGTCCAGCCCCATGGCGTCCGCCAGGCTGGAAATGCTCGGCTGATTAAGGCGCTGCAGGTTACACAGCAAAGAATACTGGGCAACGTTGATCCCGAAGCCGTCGAGGGCGCCGTCGTAGTGCCTGCTGACGCCACGGGCGGCGCGTCGCAGGTTGGTGCATAAACATTGGGAGGCAAGCATGGAACGTGTATATACCCGCGATTATTGAAATGCAAGAAAGTGTTACAGCGCCAGACCGACCAATACAGCGACTTCCAGCAGCTCCAACAAGGCCCCAGCGGTGTCGCCGGTGGTGCCGCCGAGGCGATTGACCATCAACTGGCGCAGACCAATGAAGCAGATCGCCGCGAGCAGCACCGCGATCCCACCACTGAATCCCCCGATAAGAATGCAGGCCAGACCACTGAGGATTAGCACCTGTTGGCCGACGAGCCGAGGTAAATGATCCGACAATGCCTGACCTAACCCGCCAGCACGCACATAACGAGTGGTCAGAAACAACGCCAGCATCGAGGCCCGCCCGATCAGCGGTGCCAAAATGAGCGCAGCGCCGTTGTGTTGCTCAATCAAGGCCACCAGTGCAGTGAACTTGAGCAGCAACACCAAGCCCAGGGTGACCACCGCCATCGGTCCGCTGCGGGGGTCTTTCATGATGGTCAGGGTGCGCTCACGGTCGCCAAAACCACCGAGCCACGCGTCCGCGCTATCCGCCAGGCCATCCAAGTGCAACCCGCCACTGAGCAACACCCAGGCCGTCAGCAGCAGCGCGGCATGCAGCAACAATGGCGCCCCCATCAGCGCCGTATTCAAACCCCACAACAGCAAACCGAACAGCAGCCCGACTACCGGATAAAACAGCAACGAGCGCCCCAACTCCTGTGGCTGCGGCATGCCCGGCAAGCGAATCGGCAGGCTGCTGAGAAATTGCAGGGCGATCCAGAACGGCAGCATCGTCAGATTCCTTCCTTCAACACGCCATCGGCAGCGACCTGCAAGCTGAACAGCCCACCATGGCCGACTTCGACATTCAGCAACTGCTCGCGGGGCAAGCCTCGGGCCTGGGCCAATAGCAAACGCATCACCCCGCCATGACTGACTAACAGCACGCGCTCACCAGCATAGTCCTGATGCAAGCGTGAGACGGCGCTCAAAACACGTTCGGAAAATTCCCTGACCGGCTCACCCTCAGGTGGCGTGAAGCTATAGGGATCGGCCCAGAACAGGCCCAAGCCTTCGGCGTCGGTTTCCATCAACGCCGCCGCGCTCTGTCCTTCCCAAGCGCCGAAGTGCAGCTCTTGCAGGTCTTTTTCCAAGCTCACCGGCACCTTCAGCCGCGCCGCCAACTCATCAGCGAAGCGCGCGCAGCGTTGCAGCGGCGAACTGATGAGCCGGTCCCAAGGCCCCTGCGCTATGACGGCGGCGCGCATCTGCTCCCAGCCTTTGGCGGTCAAGGCGTCATCCAGGCTGCCACGCAGGCCGCCGCCCAGCTCGGTTTCGCCGTGGCGCAGCAGGTCCAGGTGCAAAATCATGCCGGACGGTCTGCCACGGCCGCTTCAGCAAAGGTCGCCATCTGCCCGTGCAGCGCACACGCCAGGCGCAACAACGGTACCGCCAACGCGGCGCCGCTGCCTTCGCCCAGGCGCAAGCCGAGTTCGAGCAACGGTTGTGCATCAAGGCTTTGCAGCACATGACGATGACCCGGTTCAGCGCCCCGATGGCCGAACAACAGCCAATCGCGGCAGTCCGGATTCAGACGCGTGGCCACCAGTGCGGCGACCGTGCAGATAAACCCATCCACCAGCACCACCACGCCTTCTTGGGCGCACGCCAGATAAGCTCCCACCAAGGCAGCAATCTCAAAGCCGCCCAGGTTGAACAGGGTGTGCAGTGCGTCACCACGCTGCCCGCCATGCAACGCCAATGAGCGTTCGATCACGGCAACCTTGTGGCTCACCCCTTCAGCGTTCAACCCTGTACCCGGGCCGGTCAGATCGCTGACGCGGCAATCGAGCAACGCGCACGCTAACGCACTGGCGGCGGTGGTGTTGCCGATGCCCATTTCGCCGCCGATAAACAACTGCGCACCGCTTTCACGGGCACGCAGCACGCTGTCGCGACCCGCTTGCAATGCCAATTGCCCCTGAGCCACGGTCATTGCCGGGCCCTTGACGAAGTTGGCGGTGCCCGCACCGATATTCAGGTGACGCACGCCCGGCAGGCTCAGCGACGGGTTCACCGTACCGAGGTCGACCACCTCCAACTGCCCATCCAATTGCCGCGCCAGTACGCTGATGGCCGCACCACCGGTGACAAAGTTATGCAGCATCTGCCCGGTCACTTCCTGGGGATACGCCGACACACCTTCGGCAACCACGCCGTGATCCCCGGCAAAAATCGCAATCCACACGTGATCAACCGACGGTTTGACCTGGCCCTGCAAGCCAGCCAATTGCACGGCCAGCGCTTCCAACTGACCGAGGGAACCGGCCGGCTTGGTCAATTGCTGCTGGCGCGCCAGGGCCTGTTCGTACGCCGAGGCGTCAATCGCCTTACAAGGGTTGATCCACCAGGTGTCAGTCATAACGCAATACCTTTCAAAGTCAGGGGCAGGCCGGCAACCGTCAGGACAACACGCTGACACCGCTCGGCCAAAGCTTGATGCAGCCAACCGGCTTCATCCACATAGCGGCGAGTCAATTCGCCCAGCGGCACGACACCCATTCCGGTCTCGTTGCTGACAAAAATGATTTCCCCCGGCAGCGTGGCCAGAGTTTCCAGCAATTGATCGCGCTCAAACACCAAGCGCTCTGCGTCTTCGAGCATCAGCAGATTGGTCAGCCACAGGGTCAGGCAATCCACCAGCAAGCAGCGACCGGGTGCGGCGTTTTCGCGTAGCACACGCGCCAGCTCGACAGGCTCTTCGATCAAACCCCAATGATCAGGGCGACGCTCGCGATGCGAGGCAACGCGGGCATTCATCTCGCCGTCAAGCGGCTGACTGGTGGCGATATAGATGACGGGCAAAGCGCTGTCGCTGGCGAGCTTTTCGGCCAGGCGGCTTTTACCGGAACGAGCGCCGCCTAAAATCAGTTGAAGCATGAGACACCCCCTACCCATTCACCCATCCACGATGCGAAGCGAGTCGTTTTTGATCCTGCTTTTGATCTGAAGTCGCCCCGTAAACCACGCTGGCCGAACGCAGGAATGGATACGTACACCAAAAGCCCTCTACCACCTTTGAACCGTGTGTACACCATTAAATCCCACACAGTTTGCGCAACAAATCGGTGTCCAAATGGTTCTCCACCAGATCGGCCAGGCGTTCGATATCGCGCTCGCGCAGGGCGTGGTAGTCCACCTCCTGCACATCCTGCAACCCGGCCCAACGCAGCAACGCACTGCAGGCCGCCGGGGTCTCGAACAAGCCATGCAGATACGTGCCGAGAATCTGCCCGTCAGCACTTTGCGCGCCGTCACTGCGACCGTCCTCCAGCAGCACGGCGGCGTTCGACAGAGCAGCGCCACACGTCACACCCGCATGAATCTCGTACCCGCTGACCTCAGCATCCTCCAGCAACAACCGCCCCCGCACATTGCGCAGTTGCTTCTCTTCTTCCAAAGTCGTGCTGAACGCCAACAACCCCAACCCCTCACTGGAACCCGCCGCTCCTTCCAGCCCCAATGGGTCATGCACCTGCTCGCCCAGCATCTGCAACCCGCCGCAAATCCCCAGCACCTTGCCGCCATACCGCAAATGCCGTGCTACGGCGGTATCCCAGCCATTGGCACGCAGATACGCCAAATCACTGCGCACGCTTTTCGAGCCCGGCAGGATGATCAGGTCGGCGGCAGGAATCGACTGGCCCGGACCGACAAACTGCAAATCCACCTGAGGATGCAGGCGCAGTGGGTCAAAATCCGTGTGATTGCTGATGCGCGGCAATACCGGCACCACCACCTTGAGCACCTGCGCCGCCTTGTCGATCTGACGCTGGTCGATGCCGTCTTCAGCCTCCAAGTGCAAATCCATCACGTAGGGCAAAACCCCCACCACCGGTTTGCCAGTGCGTGCTTGCAGCCAATCCAAACCGGGTTGCAACAGCGCGATATCGCCGCGAAAACGGTTGATGACGAAGCCCTTGACCCGCTCTTGTTCGGTGGGCGAAAGCAATTCCAAGGTGCCGACCAGATGGGCAAACACACCGCCGCGATTGATGTCGGCGATCAGCAGCACTGGGCAGTCGACGGCTTCGGCGAAGCCCATGTTGGCAATGTCATTGGCGCGCAGGTTGATCTCCGCCGGGGAGCCTGCGCCTTCCACCATCACCACCGGATAGGCTTCGCTCAACCGTGCGTGGGAGGCCAGCACTGCCTGCATGGCGATGGCTTTGTAGTCGTGATAGGCCACGGCGTTCATGGTGGTCACGGCGCGGCCGTGGATGATCACTTGGGAACCGGTGTCGCTGTTGGGTTTGAGCAACACCGGGTTCATGTCAGTGTGAGGCGCCAGATTAGCTGCCTGGGCCTGCACCGCCTGGGCGCGGCCGATCTCGCCGCCTTCGGCCGTCACGGCACTGTTGAGCGCCATGTTCTGCGGCTTGAACGGCACCACTGCGACGCCTTGGCGCACCAGCCAGCGGCACAGCGCGGTCACCAGCGTACTTTTGCCGGCGTCGGACGTGGTGCCTTGCACCATCAGCGTACTCATGAAGCATCCTTATAGGCGGCCAGTGCGGCGTCGAGGCGCAACCAATCGGCCTCGGTGTCGGGCAGGCCGAAGCGCAGGCTGCTGTCGTGGACGAACAGGCGCAGCAGGATGCCGCGCTGGGCCATGAATTCGTGCATGCGTTCGGCGTGCGGGGTGATCAGCCATTGGAACAACGCGCAGCCGCCCTGAGGCTGAAATCCGTGGCGCTCAAGCAGCGTGAACAATCGCTCGCCTGCCTCGACGCAACGCGCCCGCTGACGGGTATGCCCGGCAGTGTCGCGCAGGCACACTTGCCCCAACACGCGTGTCGGTCCGCTGACGGCCCAAGGCCCGACCTGTTCAGCGAGCAACTTGAGCAACTTGCGTTCGGCCAGCACAAACCCCAGACGCACGCCGGCCAGGCCGAAGAACTTGCCGAACGAGCGCAACACAATCAGACCGACCTGATGAGCCTGGCCTGCCAAACTCAACTCCGGCGTCACGTCCATAAACGCTTCGTCCACCACCAGCCAGCCGCCGCGCTGGGCCAGCCGTGTGTGCCAGTCCAGCAGGCGCTGGGGAGTCAGGCTCTGGCCTGTAGGATTGTTGGGATTGACCACCACCAAAACGTCGAGGCTATCGAGGAAGAAGTCGACTTCCTGTTCCTGCACCTCGCGCACCACATACCCGGCGCGGCGCCAGGCTTCGGCATGCTCGGCATAGCAAGGCGACAGCACGCCGACTTTGCCGGATCGGCGCAGGCGCGGCAGCAACTGGATCGCCGCCTGGGAACCGGGCACCGGCAATAAATGCGCGGCCCCGTAGTACTCGCTGGCAGCCTGTTCCAAGCCGTCGTCGGTCTCTGGCAATCGTGCCCAGGCACGCAGCGGGATCGGCGGGATCGGCCAGGGCCAAGGCGCGAGACCGCTGGACAGGTCAAGCCAGTCGGCCTCGGCAATCCCGTATTGAATGGATGCTTTACGCAGTCGGCCACCGTGTTCAAGCATAGAATTGCGCCCCCGCACATAGGATCAGCAGCCACAACCATACGCCGCGCTGCACCAGTTGCCAGCCTCGGACGATGGAGTCGGCATCCGCCGCCGGGCCTTCGCCCAATGGCGGACGCTGGTGCACTTCGCCGTGATAAATCGCAGCACCACCCAATTCAACACCCAAGGCGCCTGCGCCGGCAGCCATCACCGGCCCGGCGTTGGGGCTGTCCCAGGTCGGGCCCTGGGTGCGCCAGCATTTGAGGGCCAGGCGGGTTTTGCCGAGCACGGCGTAGGTCAAGGCCACCAGGCGTGCCGGAATGTAGTTGAGCACGTCGTCGATTTTCGCTGCGGCCCAGCCGAAGCGCTCGAAGCGTTCGTTGCGATAGCCCCACATGGCATCAAGGGTGTTGCTCAATCGGTAGAGCACCACGCCCGGTACGCCAGCGACCACGAACCAGAACAGCGCGGCGAATATCGCATCGCTGCCGTTTTCCAATACTGATTCGGTGGCGGCGCGGGCGACTTCGGTGCGATCCAGCTCACTGGTCTGGCGGCTCACCAGGTAACTCACCCGCGTGCGGGCCTCATCCAGGTCATCGCTGCGCAACGCCTGGGCCACCGGCATCACATGCTCGCCGAGGCTGCGCATACCGAGGGCGCAGTACAACGCCAGAATCTCCAACACCCAGCCGATATACGGCGCCCACGACAACGCGGTGGCCAGCAGCGTCAGCGGCACCACGGCGATAAACCACGCCGTCACGCCGTGACTGCGCCAGCCACGGCCGCCACTGTTGAAACGTTGCTCGATGCGCCCGGCAAAATTGCCGAACGCCACCAGCGGATGCCAGCGCCTGGGCTCGCCCAGTAGCGCATCCAACGCCACTGCAGCGACACACAGCAAGGCCACACTCATTGACTTACTCCCCACGTATTCTCATACAACATGTCACTCAGCGGACGCGGTTCGGTCCAGCCTTCGAGCTGCAACATCGGTGCCGGATAGAACTCGACGACCGGCCCCAGGCACAACACAGCCAGAGGTTTTGCGCCGGGCGGCAGGCCCAGCAAATCGGCCAGGGCCTGGGGCTCAAACAACGAGACCCAGCCCATGCCAAGGCCTTCCACGCGAGCGGCCAGCCACAGATTCTGGATCGCGCAGGACAGCGAGGCCATGTCCATCTCCGGCAAGGTGCGCCGGCCGAAAATATGGCGCTCGCGATCATCCATCAATGCCGCCACCAGCACTTCGGCACAGTCGTTGATGCCTTCGACCTTGAGCCTCATGAACTCATCGGTGCGCTCGCCAAGGGCCTCGGCTGTGCGCACGCGCTCTTCTTCCACCAGTTGCTGGATCTGCCCGCGCAGGTGGCGGTCGCTGATGCGGATAAAACGCCAGGGCTGCATGAGGCCGACACTCGGCGCCTGATGCGCGGCCTGAAGCAGGCGGTGGAGCAATTCAGGGGCGACAGTGCCACCGCTGAAGTGGCGCATGTCGCGGCGTTCGGCAATGGCGCGGTAAACGGCATCGCGGTCGGCCTGGGGGAAGGCGTTGTCAGTCATGGCGCTATCGTGGGTAAAAACAATGCGGCCACAGCAGCCGGATTCGACGGAAAGTAGAAGTGCACGTAAGAGGCCGTCATCCGCCCCTGTCGGTAGACCGCTTCGGCCCCGCGCCCACCATTGGGGCTCAGACCACGGGCAATCGGTTGCCATTCGGTGCTGGTCAGGGAGTGGTGATAGGTATGGCCGCGCAGTACGCCTTCCGGCAATTCGACGCTTTGCAGCGCCAGGGCCGCCAGTTTCTTTTGCATCACTGCATCACCCTGCAACAGGCCGAGCAGTTCGGCGCGGTTGCCGTCGACGTCGGTGAGGGAGTTCAGCAGGTAGAGCATGCCGCCACACTCAGCGAGCAACGGCTTACCCGCCGCATGGTGAGCACGGATGGCGTCGAGCATCGGAGTATTTTCCGACAACGCCTGGTGGTGCAGTTCCGGGTAGCCGCCAGGCAGATACAGACTGTCGGCGTCAGGTAATTCGCGATCGTGGATCGGGGAGAAAAATGTCAGCTCAGCGCCCATCGCCCGCAACAGGTCAAGACTGGCGCCGTAGGTGAAGGCGAAGGCTTCGTCGCGGGCCACGGCAATGCGGACACCGGCCAACAACGGCTCAGCTTCGATCACTTCAGGCGCGGCGAAGGTCACGGGCGGCGGTAAAGCGACTTCGCAACTGCTGCCCAAGGCTTGGGCGGCGGCGTCCAGGCGTGCATCGAGGTCATTCAATTCGCTGGCTTGAACCAGGCCCAGATGACGGCTCGGCAGCTCGATTCCCGTCTCGCGGGACAGCGCGCCGTACCAGCGCAGGCCTTCAGTGAGGCTACCTTCGAGCAATTGCGCATGACGCAACGTGCCGACGCGGTTGGCCAACACGCCCGCGAACGGTAGATCCGGCTGGTAGCGCGCAAGGCCCAGCGCCAGAGCACCAAAGGTTTGGGCCATGGCGGTGCCATCAATCACGCCCAGCACCGGCACGCCGAAGTGCCGCGCCAGGTCGGCACTGGAGGGCGTGCCGTCGAACAGACCCATCACGCCTTCGATCAGGATCAGGTCGGCCTCCCCCGCCGCTTCCCACAGCAGGCGGCGACTTTCCTGCTCGCCCACCATCCACATATCCAATTGATACACCGGCGCACCGCTGGCGCGTTCGTGGATCATCGGGTCCAGAAAGTCCGGACCGCATTTGAACACGCGCACCCTACGTCCCAGATTGCGGTGCAAACGGGCCAGGGCGGCGGTGACGGTAGTTTTGCCTTGGCCGGACGCCGGTGCGGCGATCAATACGGCCGGGCAATGACGGGGCTGATTCAAAGTTCGACGCCCTTCTGTGCCTTGATACCGGCCTGGAATGCGTGTTTGAGCATGCCCATTTCGGTGACGGTGTCGCCCATCTCGATCAGCTCCGGCTTAGCGCCACGGCCAGTGACCACCACGTGTTGCATCGGCGGGCGGGCTTGCAGGTCGCTGAGCACTTGGTCCAGGTCGAGGTAGCCGTGCTTGAGGGCTATGTTCAGCTCGTCCAGCACCACCAGGCCGATGGTTGGGTCTTGCAGCAGTTCGCGGGATACCGCCCAGGCTGCCTCGGCGGCGGCGATATCGCGCTGGCGGTCCTGGGTTTCCCAGGTAAAGCCTTCGCCCATGACGTGGAAACGCACTTGCTCGGGGAAGCGGCGGAAGAACAACTCTTCGCCAGTGCTGTTACGCCCCTTGATGAACTGCACCACACCGCATTGCATCCCATGGCCCATGGCGCGAGCGAGCATGCCAAACGCCGAGCTGCTCTTGCCTTTGCCGTTGCCGGTGAGTACCAGCAGCAAGCCGCATTCGTTAGGGGAGTTGGCGATGCGCTCGTCGATCACGGCTTTTTTGCGCAGCATGCGCGCCAGGTGGCGTTCGTCGCGGTCGGGGGTATCGGTCATGGCAGCTCTCCGTTGGGGCTGGACAAAAACGGCGGGCAGGAAAAAGAAAAAACAGACAGCCAAGCATCGCCCACCGTGATGCTGTTGGATGATCCAGGCCGGTCTCCGGGCTCATGAGTGGCGCAGCTCTTGTAGAGAGCAAGCAGGCCAACGCTGCGCCTTCCCATATCGCACGCGATACAGTGGCAAAAGCAGCGTCTTGACTCATTTACCGTTGCGGGGGCAGCGCCGGAATTGCGGCGGCGCTGTGTACAAGCGCGCTCACTCACCGGCTTCCCTGTTTCACTCTGTCGACCCACGGGTCACAGAGCACCTGGAACAAGCGGCGAAGGTTAGTGGGTTGGGGGTGGAGCGTCAATGAAAGCTGGTCGAGTACTTGAACCATCGCACCACCGCCCTCCTCTACCCTTACAGGTATCAAGGAGAACACCATGCATAAAACCAGACTCGCCCTGTTAATCATGCTTGCCGGCACCCTCGCGGCGTGCGGAGAAAGCTCAACCCTGAAGGTTTCCGACGGCACCGGCCCCTCGCCCCGACTGCCGGAGCCGAACAAAACGCTGATCCCTACCGTCAACATCGCTCCGGCTATCGGCTGGCCAGATGGCGCGAAGCCAACGGCAGCCCCCGGCACCCAAGTGGCCGCGTTCGCCGAGGGCCTCGACCACCCGCGCTGGCTGTATGTGTTGCCTAATGGCGATGTGCTGGTGGCGGAAACCAACGCACCGCCCAAACCGGATGACGCCAAGGGCATACGCGGCTGGGTCATGGAGAAGGTCATGGGACGTGCCGGCGCCGGGGTGCCGAGCCCGAACCGTATCACTCTATTGCGCGATGCCGACCACGACGGCGTCGCCGAAACACGTACGGTGTTCCTGGAAAACCTCAATTCGCCGTTCGGTATGACCCTGGTCGGAAACGACCTGTATGTGGCCGACTCGGACAAGCTGCTGCGTTTCCCCTATCAGCCAGGCGAAACTGCCATCAAGGCCCAAGGCTCCAAGGTGGTCGACTTGCCAGGCGGTCCGCTGAACCACCACTGGACGAAAAACGTCGTGGCCAGCAAGGACGGCAGCAAGCTGTACGTGAGCGTCGGTTCAAACAGCAACGTCGGTGAAAACGGCCTGGAGGCGGAACAGGGGCGTGCCGCGATCTGGGAAGTCGACCGCGCCAGCGGCCAGCACCGTATTTTCGCCTCCGGCCTGCGCAACCCCAATGGCATGGCTTGGGAACCGCAGAGCGGCAAGCTGTGGACGGCGGTGAACGAGCGCGACGAGATCGGCAGCGACCTGGTGCCGGACTACATCACCTCGGTCAAGGACGGCGGTTTCTATGGCTGGCCGTTCAGCTATTACGGCCAGCATGTGGATGTGCGCGTCACGCCGCAGAACCCGGACCTGGTCGCCAAGGCCATTGCGCCGGACTACGCCGTAGGGCCGCACACCGCTTCTTTGGGCCTGACGTTCGCCGAGGGCAGCAAACTCCCGGCGCCGTTCAGCAACGGCGCATTCATCGGCCAGCATGGCTCGTGGAATCGCAAGCCGCACAGCGGCTACAAGGTGATTTTCGTGCCATTCGACGCAGGCCAGCCTAAAGGCCAGCCGGTGGACGTGCTGACCGGCTTCCTTGATAAAGATGAGAAAGCCATGGGCCGCCCAGTGGGCGTGGTGATTGATCAGCAAGGGGACTTGCTGGTGGCGGATGACGTGGGGAACAAGGTATGGCGGGTGTCGGCGGCCAAATAAACGCCCCCAGAAGCATCACAAAACCAATGTGGGAGGGGGCTTGCTCCCGATAGCAGTGGGTCAGGCACAGATACTGTGACTGATACTTCGCTATCGGGGGCAAGCCCCCTCCCACATTTAGTTCGGTATTGGGTTCAGGGATTACGTGCCAGGTTTGCTGGCAATACCCGCTTGGCGCTCAGATAGGCATTCTGCCAATACGCCTTGGACAGGGTATCGAGCTTCACCGTACCGCCGGTTTGCGGCGCATGGACAAAGCGGCCCTCGCCCACATAGATCCCAGCATGGCTGACCTGCGAACCACCACCGGTGGCGAAGAACAGCAGGTCACCGGTTTGCAGGTTCTGCTCACTCACGTCCTGAGCGCGCATCACGATCAGCTCACGGGTAGTGCGTGGCAGGGAAATGCCGGCGGCGTCACGGAACACAAAGCCGATCAGGCCACTGCAATCAAAGCCCGAGTCCGGCGTGTTGCCGCCCCAGCGATAAGGCGTGCCGACGAGGCCCAGCGCACGGAAGAGCACGTCTTCAGCAGCAGGCGAGAAGTTCTGAGTGGCGTAGTTGAATACTGGCTTGGGCTTGACCGCGACAGGAGCAGGCGGCGGACGGCTGGCGCAGGCGCTGAGCAGCGCGGCGCAAACGAGAAGAACTAGGCGGGCTGACGTCGACATGTGCAGAACAATCCTGGTCTGGATGCGGCTTTCGCTGCCGAACGCTGAAAACCAGAACGCGCAAGCAAGGCTCGCGCGAACGGATTACAACAATGTCCAGGGATTCTAGCGCTTACACGTCAAACTTCAAGTATCACTTTAAGTTTACTTGCTAGCGGTAACGGTCGTCGGGGCCATGGCGAGTGCACGCTTGGCTTCGATGAAGGTTTTGCTCCAGTAACTGTCGCCCAGGTTGTCGACTCGGACACCGCCACTGCGACGGCTGCTGGAGTGGATAAACTGGTTATCACCCAGGTAAATACCGGCGTGACTGACACGACCACGACCTGCAGTACTGAAGAAAAGCAGATCACCGGGCTTGAGGTTGTTGCGCGCGACCAACGGTGCGTTCACGTTGATCATTTCGCGAGTGGAGCGTGGCAAGTTCATGCCAGCTTCTTCACGAAACAGATAGCCGATGAAACCGCTGCAGTCGAAACCGGCTTCGGAAGTACCGCCAAAACGGTAACGGGTACCGATCAGGGACATGCCGCGTTCGAGAATGCTGTCGGCCAGAACTGGAAGCTGATAAGGCTTGCTGCCGGAGAAATCGGCCAGTTCTTTCTCTGTTGCAACTTCTTCCTCATAGACAGTGGAAGACTGCGCTGCAACAAATTTTGCCTGGGAATGTTGTTGAGGCTTTTGCTGCTCAACCACCTGCTGAGGGTGGGAGGCGCAACCAAACAACAGGGTAACGAGTGCGAGGGGCACGAGGGGTGCGAAGCGATTTAGCATGGGCACGACCGTGGCTGATGTGTAAAGAAGCCGAGACTATGCCCTCTATCACATCGATTTGCAAATTCAATCGTGATCTATGTGACTTCCTGTTTGGACTATGACATCTAAGCCCTTAACACCCTATAAGCGCCTTTCGCGTGGCCAAACCGGCCCAAACGCGGGTTTTCTGACGCCTGGAATTTGCCAAAACACCTGCAAATAAAGGGGTTGCTACCAGCCGAGGGTTTCTTTGAGAAAGGGAATGGTCAGTTTACGCTGGGCCTGCAAAGAGGCTTGATCGAGCTGTTCGAGCAAATCGAACAACGCACTCATGCTGCGAGTGCCACGGGTGAGGATAAAGTGTCCGACTTCGTCGGTGAGGTGCAGGCCGCGGCGAGAGGCACGCAGTTGCAGGGCGCGCAATTTGTCTTCGTCGGAGAGCGGGCGCATCTGGAAGATCAGCGCCAGGGTAAGGCGCGACTTGAGGTCGGCCAGTTTGACGGGCAACTCGCGGGGCGATGTGGAGGCAGCAATCAACAAGCGCCGTCCGCTGTCTCGCAGGCGGTTGAACAGATGAAACAGCGCCTCTTCCCAATCGGCCTTGCCAGCAATCGCCTGTAGGTCATCCAGGCATACCAGCTCGTATTGCTCAAGGTTGTCGAAGATCCCGATACCGCGGTCCATCAATTCAGCCAAAGGCAGGTACACCGCCGGCTCGCCCATTTGCTCGAAGCGCAAGCAGGCGGCCTGCAACAGGTGAGTACGCCCCACGCCGTGCTTGCCCCACAGATAGATCAGGCTTTCAGTCCACCCGGCGTCGGCTTCGCAGAGCCGCTCGACATAGCCGAGTGCAGCGGCATTGGCGCCTGGGTAGTAATTGATAAAGGTGGCGTCATCACGCAGACGCACACCTAAGGGCAGCTGAATCGGTTTCATGCTGACTGAACGGCTCCCATCGAACCGCTAGTGGCCTCTGTGTAAAGTTTGCAAAGTTTATACCCGTGACGCGGGGCGCACAATGCAGCAGACCACAAGCAAAATCAAAGGTTTGCGTTAACTTGCCGGTTTTACGCGGATTGTTTGACGCCATCCCCCCATAAACAACAAACCCGGCCGAAGCCGGGTTTATGAAGCAGCGGTTACAGGTCGGGGTCTTCGACGCCCGTGTACACATCCGAATCCTTGTACAAATCGTGCATATGGCGCACCAGCACCATGATCACCGCCGCCACCGGCAATGCCAGCAAGATGCCGGTAAAGCCAAACAGCTCGCCCCCCGCCAGGATCGCAAAGATTACCGCCACCGGGTGCAGACCGATCCGGTCACCCACCAACAACGGCGTCAGCACCATGCCCTCAAGGGCCTGGCCGACCATGAACACCGCGACAATCCCGAGCATCGGATACAGGTCACCACCAAACTGGAACAGGCCAGCCACGAGCGCCGCGCCGATGCCGATCACAAAGCCCATATAAGGAACGATAGCCGCCAGGCCAGCGATCAGGCCGATCAACAGGCCCAGCTCCAGGCCGATGGCCATCAGGCCGGCGGCGTAGATAACGCCCAGGGCCAGCATCACCAGCAACTGGCCACGCACGAATGCGCCAAGGACTTCATGGCACTCACCGGCCAGGGAGACGATGCGCTCCTCACGATCACGCGGCAGCAAGCTGCGGATCTTGGCCATCATGATGTCCCAGTCGCGCAGCAGATAGAACGCCACCACCGGGATCAGCACGAGATTGGTCAGCCAGCCGATCAACGCCAGGCTCGACGCAGTCGCCTGACTGAGGATCACACCGACGATATCGGTGGTTTGCCCCATATGTTCACTGATCGCCGCCTTGACCTTATCGAACTTCCAGAAGCCGTCCGACAACCCCAACTTGGCCTGGGCCCACGGCATTGCCGTGTGCTGCAACCAGTCGAGCATCTGCGGCGCCAGCTCATAGAGACGAAACAGTTGCTTGGCCAGCATCGGCACCAACACCAGCACCAGCGCGGTGATGATCAAGGTGAACAGCGCAAACACCGCCACTACGCCCAAGGTCCGCGACAGCCCGGCTTTCTCCAAACGATCCACCACCGGATCGAACAGATAGGCCAGCAGCAACGCAACCAGGAACGGCGTCAGGATCGAATGCAGCAAGAACACAAAAACGCACAGCAGGACGATCCCGCCAAGCCACACCCAACGACGCGTATCCGCCATAAACCACTCCATTGCTTCTATATAAGGAAGAACTGTTACCAACGAAAACGCAGTTGCGCCTGAGGCTCAGGTGCAGCGGCCGGTTGCGCGCCCTCAGCGACTGGCTGCGTAGCCGGCGCCTCGCCCGCAGGGATCTCCTGCAGCTTGGCCAGGCTCAACTGGGTGCGCAACTGATCGGCGCTCCCGTTAACCCGATACACAATGCGATTGCCGTCAACCCACTGCGGCTGGCCACCAAACGGCTCCAGCAGATGACCCAGTGCCGCGTAGCGCTCCAGGGTCATCCCCTGCACTTCCAGCAGTTGTTCGGTGCTCACGCCAGGCTTGACCGCAAAACGCGGCGCCAATTTCTGGCTGACCGCCAGCATCACTGCATCGGCCACCGCGCCGGTGTCGGCGCCTTGGGCTGTGCCCTGTTCGCTCTTGTCGCCCAGCCACAGGCGCCATTTGGCCTGCCATTGGTTACCTTCCTGACGCGCGTGCACGGCAAGCAACGCGTCGGCGCCGTAGCGCTCGGATGCGGCGCGCAACGGTGTGGCGTCGGCACTCTCCAGGTTCGGCGCCGTGGCGACGACCTGCTCATCCAGATCGCCCAGCGGCAGACGCAACGGCAAGCCACGGTGCTGGGCTGCATGACGCAGCGCCTGGGCGACGGTCTGGCCATCCCCCACCAGGCTGCTGCCTTCAGTGGAATCGTTCAACCACCAGCCGAGGATCGACGGCCGATTGCTGCCCCAGATCGACAGGCCCGCATCACGCAGAGCGCGGTCGGTGCTGACCGGGTCGAAATCCACTTGCAGACTCTCGGGTGGGCCGGCGTCGTAACCGTATTGCGTGATGATTTGCTGCGGATCCTTGCGAATCGCCGCCAGGCCTGGGCCGTCGGCGGCTTTGGCGTCGCCGGTCAGGCGGATTACCAGGGTCTGCACCGCGCGCTGGGTGGCCTGGTCGCGCTCTTGGGGCGATTGGCTGCTGACGGGTTCAAGTACTTGATAAAGACCATTGAGGGTTTCGGCATGACTCGCCAGGCTGACCAACGACAAGCAGCCCATAAAGAAGAATTTACACAGACGCATGGAAGATTCCCGAACGACAAATTTAGCGGCTGGAACAGACCGCGTGAACTCGGTTTGCCAAGGCTGTGACCACGGCAACCGGTAAAACATTCACAGGGTCCTGGTAAGTTTTCATGCTGTCATAACGATAGCGGGTTCAAGGCTATACCTTAATACGTACCACGGCTGACGCGATTAGCATTTTTTTAACCTATATGGCCCTGCCCGTCGGCCCGAGGATGGCCGCTGCCCCTCAAGCCTGATAAAATCGCGCGCCTTCGCAGACCGTCATCGGCTGGGCCTTTTACCAAAAGCCCCTGCCCGCTCGGTCGTTACCCCTGAATCCCCCCTAAAGGCCTGGATCATGAGCAAGCAACCCTCCCTGAGCTACAAGGACGCCGGTGTAGACATCGACGCCGGTGAAGCATTGGTCGAACGCATCAAGAGCGTCGCCAAGCGCACTGCGCGCCCCGAAGTCATGGGCGGCCTGGGCGGTTTTGGCGCCCTCTGCGAAATCCCGGCCGGCTACAAGCAGCCTGTTCTGGTTTCCGGCACCGACGGTGTGGGCACCAAGCTGCGCCTGGCACTGAACCTGAACAAGCACGACAGCATCGGCATCGACCTGGTGGCCATGTGCGTCAACGACCTGGTGGTATGCGGCGCCGAGCCATTGTTCTTCCTTGACTACTACGCCACCGGCAAGCTCAACGTCGAGACCGCTACCCAAGTGGTAACCGGCATTGGCGCGGGTTGCGAACTGTCGGGTTGCTCCCTGGTAGGCGGCGAAACCGCTGAAATGCCAGGCATGTACGAAGGCGAAGACTACGACCTGGCCGGTTTCTGCGTGGGTGTTGTAGAGAAAGCCGAAATCATCGACGGTTCCAAAGTGGCTGCCGGTGACGCCCTGCTCGCCCTGCCATCCTCTGGCCCGCACTCCAACGGCTACTCGCTGATCCGCAAGATCATCGAAGTGTCCGGTGCCGACATCGAGAACATCCAACTCGACGGCAAGCCACTGACCGACCTGCTGATGGCCCCGACCCGCATCTACGTCAAGCCACTGCTCAAGCTGATCAAGGACACTGGCGCGGTCAAAGCCATGGCCCACATCACCGGCGGCGGCCTGCTGGACAACATCCCGCGCGTCCTGCCAAAAGGCGCTCAGGCGATCGTCGACGTGGCCAGCTGGCAGCGTCCTGCGGTATTTGACTGGCTGCAAGAGAAAGGCAACGTCAATGAAACCGAAATGCACCGCGTGCTGAACTGCGGCGTGGGCATGGTGATCTGCGTAGCGCAAGAACACGTTGAAACTGCGCTGAACGTCCTGCGTGAAGCCGGCGAGCAGCCTTGGGTCATCGGCCAGATCGCCACCGCTGCCGAGGGCGCGGCCCAGGTTGAACTGAAGAACCTCAAGGCTCATTGATGTCTCAGACCTGTGATGTTGTGGTGCTGCTCTCCGGCACCGGCAGTAACTTGCAGGCCCTGATCGACAGCACGCGCACCGGCGACAGCCCGGTGCGCATCGCTGCGGTGATCTCCAACCGCAGCGACGCCTACGGCCTGCAACGTGCCAGGGACGCGGGTATCGAAACCCGCTCGCTGGATCACAAGGCTTTCGAGGGCCGCGAGGCCTTCGACAGCGCCTTGATCGAACTCATCGATGCCTTCAACCCCAAACTCGTGGTACTGGCCGGATTCATGCGAATCCTCAGCGGCGATTTCGTGCGGCACTACGACGGGCGCCTGCTGAATATCCACCCTTCCCTGCTGCCCAAATACAAAGGCATGCACACCCATCAGCGCGCCCTTGAAGCCGGTGACAGTGAGCATGGCTGCAGCGTGCACTTTGTCACCGAGGAACTCGATGGCGGGCCTCTGGTCGTACAGGCAGTGGTTCCGGTAGAGTCTGACGACTCGGCGCAGACACTTGCGCAACGGGTTCATACCCAGGAACACAGGATTTACCCGCTGGCTGTGCGCTGGTTTGCCGAGGGGCGGTTGATTCTTGGTGACCAGGGTGCATTATTGGACGGTCAGTTACTTGCGGCCAGCGGCCACTTGATTCGAACCTAGGAGATTTTATGCGTCGCGCCTTGCTTTTCGCTGTTGCGCTGTTCGCCTTGCCTGCCGTGCAGGCAGCCGACCTTCACCCCTTCTCCGCCAGCTACACCGCCGACTGGAAACAGTTGCCCATGAGTGGTTCGGCTGAGCGCAGCCTGACCAAGAACGACAACGGCTCGTGGACCTTGAATTTCAAGGCATCCATGATGATCGCCAGCCTGACCGAAACCAGCGTGATCCGCTTCGACAAGGACACCCTGCAACCCGTGAGCTACAGCTTCGAACGTGGCGGCCTGGGCAAGGCAAAGAAAATCAACCTGGACTTCGACCAGACCGCCAAGAAAGTTACCGGTTTTGAAAACAAAGACCCGGTGAACGTGGCCCTGCAAAGCAACATGCTCGACAAGTCGACCTACCAGCTCGCATTGCAACGCGATGTGGCAGCCGGCAAGAAAAGCATGAGCTACAACGTGGTTGAAGGGACCGACGTCGACACCTACGACTTCCGCGTGATCGGCCCGGAAAAGGTCCAGACCAAGGTAGGCTCCATCGACGCGATCAAGGT
The DNA here is from genome assembly GCF_052113765.1 of Pseudomonas sp. W22_MBD1_FP4. Taxonomy (NCBI): domain Bacteria; kingdom Pseudomonadati; phylum Pseudomonadota; class Gammaproteobacteria; order Pseudomonadales; family Pseudomonadaceae; genus Pseudomonas; species Pseudomonas sp. W22_MBD1_FP4. The sequence goes on along the minus strand of NZ_JBGQOI010000002.1, from coordinate 184,010 downwards.
CGAGCGCGTGCGTGACCCGACCCAAAGCAAGCGCATCACCCAGATGTGGTTTGCCAAGGACCAGGGCGGCATCCTGGTTGCCCTGCGTCAGGTTGAGACCGACGGCAAGGAATACAACATCATGCTGCAAGACGGTACCGTTGACGGCAAGGCTGTCAAAGGCAACTGATTGCGCGGATGAGCTGAACAAGAGCCTCGCTGAATGCGGGGCTTTTTTTCGTCTGGGGATTTTGGGTTCAAGTGTCTGCCATCATCGGGAGCAAGCCCCCTCCCACATTTGAACTGCGAACACTTACCCCTGTGGGAGGGGGCTTGCTCCCGATGGCGCCGGCATGACCAACACAGCCCTATCAGGCTGCCGCCCAACATGAAACTTCTGTCATAAACCGCCAAAGCGGTTTACTTAGCAAGCTAACAAATCGTATAAAAAGACCTGCGACGACTTGCCGCATACCCACCAGAAATTGGAGCAAGCAGATGACTGTAAAAGTAACTGAACGCGACGATGCACATATGTCCCACGAAGCGCTGGGCCATGGGATTCACATCTGGGATGTACACCAACAAGACCTGCTGGTCGGCATGTTTCACAACGAGAGCGACGCTCACAATTATAAAAACGAGCTTGAGTCGCTTGAGATGAAACGCCAGGCACAAAGCTCCTGAATATTCGCAGGATTTCGGCACAAGGCCCACGCAGCCCGACGCCTGAAAACACAAACCCCGCCTTTTGAGCGGGGTTTGTTGTTTTGAGAGGTACTGCTTACCACTCAGGTGCTTGAACGCTTTACCACATCAGATCATCCGGGATCTGGTAAGCCGCGTACGGATCGTCCTCATCCGGCACCTGGCTTTCTGTGAGGATGTTGAGTTGCACAATGCGCTCTGGTGCGCGCTCCTGAATCTTCAGCGCCGCTTCACGCGGGATCACTTCGTAGCCGCCGCCGTGGTGCACGATCGCCAGGGAGCCGTTGCTCAGCTTGTTACGCATCAGCGTGTTGACCGACAGGCGCTTGACCTTCTTGTCATCCACGAAGTTGTAGTAATCCTCGGTGGTCAGCTTGGGCAGGCGCGAGGTTTCGATCAATTGCTTGACCTGAGCCGTGCGGGCCTTGGCCTCGGCTTTTTCCTGCTGCTGGCGATTCAGCTCCTGGTCACGTTTGACCTTTTCGGCGTGTGCCTCGGCAGCCAGGCGTGCCTGGGTGTCATCGACCTCGGCTTGGCCTTTGTGGACCAGGCGCTGCTGCTTCTGTTTCTCTTTGCCGACCTGCTTGGCCTGCTTTTGGTTGACCAGACCTGCTTTGAGCAACTGGTCGCGAAGGGAAAGGCTCATGGTGCTTACTCACTTAGGCAACTGCTCAACCGCAGCTGGACACATTCTTTTCCTGACGTTTGGCTTCGCCCCATAGGGCGTCCAACTCTTCGAGGGTGCAATCTTCTATGGGACGACGGGTGTCGCGCAATGCCTGTTCGATAAATCGGAAACGTCGTTCGAACTTGGCATTGGTGCCACGCAGTGCGGTTTCCGGGTCAACCTTGAGGTGACGGGCCAAGTTGACCGCCGCAAACAGCAGGTCACCGACTTCATCAGCAATGGCTACCGAGTCATTATCGGCCATGGCTTCGAGCACTTCATCCAGCTCTTCGCGCACGTTGTCCACCACCGGCAAGGCAGACGGCCAGTCGAAACCGACCTGGCTGGCGCGCTTTTGCAATTTGGCGGCACGGGATAAGGACGGCAGCGCCGTGGGCACATCATCCAGCAGGGAAAGCTGCTCTGGTACATCGGATTTTTCCGCACGCTCCTCGGCTTTGATCTGCTCCCAGCGCTCCTTGACCTGCTCTTCGCTCAACTGTGGGATATCCAGTGGCGCATACAGATCACCGGTGGGGAACACATGGGGATGACGCCGGATCAGCTTGCGCGTGATGCTGTCGATCACGCCGGCAAATTCGAAACGCCCCTCTTCCCGCGCCAACTGGCTGTAATACACCACTTGGAACAACAGGTCGCCCAACTCCCCTTGCAGGTGATCGAAGTCGCCGCGCTCGATGGCGTCGGCCACTTCATAGGCTTCTTCGAGGGTGTGCGGGACGATGGTCGCGTAGGTTTGCTTGAGGTCCCACGGGCACCCATATTGCGGGTCCCGCAGGCGGTTCATCAGGTGCAGCAGGTCTTCAAGTGAATACATCTTTCTGTGTCCGATCAGTGTGGGAGGGGGCTTGCTCCCGATAGCGGTGCGTCAGCCACCAGATGTATCAACTGACAGCCTGCTATCGGGAGCAAGCCCCCTCCCACATTTAGCCTGCATTCATTCCGCGAATCATGGTGTGCGGTTACGCCGTGTCTCGATGATGTTCGGCAACTGGGAAATCCGCCCCAGCAACCGGCCCAATGCGTCCAACCCCGGGATCTCGATGGTCAAGGACATCAACGCGGTGTTGTCCTCTTTGTTCGAGCGGGTGTTGACCGCCAGCACGTTGATCCGCTCATTGAGCAGCACTTGCGAGACGTCACGCAGCAAACCGGAACGGTCGTAGGCACGGATGATGATGTCCACCGGGTAGGTGAGCACCGGCACCGGGCCCCAGCTGACCTGGATAATCCGCTCCGGCTCGCGCCCACCCAGTTGCAGCACCGAGGCGCAGTCCTGGCGGTGAATGCTCACGCCACGGCCCTGGGTGATGTAACCGACGATCGCATCCCCCGGCAGCGGCTGGCAGCAGCCGGCGATTTGCGTCAGCAGGTTGCCCACGCCCTGGATCTGGATATCACCGCGCTTGCCAGGCTTATAGCCGGTGGCTTTACGGGGGATCAGCTCAAGTTGTTCGTTGCCGCGTTCCGGCTCGACCAACTGCTGGGCCAGATTGACCAGTTGCGCCAGGCGCAGGTCGCCGGCACCCAGGGCGGCGAACATGTCTTCGGCGATCTTCATATTGGCCTTTTCGGCCAGCTTGTCGAAGTCCACCTGCGGCAGGCCCAGGCGAGCCAGTTCGCGCTCAAGCAGGGTCTTGCCGGCGGCGACGTTTTGGTCGCGCGCTTGCAATTTGAACCAGTGGACGATCTTCGCCCGTGCCCGCGACGTGGTGATGTAGCCTAGGTTCGGGTTCAGCCAGTCGCGGCTCGGAGTGCCGTGTTTGCTGGTGATGATTTCGACCTGCTCACCGGTCTGCAGGCTGTAGTTGAGCGGTACGATGCGCCCGTTGATCTTGGCGCCGCGGCAGTTGTGGCCGATCTCGGTGTGAACGCGGTAGGCGAAGTCCAGCGGCGTCGAGCCCTTGGGCAGGTCGATGGCGTGGCCGTCGGGGGTGAAGATGTAGACCCGGTCCGGTTCGATATCCACACGCAGTTGTTCGGCCAGGCCGCCGATGTCGCCGAGCTCTTCATGCCATTCCAGCACTTGGCGCAGCCAGGAGATTTTCTCTTCGTACTGGTTGGACCCGGCCTTGACGTCGGTGCCCTTATAGCGCCAGTGCGCGCACACGCCCAGCTCAGCCTCTTCGTGCATGGCGTGGGTGCGGATCTGCACTTCCAGTACCTTGCCTTCGGGGCCGATCACGGCGGTGTGCAGAGAGCGATAGCCGTTTTCCTTGGGGTTGGCGATGTAGTCGTCAAACTCCTTGGGAATATGACGCCACAGCGTATGAACGATGCCCAGCGCGGTGTAGCAGTCGCGCATTTCCGGCACCAGCACGCGCACCGCACGCACGTCGTAGATCTGGCTGAAGGCCAGGCCCTTGCGCTGCATTTTGCGCCAGATGGAATAGATGTGCTTGGCACGGCCACTGATGTCGGCGTCGACCCCGGTGGCCTGCAACTCGGAGCGCAACTGGCCCATCACGTCGCTGATAAACCGCTCGCGATCGAGCCGCCGCTCATGCAGCAGCGTGGCAATCTGTTTGTATTGATCGGGTTCCAGGTAGCGGAAGGACAAGTCCTCCAACTCCCATTTGATATGGCCGATGCCCAAGCGGTGAGCCAGGGGGGCGTAGATGTCGAAGACTTCGCGGGCAACGCGGTTGCGCTTTTCGTCGTCGGCGGTTTTTACCGCACGGATCGCACAGGTGCGTTCGGCCAGCTTGATCAGGGCGACGCGTACGTCGTCGACCATAGCGACCAGCATCTTGCGCAGGTTCTCGACTTGGCCCTGGGTGCCCAGCACCATGGACTGGCGCGGACTGAGGCTCGCGCTGATGGCCGCCATGCGCAGGACGCCGTCAATCAGCTTGGCCACCACTGCGCCGAAACGCTGGCTGACCGTCGGCAACTGGATGTGCCCTTCACGAACGCCGCGATAGAGCACGGCGGCGATCAGCGAATCCTGGTCCAACTTGAGATCGGCAAGAATCTCGGCGATTTCCAACCCGGTGCGAAAGCTGGAAGTGCCTTCAGCCCACAGGTTCTTGGCCGCATTGTCTTGCTGCTCAGACTCGCGAGCGAACTCGCAGGCTGCTTTCAAGGCTTCACGGTCCAGTGCCGGGTCGACACTGATGGCATGATCCAGCCATGCCTCCAGGTTGATACTGCCGTCGGTGTTGATCGGCTGGTGTGCTCTCACCTGTACCATCTTGCTTACCTTCCCTACGACGCACCTTGGATGCGCCAAAAATCATGCCGACCTTTTGCTGCAAACTCCCTGGCAGTTCACGGCCTTGGAGAATGCAGGCCAGTCGGATTAAACGGGCATCCTAGCCCGCTTCAAATAACGCCATCGCCTCGACATGCGCCGTCTGCGGAAACATGTCGAGGATCCCGGCCCGTTTTAGCCGGTAGCCTTGCTTGACCAACTCAACCGTGTCCCGCGCCAGCGTCGCCGGGTTGCAGGACACATACACCAGGCGCTTGGCCCCCAGGGTGGCGAGCTTGCGCACAACCTCTTGGGCACCATCGCGGGGTGGATCCAAGAGTACCGCAGAAAAGCCCTGTTTGGCCCAATCCGCGTCAGTCAAAGGCTGGGACAAATCGGCCTGAAAAAACTGCGCATTATGCAAATTGTTGCTGATGGCGTTCTGTGCAGCCCGGTCCACCATGGTCTGCACCCCTTCCACTGCCACCACTTCACGCACCTGTTTGGCCAGTGGCAGGGCAAAATTGCCCAAGCCGCAAAATAGGTCCAACACCCGTTCATCAGGTTGCGGCGCCAGCCAGTCCAGGGCCTGGGCAACCATCGCCTCATTGACCCCGGCGTTGACCTGGACAAAATCCCCCGGCCGGTACGCCAACTCCAAGTCCCATGCGTCCAATCGGAAACCTAGTGACTGATCGGCCTCAAAGGGTTCCGGCTGGCCTTCGCCATGCAGCCACAACTGGGCTTCATGGAAGGTACAAAATTCTTTCAGGATCAGCAGGTCCGCCTCCGACAACGGCGCCATATGCCGCAGCAACAACGCGACGGACGAGCCACTGAACAACTCAACATGGCCCAGTGCCTGAGGTTTGCTCAGACGACGAAGCATGTTGGGCAAGCGCTGCATGATCGGCTGCAAGGCCTGTACCAGCACCGGGCAATCATCGATGGCGACGATGTCCTGGCTGGCAACGGCGCGGAAACCCACGTCGAGTTTTTTTGCCTTGGCATCCCAACGCACCGCCACGCGGGCACGGCGCCGGTAACCGAACTCCGGGCCGCTCAACGGTGCGGCCCACTCTTGCGGTTCGACACCGGCCACGCGGGACAGTTGCTCGGCGAGCATGCGCTGTTTCAGGGCGAGTTGTTCGTTGTGGGGCAAGTGCTGCACGCTGCAACCGCCACAGCGGCCGAAGTGCGCGCACGGTGCAGGACGGCGCAGTTCACTGGCCTTGAACACCCGCTCGGTGCGGGCCTCGACCACTTTGCCGTGGGTACCCAACACCCGCGCTTCGACTTCTTCGCCAGCCAGCGCGCCATTGACGAACCAGGTGCGGCCTTCAAAAAAGACGATGCCACGGCCATCGTTGGCCAGGCGCTCAATGGTCAGGCGTTGTTTCTTGCCCACTGGAATCTGTGGGGCCCGGCTGCCGCCCGTCGGTTGGAAGCGCAGGCCTCTCTCGTGCTTGGCCATCAGTTGGGTTCGTCGAAAATGCCGGTCGACAAGTAACGGTCGCCTCGGTCACAGATGATCGCGACGATCACCGCGTTTTTCACTTCCTTGGACAAGCGCAACATACCCGCCACGGCACCGCCGGACGACACGCCGCAGAAGATGCCTTCTTCACGGGCCAGTCGGCGGGTGGTGTCTTCGGCTTCGCGCTGGGCCATGTCGATGATGCGATCCACGCGGGTCGCGTTGTAGATCTTCGGCAAGTACTCTTCGGGCCAGCGACGAATGCCTGGGATGGCCGCGCCTTCCATCGGTTGCAGACCAACGATCTGGATCGCCGGGTTCTGCTCCTTGAGGTAGCGCGAGTTGCCCATGATGGTACCGGTGGTGCCCATGGAGCTGACGAAATGGGTGATGGTGCCCTGGGTCTGACGCCAGATTTCCGGACCGGTGGTGGTGTAGTGCGCCTCGGGGTTGTCACCATTGGCGAACTGGTCCAGCACCTGGCCACGGCCTTGGGCGGCCATGCGCTCGGCGAGGTCGCGGGCGCCTTCCATGCCTTCTTCCTGGGTGACCAGCACCAACTCGGCGCCATAGGCGGTCATCGCTGCCTTACGCTCGGCGCTGCCGTTGTCGGGCATGATCAGCACCATCTTGTAACCCTTGATCGCGGCGGCCATGGCCAGGGCGATGCCGGTGTTACCCGAGGTGGCTTCGATCAGGGTGTCACCAGGCTTGATCTGCCCGCGCAATTCGGCACGGGTAATCATCGAGAGCGCCGGGCGGTCCTTGACGGAGCCAGCCGGGTTGTTCCCTTCAAGCTTGAGCAGCAGGGTATTGCTGGTTTCACCCGCCATGCGTTGCAAGCGGACCAGAGGCGTGTTGCCGACGCAATCGGCGATTGTAGGGTACTGCAAGGTCATGGCGTATTCGCAATCCAGACTGCGGGGCGCACATCATACCGGGAAAGGCCGGCGGGCCATATCACGCAAAGTGTGGTGCTTATGGCTTAAAGGAATAAGCGGAAAAGAGGGTGAGCTTGGGGACCCCATCGGGAGCAAGCCCCCTCCTACACTGGACCGCATTCTCATGCTGGAACTCGGTCGAATGTGTGTGGGGGCTTGCTCCCGATGGCCGCGCCTCGATACCCCGCCTAGCCCAAATGCCCATCGCCATGGTTTTTCCGAAAGACCTCCTCACCCATCGCCGCAATCTGCCCTTCGATCAATGCATCAAACGGCTTGAGCAACGGTTCAAACGACACCGGCGCCTCCAGCACTTGCAGCGCCTGCACAATCGCCTCCACCGTCGACAACGCCCCTGGCCCGGGCGCCTTGCGCAGTCGATAGCGGGACACGGCGGCCTCAGCCAGCGTCACCCGAGGCAACGCCGCCAGCAAGGGATTGAGGTGCAACAGCTTGCGCGCCTTGCGCCAAGTGCCGTCAGGCACCACCAGCAACAGCGGCTGAGCCCCTGGCGCGTAGGCTTGCAGCGACTGGGCATCGTCAGCAGGAAACAACAGCCTCGCCTGGTAGCCGGGCGGGTTCAACAGGGCCTGCAAGTCATCAAAGACCTCGCCCACCACCAACTGCGCATTGTTCAATCCCAGCGCCGCCAACCGCGCGGTATTGAGCGCATGGTTGACCTCGCTCGGGTGCTGCAACAGCAATACGCGGGTGCGGCTATCGAGGTTGGGGATCAGCGCGCACAAGCAATGGGCAGTGGGCCTGAGGCAACGGGAGCATTGGGGTCTGGACATGGTTCTTCAGGCCTGATTGAGCTGGGCTTTGAGCAAATCGCGGAAGGTCTGGATCAGCGGCTCACGGCTGCGGCCCCGGCGCATGATCATCGAAAATGGCGCTTGATAGCCAAAGGTGGCTGGCAGCAATACGCGCAGGTCGCCCTTGTCGGCCCAGGCCTGGGCGTAATGCTCCGGCAGGTAACCAATATAGGCGCCGGACAGCACCAGGATCAGCTGCGCCTCCATACTTTCCACCGTGGCGGCGCTGTGCTTGAAGCCGTGGCGCGCGAGTTCCGCCTGGCTCCAGTAGCCGCGTCCGACCATGCGTTGCTGGGTGATCACTTGTTCGGGAATGCGTCGCTCATTGAATAAAGGATGCCGCGTGCTGCAATACAGCCAATGCTGCTCGCGATAAAGCGGCATGTAGATCAGCCCGCTCATACGGTTGGAGAAGGCGCCGATGGCCAGGTCGAGGCGGTTGTCCTGCACACCCAATTGCAATTCGTACGGGCTCATCACCGAGAGATGCAGATGCACCGCCGGATGTTCCAGGCTGTAGGCGCCGATCACTTCGGCGAACGGCAGGGCCTTGTCGCTGACGGTGGAATCGAGCACGCCGAGCTTGAGGGTGCCGCGCAACTCCCCTTTGAGCGCGGCGGCGTACTGCTCGAAGCCTTCCAGCTCACCGAGTAGGCGCAAGGTTTCCTGGTGAAACAACTCGCCCTTGCTGGTGAGGCTGAAGCCGCCGCGCCCGCGATGGCACAGCACCAGGCCCAACGCGCTTTCCAACTGGCTCATATAGGTGCTGATGGCCGACGTGGACAGGTTGAGTTCGTGCTGGGCGTTGGCGAACCCCTGGTGGCGCACGACGCTGACGAAAATGCGCAGGAGTTTCAGGTCGGGCAAGGCGTTGGCCATGGTCGGCTCCGGGTAAGGACCGGGGCAGTTTACTCGCGTGCATTAGTTTAGAAAAACCTGAACTAAGTATTTGCCTCTGCCGATTCTTCCCTTCCTTCGCATTTCGCAGAATCGGCCCCCTAATAAACAAAACAACGATGAGGCAATCCCGTGGACAAGATCTTCCACCAACCACTGGGCGGCAACGAAATGCCGCGCTTCGCCGGCATCGCCACCATGATGCGTCTTCCCCACCTGCAATCGGCCAAAGGCCTGGACGCTGCTTTTGTCGGCGTGCCGTTGGACATCGGCACCTCGCTGCGTGCCGGCACCCGCTTCGGGCCGCGTGAAATCCGCGCCGAATCAGTGATGATCCGCCCGTACAACATGGCCACCGGCGCAGCACCGTTCGACTCGCTTTCCGTGGCTGACATCGGCGACGTGGCGATCAACACCTTCAACCTGCTCGACGCCGTGCGCATCATCGAAGAAGCCTACGACGAGATCCTAGAACACGATGTGATCCCCATGACGCTGGGCGGTGACCACACCATCACCCTGCCGATCCTGCGGGCGATCCACAAGAAACACGGCAAGGTCGGGCTGGTGCACATCGATGCCCACGCCGACGTCAACGACCATATGTTCGGCGAGAAAATCGCCCACGGCACCACCTTCCGCCGCGCCGTGGAAGAAGGCCTGCTCGATTGCGACCGCGTGGTGCAGATCGGCCTGCGCGCCCAGGGCTACACCGCGGAAGACTTCAACTGGAGCCGCAAACAGGGCTTTCGCGTGGTCCAGGCGGAAGAATGCTGGCACCACTCCCTCGCGCCGTTGATGGCCGAAGTGCGGGAGAAAGTTGGCGGCGGCCCGGTGTACCTGAGCTTCGACATCGACGGCATCGATCCCGCCTGGGCCCCCGGCACAGGCACTCCGGAAATCGGCGGGCTGACCACTATCCAGGCCATTGAGATCATCCGTGGTTGCCAGGGCCTCGACCTGGTTGGTTGTGATCTGGTAGAAGTTTCGCCGCCCTACGACACCACCGGCAACACCTCGCTGCTCGGCGCCAACCTGCTGTACGAGATGCTCTGCGTACTGCCCGGCGTGGCGCATCGCTGATGCGCACGCACGAGGTGCTGCAAGCCGCCGCCGACCTGGTGGCGGCCTTCGCCCGCAATGACCGCGCCGCCTACTTCGGTGCGTTCACGGCCGATGCCAGCTTTGTGTTCTACACCCTCCCCCAACCGCTGCTCAGCCGCGATGCCTACCAGGCGTTGTGGGACAGCTGGCGCGCGGACGAGGGCTTCGAGGTGCTGTCCTGCACGTCGAGCAACCCGTCTGTCAGCCTGCAAGGTGAGGATGTGGCGATATTTATTCATGACGTGGCCACCGAGTTGCGCATGAACGGGGAGCAATTTTTCAGCCAGGAACGCGAGACCATTGTCTTCAAACGGCAAGGGCTACGCACACAACAAAAACAAGGCCTGTGGCTGGCCTGTCACGAACATTTGTCCGCTGTGCCGGAAGGGCTGCCGCCCCCTTAGCCAATGTGATCGGAGCTGATCATGAATAATAAAAACAACGAAAACAGTATTCGCAAGATTGAAACCAACGGGGTCGAACAGATTCCGGACCACGAACGTACCGCCAACCCCAAGGATCTGTTCCGTCTGATCTTCGGCGGTGCCAATACCTTCGCCACTGCCGTGCTGGGCTCGTTCCCAGTGCTGTTTGGCTTGTCATTCCAGGCCGGCGTCTGGGCCATTGTGCTGGGCGTGCTGCTGGGTGCTCTGATCCTGGCGCCTATGGGCTTGTTCGGGCCGATCAATGGCACTAACAACGCGGTGTCTTCCGGTGCGCACTTTGGGGTGCACGGTCGGATCGTCGGTTCGTTTCTGTCATTGCTGACGGCAATTGCCTTCTTCTCACTGTCGGTGTGGAGTTCAGGCGATGCGCTGGTCGGAGGTGCGAAACGCCTGATTGGCCTGCCGGAAACCGACCTGACCCTGGGCCTGGCCTACGGCCTGTTCGCCCTGCTTGTCCTCACGGTGTGCATCTACGGCTTTCGCTTCATGCTGTGGGTCAACCGAATTGCGGTGTGGGCGGCGAGCCTGCTGTTTTTGCTGGGGATCTTCGCGTTCGCGCCAGCCTTTGACAGCCACTTCTCAGGCAGCGTCGCCATGGGCCAGACCGGCTTCTGGGCCGCGTTTATCGGCGCTGCGCTGGTAGCCATGAGCAACCCGATTTCCTTCGGCGCGTTCCTCGGAGACTGGTCACGCTACATCCCCCGTGAGACGCCGAAAATGCGCATCATGCTGGCAGTGGTCCTGGCGCAAATCGCTACTTTGATCCCGTTCCTGTTTGGCCTCGCCACCGCGACCATCGTGGCGATCAAGGCACCGGATTACATCGCAGCCAACAACTATGTCGGTGGCCTGCTGGCGGTTGCACCCACGTGGTTCTTCCTGCCGGTGTGCCTGATCGCGGTGATCGGCGGCATGTCCACCGGCACGACCTCGCTTTATGGCACGGGGCTGGACATGTCCAGCGTATTCCCGCGCCTGCTGTCGCGGGTCAAGGCCACGCTGCTGATTGGGGTGATGTCGATTGCCTTCATCTTTATCGGACGTTTCGCCGCCAACCTGGTGCAGAGCGTGTCGACCTTCGCCGTGCTGATCATCACCTGCACCACGCCGTGGATGGTGATGATGATCATCGGCCTGATCGTGCGCCGCGGCTTCTACTGCCCGGATGACCTGCAAGTGTTCACCCGCGGTGAAACCGGCGGGCGCTACTGGTTCAGCCATGGCTGGAACTGGCGCGGGCTGGGAGCCTGGATTCCGAGCGCGTTGGTGGGCCTGTGCTTCGTCAACCTGCCGGGGCAGTTTGTCGGGCCGCTGGGCAATTTGGCCGATGGCATCGATATCAGCCTGCCGGTAACGCTGGGGTTGGCGTCAGTGGTTTACCTGACGTTGTTGCGAGTGTTCCCGGAGCCGGCCTCTGTTTATGGACCGACTGATCCACGCAGCAAGAGCATGGATTCGCTCGCTAAACCGGCGATGCAACCCGCCGCCTGACCTCATAAAAAAGATAATCGGAGACTCGCCGTCATGGCTTTGGATTTATTCGTCGTACTCATCTACGCCGCCGGCATGCTCGTGCTCGGCTATTACGGCATGCGCCGCGCCAAGACCCACGAAGACTACCTGGTGGCCGGGCGCAACCTGGGCCCGTCGCTGTACATGGGCACCATGGCCGCGACGGTATTGGGCGGCGCGTCCACCGTCGGCACCGTGCGCCTGGGTTATGTGCATGGCATCTCCGGCTTCTGGCTGTGCGCCGCGCTGGGGATGGGAATCATCGCGCTGAACCTGTTCCTGGCCAAGCCGCTGCTCAAACTGAAGATCTTCACCGTCACCCAGGTCCTGGAAAAACGCTACAACCCCATGGCTCGCCAAGCGAGTGCGGTGATCATGCTGGCCTACGCGCTGATGATCGGCGTAACTTCGATCCTGGCCATCGGCACCGTGCTGCAAGTGCTGTTCGGCCTGCCGTTCTGGATCTCGGTACTGCTGGGCGGCGGCGTGGTGGTGGTGTACTCGACCATCGGCGGCATGTGGTCGCTGACCCTCACCGACATTGTGCAGTTCGTGATCAAGACCGTTGGCCTGATGTTTATCCTGCTGCCGATTTGCCTGTACCGCGTAGGCGGCTGGGATGAACTGGTAGCCAAGCTGCCGGCGTCGAGCTTCAGCTTCACCGCGATCGGCTGGGACACGATCATTACCTACTTCATGATCTACTTCTTCGGCATCCTGATCGGCCAGGACATCTGGCAACGGGTGTTCACCGCCCGTGATGAAAAAGTCGCCAAGTACGCGGGCACCTTCGCCGGTTTCTACTGCATCCTCTACGGCCTGGCCTGTGCGCTGATCGGCATGGCGGCCCATGTACTGATTCCGGACCTGGACAACGTCAACAACGCGTTTGCGGCCATCGTCAAACTGTCGCTGCCGGACGGCATCCGTGGGCTGGTGATCGCGGCAGCACTGGCGGCGATGATGTCGACGGCCAGCGCCGGCTTGCTGGCCGCCTCCACCGTACTGACCGAGGACCTGCTGCCGCGTTTGCGTGGTGGTAAGCAGTCGAGCCTCAACATCAACCGCCTGTTCACGATGCTGACCGGTATCGCCGTGCTGGGTATCGCGCTGGTGGTCAGCGATGTAATCAGCGCGCTGACCCTGGCCTATAACCTTTTGGTCGGCGGGATGTTGGTCCCGTTGATTGGCGCGATCTTCTGGAAGCGCGCGACCACGTCGGGGGCGATTACGTCCATGACGCTGGGCTTTGTGACGGCGCTGGTGTTCATGTTCAAGGATGGGCTGGATGCGAACACGCCGATTTACTACAGCCTGGCGGTTGGGCTGGTGAGTTTTGTGCTGGTCAGTTTGTTGTCCCGGCGGCCGGAGGCGATGGCGACTCGGGTGGTTTGACGCCTCACAGAATCAAGAGCGGTTTCTTCAGCGGGCGCGACGTCGGATGTCGCGCCCGTTTTTTTATCGTCCAACTGACAGGTTTTGGTTTGCCTGGATGATTTCCTGGACCAGGGAGGCCCATACCAATCCTTGGGTTGTGCCTCCGGCGGCGATTTGATGATGGGCGGCCCAATAAACGATCGAAAGTCCATCTGAGGTGCCGGGCCTGGCACATTCGACAATATGCAAGTCGCCACTTTCGATTGCACTGCAATAAGACATTGGAAAGTGAAGAGAAACAGCGGCCAGACAAGCTGCCAGGATCTGCTCTTTGTGCTCCGGCGCCGAATCGGGCGGGACCTGTCCACCGGAGACGAGAATGCAGTGCCCGTCCAAGCGGCAATTCATGACACCAATTGGCAGATCGTATTGAAGCTTGAGCCCCCGCATTTCAGCGCCTTCATTACCCACAGCAGGCAGCTTGAAAAACCAGCCGATGATCGCGATAACCTCTGGCTCCTCTACGCCCATGGCACTGACGACGAAATGTTCTTTGCTCAGCTCAGCAATTTGGACACGGCTCAGATGCTGAGGCTGGAACTGAACCCCAGAGCACTGCAACAGCACCTCAATCTCATCCATTAGGTGAACAAATTCCACATCGTAGCCTGATACTTCAATAGCCCTTCCGACTCCATGGATGCCACAAAGCGCTTGGAGTTGCTGTGGGCTGATTTCTCTGAGCTCACCTCCAGGTTTGCCACTAGGCCACGGTCTGCTTTCGATCTCGCGCTGCTCGCGTATTGCGGCATCTACTTCACTGGTTGTCTCCGTATAAGCGCGCACAACCCGCGCTCGCGCAAATTGCTCCAGTGATGGGTTGTCAGCCAGAAATTTTTCAAACAACTCAATGCCGGCGCGGTTGCACTCAATGGCCAGATACTGATTTCCTGGAAGTAAAGAGTCGTTATGTGGCGGCTTTGCAGTCGTCTCAGTTGCTGAAAGATGGCGCATATTCATACGCTTATGGCTGGCACCATCACTGTCCCGATTGCCTCCATAGACTGTTACCTGATAATTCGCCAAGCGAAACATCACGGCCTGGAGCAGGCCGTTGATCCCTCTGCCGATGATTGATACACGGGGCGCATCGGCATGTGCATGCAGTGTGGGGATCGTCAGTGAGCGTGCAAGTTTGCGCCTGACAAGGCCACGCAGGGCCATCAAGCTCAATTGAACAGCGGCGGCATAATCAAGGTCGCAATGGCAGGCTTCGGTGGTTGCCGCCTGTGCAGTCAGCGTCGCCGGTCTGCGCCAGGTGGCGACACTGCAACCGAGCGCTTGTGTACGCATCCGAAACGCCTCCAATGTCGCAGGCCCGTAATCCAAGACAAGTTGGACGTCTTCAGCCAGTGAAAGGGATTGCAACGCATCGTCGCTGAACACATCTGGTTTGGCGACGCAGATCAGACGCGCCTGCCTGTGCATACATTGAATCAGGGCCCGATCAATGCGATGGGCAGAATCATCATTCAGGGATAAACAAATGGCGATAGAACGAGCCCCTTGCAGTGCCTCGGACCAGTCCGACACAAATGAGACTCGGCTATCTGGACACGCCTGGCTGCGTGGACTCAACACTTTGATCCGAACATGCGGATCTCGATCAAGTAACAACTTGACCAGCTCTTTCCCCACATTTCCGTAACCCAGGACACAGATGTCTTGGGGTGTAGAGCCATCGGCAAGTGTCAGCCAGTGCGCGATATAAACCGCAACGTGCGGCGCGTTGACCCCAGGTGTGTTGACCACTCGAATGCCGTTTGACTCGCATAAATCCAACCGCACCTTATCCAGACTTGTGCCTCGGCGAATCAGACAGAGATCTCCAAATGGGTGGCTTAAACGCCATAGGTCAATGACCTCCCCATCGATAACCTGATCTCCAATAATGATCGTTGATGGGCGCACGAGCCCGATCTGTAGCAGCAGCGCTTGCTTGGTTGAGTTCGGGGGGAAAAACACTACGTTGCTGGGTGCATCAGCCTTCCAACGGCTCGACGTAGGCGCGATATGTAAAATATTTTCGGTAGTGGCGATGAGTGACGCGGCAACTGGCGGAACGTGAGAGAGCAGCATAGTTTCGTCTCCAACAATTTTGGCTGACTAATGCCTGGAGATAGGAGTTAAATAAGTTGGGGCCAACACTTTAAATACTTAAAGCCCTAAAACTCACTCTTCATAAACCCGTTTTCTTCAGGAAGCTTTATATCAGTAAGCGGTACAAATCATTACTTAACGAAACTCAAACTACTCCGATATTTCAAACTAACTAACCCAACCGCTTCTGATAAACGGGTAGTCCAATTCCGGTCTTAAAAAAGCACAGCCTGAATGGCACGCTCACTTACGGACTGCAACCCGTGTCTACGAGGCGTTACCCAACGAATATGTTCGGGAGGAATTTACTGCATCAGATGCACGCGGATGCTGCACCTGTTTTCCCTGAGTTTACCCAGCTGCCATTGGTCGAAACTGGTGGTTATCACAGTAGAAGGACCGCTGAGGACCGTAATAGCCTGACATGGCCATTTCAAATCTGAAGAAGTTGGCTTGGCTACCCGATAACCCGTGAGGTGATGAAATGAAACAGCGCGATCCTAGCTACCCCGCTGCGTCAACAGTTCCACCGCAACTTAAGACAGGCGACCGCGTGCATATGAACGGCCCCCACGCAGGCGTCTGCACTGGAATATACAAGCTCATGTTTTATAAAAACGGGACTTCATTTGCCACACTGCCCATAGAACGAGCATTTAAAGACTGGTTCGGCTTTGAAGTTCACGGAAGTTCAATGGTGAGATGGAGGTGAAGGGCCATTATCACGATTGCGCCACTGACGAGGAGCACATACATAGCTCCGGGTTTACCGAAGTCAGTAAAAGCGAATGACGCAACTCACACGTCGTACAGCCATCCGATTTACCTGGCAGCGCTCCCACGACATAGAGAGGTATTCATCGCGCGAGCGCTCCCCGGGCCTCATCTGCGACGTGGGCGACGCTGCTCGTCATCCGTACGAATCGGCACCGGCTGCAGCGGAGGCTCGATCAAGCCCAGTGCAACGCCCAGATCATGGAGCCAGTTTTGGATTTTCTCTTTCATGGTTTGCCCCCTTTGAGGGTAATGCTTGTAGGCGCAAGCTGTGTCGCCTTTTCCTACACTGATAGTAGCCCTAAGTCCTACATATTGCTTGAACGAAACCACAACGAACTATTACTGAATTCATCCGAATTCTGACGGACCGGTCAGGCAATGGCGCGGGTGTCTTTCATTACCGTCGCCTGGCCCTCTTGCTGCAAGTCGATCCACGCATTGAGGTTAGCGCCGAGCATACCCTTTCGCCACATCAACCAGGTGGTCGCAGTGGCAAAATGCCCTGTCAGGGGATGAACGGACACGCTGTCCTTGCCTGGCAGGCTGTCGAGCATGGCTTGGGACATCAACGCCACCCCTGAACCGGCAATCACGCAAGCGAGCATGCCTTGATATGACTCGATCTCAATCGCCCGTCCCATGGCTACGCGCTCGTAGGAAAACCAGCTTTCCAGGCGTGTGCGATAAGCGCAACTGCGTCGGAACGTAAACACCGAGCGGCCGGCAACATCCTGGGGGCCACGCACGGGTGGGTGGTCGGCTTCACAGATCAGCACCAGTTTTTCCTCGCATAACTGCACGCCGTCCAGGCTGGCGATGGTCAGCGGGCCGTCCACAAACGCTGCGTCCAGACGCCCCGTGATCAGACCTTCCAGCAACTCACCACTGGGCGCTGACTGCACCTGCAGATTCACCATTGGGTAGGCCTTGTGATAACGCGCCAGCAGCTTGGGCAAATGCACTGCTCCAGTGCTGTACATGCTGCCCAGAACAAAGTCGCCGGCCGGTTGCCCACCTTGCACGGCGCCATGGGCCTCATCGTGCAGTGCCAGCAGACGGGTGCTGTAGTCCAGCAATATCTTGCCCGCCGGAGACAGCTGCAAGCGCTGACGTTCGCGCAGGAACAGCTCTACACCGAGCTGTTCCTCCATCTGTTTGAGTCGGGTCGATAGGTTTGACGGCACGCGGTGCAGGCGCTCAGCCGCGCGGGTGATGGACCCCTCTTCCGCCACGGCCTGGAAAATGCGCAATTGACTGAACTCCACGACTTTCTCCAAAACTGAATAAGTTACTCAATATTATTCAATTTTACAGAAAGTCAACACACCTTAGGCTGAGGGTCATTCGTTTCTCAGCAGGACACCTGACCATGTCACCCCTGATTCGCTTACTCGCCAGCTCCATCGCCCTGATGATGGCCATGGGCATTGGCCGCTTCGCCCTCACCCCACAAATGCCCCACATGCTTAGCGAAGGGCAGATCGACCTGACCGACGCCGGCCTGATCGCCGCCGCCAATTACCTCGGCTACTTCGTGGGCGCGGTGGATTCGATTTTCGCCCGCGGTCACCGTCATGTACGCGGTCGGCTGTACGGTGGGCTCTGGTTATGTGTGCTGCTGACCTTTGCGTCCTCCTGGGCCCATGGGTTCTGGCCCCATCTGCTGTTGCGCTTTGGCACTGGCGTGGCAAGTGCCTGGGCATTGGTGATGATCACTAGCTTGAGCCAGCCGCTGGCGCTCGCCGCCGGACGCCCGCGTCTGGGTGCTCTGGTATTTGCCGGACCCGGCCTGGGGATTCTCTTGAGCGGGCTATTGGCGCTCGGCTCAAACCTGCTGGGGCAAAACTCCGCCACGTTATGGTTGATCTATGGCGCTGTGGCGCTGCTCATGCTGCTGGCGATCCTGCCGTTTTTGCCGCAACCTTGTGCCAGCGCCCCTGGCGCCGGTCATAGCGACGCGGGCAGCAACGGCAGCATCACGCACCTGTGCTGGGTTTATGTGCTATTCGGACTGGGTTACATCATTCCAGCGACCTTCCTGTCACAGATGGCCAGCGCCCAGTTCAAAGGGGCCTGGCAGGCCGATCTGTTCTGGCCGTGCTTTGGCCTGCTGGCAGCGATTGGCGTGGGCGTGGCGACTCTGCGTCGCAAAGATCCAGACGCTACTCGCCGCTGGCTGATGACAACCCTGTGGCTGCAAGCGGCCGGAGTGTTCACGTGCTTGCTGGGCAATGGCTGGGGGTTGGCACTGGGCGTTCTGCTTTGCGGCGGTCCGTTCCTGGCCTGTATGCAATTGGTGATGGCGCGCTTGCGGGATGTGGCGCCCCACGGCTACCAGCGCAGCACCGGTCTGCTGACCGCCAGCTTTGCCATCGGCCAATTGAGCGGGCCCTTATTGGCGTCGGCGAGCAGCCATCTAAGCGGCGGCCTGCAACCGGCATTGGTGATTGCCGGTACAGGCCTGTTCTTGGCGGGGGGGATATTGGTCAGCCAGCAACCAAAGGCGTTTGCGTGCGCACCTGTTCGCGCCGTGACAGCGCCAGGAAAAACAGCCCTCCCAGGAAGCAGCCGGTAAACCAGGCGAAGTTGGCCATGCCCTGCAACGCCGGTGTGAAGGTGATCGCGACGCCCACCAGTGTCGCGGGCACCAGCGCCTTGACCGCTGTCCAGTTCACGCCGCCGTCGAAGTAATAGCGCCCGCTTGGGCTGTCATCGAACAGCGCATCTACATCGATTTTCTGTTTTTTGATCAGGTAGAAATCTACCAACAGAATCCCAAACAGCGGCCCGATAAACGCCGCGAGGATATCCAGGGTGTAGTGGATCATCAGCGGGTTATTGAACAGGTTCCATGGAGTGATAAAGATCGAGGCTACTGCTGCGATCATGCCCCCGGCACGCCAGCTGATTTTGCTTGGCGCGACGTTGGCGAAGTCAAACGCAGGGGACACAAAGTTGGCGACGATATTGATACCGATGGTCGCGGTCACAAAGGCAAATGCGCCAAGCAGCACGGCCATGTTGTTGTCGATACGCGAAACCGTGGCGATCGGGTCGTGGAGCATTTCGCCAAACACCGGCAAGGTGCCAGAGACGATCACTACCGTCACCAGGGAAAAGGCCAGGAAATTCACCGGCAGGCCCCAAAAGTTTCCGCGTCGCACATCCTGCATGCTGCGGCAGTAGCGGCTGAAATCGCCGAAATTCAGGGTTGGCCCAGAGAAGTACGACACCACCAGCGCCGTGGCTACGATCACTTGGCCGAACGCTTGCCAGCCCGACAGGGACTTTTCCGACAGAGTAAAGCTGATGTTCGACCAGCCAGCCTTCCACACAATCCAGCCAGCCAGGGCAAACATCACCGCATATACCACCGGCCCCGCCCAATCGATAAAGCGGCGGATAGACTCCATGCCGGCCCAGAAAACTGCAGCTTGCAGTACCCACAGGCTGAGGAAACCAAACCAGCCCAGGTAGGACAGACCGGCGAAATGCGGTTCTGCATACACCGCCATCTGTGGGAAAAAGCGCAACACCACGATGATCAAAGCGCTGGACGCCAGATAAGTCTGAATCCCGTACCAGGCCACGGCAATCAGGCCACGAATCACCGCAGGAATATTCGCGCCAAACACACCAAATGCGAGCCGGCAGATGACTGGATAAGGAACGGCGGCCTGCTGGCTAGGCTTAGCCACCAGATTGGCGATCAATTGCACGATGCAAATACCCGCGAGCAAGGCGATCAACACCTGCCAACTGGCTAGCCCCAAGGCGAACAGACTGGCAGCGAATACATAACCGCCGACGCTGTGCACGTCACTCATCCAGAAGGCAAAAATGTTGTACCAGTTCCACTTCTGCGGCAGTGGGCCCAGATCCTGGTTGTACAGGCGCGGGCTATAGCCTTTAGGCAATTGTTCGGTCATCGCTGGGCTCCTCGTAATACCGGCCTGCGCTTCCGTCACGGGGATGCATACGGGAGGCGGCCAGGTTTGTATACGAGACAGTCAGCAGAATGCGTGCCAATGGCACACAATCCCTCTACGACGGTGCTCCAAAGGCGCTTATGACGGTTTAGTAGCGGGGACCGCGCTCAGCAACGGTGCACATAAATCCTGTACACAATCATCGGTGCACCCGATGTGCACACACGTGTCCAACCGTGCAACACACCGCTGTCAGGAAGGTGCCCCAGGCCATGTCCATCAGGGCCAAGCTCGCAGACCAGCCTTGCAGTGTGGCCCAGTTGCTCAGGTCATAGGTGCCATAGGCCACCAGACCCAGCAAGGCACCCAGACGCGCTGCGCGTTGCCAGTTGATGCTTGGCAAGACCACGAACACCACACAACCGAGGACATACAGGAGGTAGAACAGCACTGCGGGCAATAGGCGGGGCTGATCAAGCATCAGCGGGCCCAGCAAGGATTTGTAGGTAGGGCCCATGAGGACGCCGAGCCAGAGGCCGTCGAGCACCAGAAAAGCAAGCAAGGTGCCGAGGTAGGCGAACAACGATTTTTTAGACATCAAGCGGACCTCTGTAGGAGCGAGCTTGCTCGCGAAAATATCTCAGGCCCATCGCGGTTTCGGATGTACCCTTTTCGCGAGCAAGCTCGCTCCTACAGAAGAGCAAACCCTACTCAGCTTAGTTCAATGCGATCCGCGTGAATCACGATCTGACCCTGCTTGTAGAGCGCACCAATAGCCTTCTTGAAGTTACCCTTGCTCACGCCGAACAAGTTGCTGATTACTGCCGGGTCGCTTTTATCGCTGACCGGCAACGTGCCGTTGTTTTCGCGCAACTTGGCGAGGATCTTCGAGTTGAGACTGGAGGCCGCTTCCTGGCCGACCGGTTGCAGGCTCAGGCTGATGTTGCCATCGGCGCGGATCTCTTTGATGAAGCCTTTCTCTTCCTTGCCGGGACGCAGGAACTTGAACACTTCGTTCTTGTGGATCAGCCCCCAGTGTTTGTTGTTGATGATCGCCTTGAAGCCCATATCAGTGGCTTCGGCCACCAAGAGGTCGACTTCCTGGCCCACAACGTAGTTGGCCGGCGTCTTGTCCAGGTAGCGGTCAAGGCGCGCGGTGGCGGTAATACGCTTGGTGTGCTTGTCGAGATAGACGTGCACCACGCAGTATTCACCGGCGGTCATCTGACGTTTTTCTTCCGAGTACGGAAGCAAAAGGTCCTTTGGCAGACCCCAATCGAGGAACACGCCAATACTGTTGACTTCCACCACTTTCAAACTGGCAAATTCGCCGACTTGAACTTTGGGTTTTTCGGTGGTGGCGATAAGTTTGTCATCGCTGTCCAGGTAAATAAAAACGTTAAGCCAGTCTTCATCTTCACTGGGAATATCTTTTGGGATATACCGATTAGGCAAGAGGATTTCGCCATCTTGCGCACCATCAAGGTACAAACCGAAGTTAGTGTGTTTAACCACTTGTAAGCTGTTGTAGCGCCCGACTAGAGCCATTTCCAATACCCTCATTGCGTGGGCGGCATTCTACCCGAGTTGCGCCCGCGACGCGCGCACGCCTGAAAAATCGCGGCCTGGCATGGCCCTACGATGGCATCGCTCCGCTCGTCCGATCATTCGACTGAGTTTTGCCCTTCCACCAGCACTGCTTTGCTAGGTGGTTTCGAGTCAAAACAGTAAGTTAGGGCCTAATTTCAACGATGAACTTCGTTTATTTCCAGCCGCGCTACTTATTCCCAGGGGATATTTGCCAAGCAATTGTCAAGTATTTCCTGTACGATGCCTGGCCAAGTTAATTTTCTACAGGTTAGTGGCCGCCATGCGCGTAAAAGCATCCAACAGCAAAGCAAAGCCAGCTCCAGCCGTTGAAACCAGCGAATCGATCAACAGCCAAATCGCTGCTTTCCTCAAGTCCGGTGGCGAAATCCAGCAAATTGCAAAAGGCGTGAGCGGCCAGACTTTCGGCCCGTCCAAGCAGATCAGCCTGGGTAAAAAGTAACACCGCGCAAAATACCTGGTCCCTAAGCGTCTTGCCTCCAAGGCGCTAGGACTAGAGCCCGAAACACCCTCCTTCTACATTCAATATTGCGTTAATCGACGAACGGGCCTCATCGCCTGGCATTCGCCGGTATCCTTGCACACGTCTAGCACGGGCATCTGCCCGATTTTCTCCGTTACTGCTCCTCGCTTTTCATGGAGTGAAGCATGCTCAAATCCTGCATTTTTCTGGTCAGCACATTAGTGGCTTGCCCCCTTGCCGAAGCGCAGATCTTCCAGCGCGAATTGGGCGACTTCGACCTGAAATTAGGCACCACCCCCAGCCGCAGCATGGCACAGGGCCTGGTCAAGCCGACCTCGCCGGGCAGCGACTCTTTCCACGGGGGGTTGGACCTCAGCCACAACAGCGGCCTGTACTTCGGCCAGTTCTCGCCAAACATGGGCCTGTCTTCGGCAAGCACCCTCGAAGTCGACTCCTACATGGGCTTCAAACACCCCTTCGACCAGACGCTCGGCTACGAAGTCGGCTTGATCCACTACAGCTACCCCAAGCTCAGCCCCCTCGACAGCCAAGAGTTCTACGGTGGCTTGAACCTGTTGGGCAATCGTTTCGGTGCCTCCTTCAGCAACGACCCGGACCGCCAGGACAGCACGATTTTCGCCGACCTCGGCGGCACCCAACCCTTCGGCATCGGCGTCAGCATGAAGTACACCACCCACCAATTGGGCACTCCAGCTTCGGTGGACGGCGGCACCATCAGCAGCTTCAGCGACTGGTCGGTTCAGTTCTCCCGCGCCTGGAAGGGCATCGACTTGGACCTGATTTACAGCGACTCCAGCCTTAGCGGCGGCGACTGCTCGGCGTACTCCGGACACAATTCGCAATGCGACGGGCTGTTGACGTTAAAGGCCGCGCGGTCGTTTTATTGATGGGCTGAACTGTAGCGCCTGGCGCGGGTTCACATGCATTGAATCCCTCTGCCCAAGGAAACGCCCATGCTGCGTCGGCTCAAACTGTTGGTGGCCCTGCTGACCCTAAGCCTGGCACTCGCCGGCTGCAACCGCGTGGGCCTGGCCTACCGCAACCTGGACGTGATCATCCCCTGGACCCTCAATGACTACCTGGACATGAACGCCGGGCAGAAGAGTTGGTTCAACGATAAGCTCAAGGAACACTTGGCCTGGCATTGCACCACGCAGTTGCCGGGTTATCTCGATTGGCTCGATCGCCTGCAACAGATGGTCGACGAAAACCAGGTCACCGATGCTGCATTGAAAACGCGCACTGCCGAAGCCGAACAGGCAATCGCTGACGTCGCCCGCGAAATCACCCCCTCAGCCATAGAATTGCTCCAGGGACTGAATGATCAGCAGGTCAAAGAAATGAACGACGCCCTGGCCAAGGATCTGCGTAAACGCCAGGACGACTACCTTAAGCCGCCCCTCACCCAACAAATCAAGGACCGCGCCGAGCGCATGAACAAACGCCTGGACACCTGGATGGGCCCACTGAGCGCTAGCCAGCAAAATCGCGTCACCGCGTGGTCCGTCGCGCTGGGCGAACAGAATCAGGAATGGATCGGCAATCGCGCCCATTGGCAGGCGCAATTTATCGAAGCGGTGCAGCAACGCCACAGCGCCGAATTCCCACAAAAGATGCAGCAACTGCTGGTGGACCGCGAAAGCCTATGGACCCCGCAATATCGCGCGGCTTACGCCCAGACCGAAGCTGCGGCGCGCAGCCTGATTGTCGACGTGATGGCCGAAAGTACGCCGCAGCAACGCCTTAAACTCACGCAGAAAATCGACGGCGTACGCAGCGACTTCAAGGCACTCAAATGCCTCAAGGCCGCCGGGATTTAATGTGGGAGGGGCTGCCACCCACACTGGGTCCGCGCATACCCGTCAGGCAATCTGCGCTTTGGACGCCACTTCAGCGAAGGTTGCCGGGTCCAGTGCATCCGGCTGCTCATCCAGCACTTGGCGCGGGTGATCGTTGCCGGGAATGGAACTGTCGATCAGCGCCAGCAGTTGGGCACCCAATTGCGTCAAAATGAAGTTCTCACCATTTCCGCCCTCTGCCTCGGGGCGCGATTCAATAAAACCGCGCTTGAACAGCAGCGCTTCATAATCCGCTGCGGTCTTTTTCAGCGCATCCAGATTGCCGGTATTCTCACCCGCCGTGGCCTTCTCGGCCGCTTCCTGCTCGGCGTATTTGCGCGGGGCAAAGCTGCCTTCGCCGTTCTGCACTTCGTGCAGCAGACGTTCGATTAGATCCCAGTTGTAAGTCGTCATCCTGATTCCTCCTGCAGGCCTAAGAAAAAGTAGCCCGTCAAAAGGTGTGACATGCCACACCTGCCACCGTTCAGCCCGCCAGACGGACGTCATTTCTCTGAACTTTCCAGACGTTCGCCCCCTCAACCGCACATCATCACCAAGGAGGTACGTACCATGAACACCTTGAGAAACCTGGCCGTCGCCGCCGCCCTGCTCACGGCCCTGCCCGCCTGGGCCTGCACGCCCGAAGAGGCCACGGCGAAACGAGAGCAGTTGGCGACGGAAGTGACCAAGCTCACCGAGCAGAACCCCACCAAAGCCAAAGAGATGAATGACGAGCTGCAGAAGATGGACCTGGACACTGAAAGCGCGGAATTCCCTGACAAGTGCCAGCTCATCGACGCCCGCCTTAAAGAATTGAAAGAAGCTGCGGCAAAAGCCAAAAACTGAAGGCATAAAAAAACCGGACGATGTCCGGTTTTTTCACATCAGCGCTGGCTTATTCAGCAGCCGGTGCTTCGGGCTTGCGGCGTTTAAGCGGGGCCATGCCGTCTTTGCTGACCAACGACAGGTTATCGGTCTTCGGACGGTTGGCGATCTTGCGCTTGGTCGGCGACTTGGCACCGGTTTTCTTCTTGTCGCCCTTGGCGTCAGTCTTTTTCTTCTTCACGCCAACAGCCTTGCCCGACGCCTTGACCTTCTTCGGCCCGGTGTAGGTGCCTTTGACTTCCTTGATGGTGCGGCGCTCGAACGACTGCTTGAGGTAGCGCTCGATGCTCGACATCAGGTTCCAGTCGCCATGGCAGATCAGCGAGATGGCCAGGCCATCGTTGCCGGCACGCCCGGTACGGCCGATACGGTGCACGTACTCGTCGCCGCTTCGTGGCATGTCGAAGTTGATCACCAGGTCCAGGCCATCAACGTCCAGGCCACGGGCAGCCACGTCGGTAGCCACCAGGATCTTCACGCCGCCCGCCTTGAGGCGATCGATGGCCAGCTTGCGGTCCTTCTGGTCTTTCTCGCCGTGCAGCACGAACGCCTTGTATTCCTGGGCAACCAAGCGACCGTAGATGCGGTCGGCGGCAGCGCGGGTGTTGGTGAACACGATGGCCTTCTGGTAGGTCTCGTTGGCCAACAGCCAGTTGAGGATCTGTTCTTTGTGCACGTTGTGGTCAGCGGTGACGATCTGCTGGCGCGTGGTGGCGTTCAGGTCGCTGACATTGTTGACCTGCAAGTGCTCAGGGTTGTTCAGCACCTTGGCGACCATTTCGCGCAGGGTCGAGCCACCGGTAGTGGCGGAGAACAGCATGGTCTGCTGGCGATTGACACATTCGGCAACCAGACGCTGAACGTCGTCGGCAAAGCCCATGTCGAGCATGCGGTCGGCTTCGTCGAGCACCAGCACTTCGACTTCCTTGAGGTCGAGGTTGCCGGCGTTGAGTTGCTCGATCATACGGCCTGGGGTGCCGATCAAGATGTCCGGCACCTTGCGCAGCATGGCGGCCTGGACCTTGAAGTCTTCGCCGCCAGTAATAATGCCGGACTTGATGAAGGTGAACTGCGAGAAGCGCTCCACTTCCTTCAAAGTCTGCTGGGCGAGCTCACGGGTCGGCAGCAGGATCAGGGTCTTGATGCTCACGCGGACTTTGGCCGGGCCGATCAGACGATTCAGAACCGGCAAGACGAAAGCGGCGGTTTTGCCGCTGCCAGTTTGAGCCGTCACCCGCAGGTCACGCCCTTCGAGCGCGAGCGGGATGGCCGCTGCTTGCACAGGCGTAGGCTCGACAAATTTTAGCTCGGCCACGGCTTTGAGCAGGCGTTCGTGCAGGGCGAATTGGGAAAACACGGGTGCTACCTCGAAGAAATACAAAATATCAGCTGCATAGGGTAACGGTTTCGGGCGCCCAAACCGAGTTTCTTTACGCGAACGGTGCGAATCAGGTGCTTTTTTGTCAGGGCATTTGTCTACAACGTCAACTTTGTCGCACTTAGATGCTCTAATCGCGCCGTCTTGTCTTACAGAGGAATCGGTTTCACCCATGGATATCAAACAGCTTTGGCTCAACGTCCAAGACCTATGGGGCGCCCTCGACCAACACCCGGTGCTGCATGCCAGCCTTGGTTTTATGGTGTTGCTGGTGGTGGCCCTGCTGCTCGGACGGGTAGCGCGATACCTCACCCTGCACGCCGTCAAATTGCTCGGCCGCCAACCGTCGCTGCACTGGCTCAATGATCTGCGGCACAACAAAGTCTTCCACCGCCTGGCGCAAATGACGCCGTCCCTGGTGATCCAGTTCGGCCTGTACCTGGTGCCGGATTTGAGCAAAACCGCAATTCTGTTCATCGGCAACGTGGCACTGGCCATCTCCATCCTGTTCCTGGTCCTGGCCATGAGCGCCCTGCTCAATGCCCTGCTGGACATCTATGCTCGCACCGAACACGCACGCACCCGCTCAATCAAGGGTTACGTGCAGTTGGCGAAGATGGTGCTGTTCGTGTTCGGCGCGATCATCATCGTCGCCACCCTGATTGACCGCTCGCCGCTGTTGCTGCTGTCGGGTTTGGGTGCGATGTCGGCGGTGATTCTGTTGGTGTACAAGGACACGCTACTGTCGTTCGTCGCCAGCGTGCAGCTCACCAGCAACGACATGCTGCGGGTCGGTGACTGGATCGAAATGCCCCAGGTCGGCGCCGACGGCGACGTGGTGGACATCACTCTGCACACGGTCAAGGTGCAGAATTTCGACAAGACCATCGTCTCCATTCCTACCTGGCGCCTGATGTCCGAGTCGTTCAAGAACTGGCGCGGCATGCAAGCCTCCGGCGGGCGTCGGATCAAGCGCAGCCTGTTCATCGACGCCAGCGGCGTGCGTTTCCTGCGCGATGACGAAGAGGTGCGCATGACCCAGGTGCACCTGCTCACCGACTACATCGGGCGCAAGCAGGCAGAGCTCAAGGCCTGGAATGAAGCCCAAGGACACAGCGCACAACTGCTGGCCAACCGTCGCCGAATGACCAACCTCGGCACCTTCCGCGCCTATGCCCTGGCCTACCTGAAAAGCCATCCGGACATCCAGCCGAACATGACCTGCATGGTGCGCCAGATGCAAACCACGGCTCAGGGCGTGCCACTGGAGATCTACTGCTTCACCCGCACCACGGCGTGGGCCGATTACGAGCGCATCCAGGGGGACATCTTCGATTACCTGCTGGCGGTGTTGCCGGAGTTTGGACTGAGTCTGTACCAGCAACCGAGTGGCACCGATCTACGGGCAGGAATTCTGGCGCTGACCCCCAGCCCCCAGAGCACGCCAGTCCTGCAGTGAGCCCGAAGCCGGCGAGGTGAAAATACGCGCCTCGCCGGCGCAATATCCCCCTAAGCGCCGGCAACTATGTGTAGCCGCTGCGACCGAATAATCAACTGACGCAAACAATAAAGAAAATTTCTCCTACGCCTTTAGTGATTTTCACTACTTGTGCGCACTATTTCTAATCTGTTTTTAAAAAAACCAACGCCTTAGCATTTGGCCATCAAACAACGCCAGATAAAGGCCATCCCTCATGTTATGGACAACTCAGCTTTCTGATAATGCGGCAGACTTTGTATTAACTTCGAATGCCGAAGCGTTGACCCACTATTGTGGTGCTAGTGCCTTTGCTCAACCTCGCGATTTTTATACCACTAGTCCCTATCAGCGACCTTCCAGGCCGCAGGACGTGACCGACTCGATCATCACCACCAGCCTGACCAGCGACCAACTTTCAGACAGTCAGCATTTGTTGGCACAACGCTTGTTATTGAATATCTACGAGCAAGACTTAGTCTTCTTGCCCAAGCCGCCATTAGAACTCGACTTAAAGGCTTTCAAACAGTTCTATGACCCCCAACATGCCGCCAGTGGCAAAAAGATCCGCCCGTTACTGGAACACTACTTATACAACTGGCTTAAGGAAGAAGTGCACATCAATGGTCCTTGGTGCCTGGACTCTTTTGTCGCCCACACCGATAAAGTCTTGGATGATGTAGCCCAAGCCGACTCCAAACTGCATGAGGTGCTGACCACCAGCCGCAACCCCCAGCGTGCCGCGCGTTTTTTCATGACCCAATGCGCAGGGGATTTCCTCAGTGAAGCCTCGGCCATGGCGCGCAATGTTCTGGGTAACTGCGGTGTGTACACCAGCGAGTTATTCAAGATCCTGATCGACGAGTATGGCTACGGCGTCGACAAAAAGAAGCACAGCACCATCTTTGAAGACATGCTCCAGGACATGGACATGTCACACCACGTGCACCATTACTGGCAGTTCTACACGCCGGCGTCGCTGTCGCTGACCAACTATTTCCACTATGTGTCGGCCAACCACGGCGAACTGTTCCGCTACATCGGCGCCATGTACTACACCGAAGCCACGCTGGCGCTGACGACCAAGCACCAGTCCCGTGCGATCAAGACCATCTTCGATGGCCAGGTCTCCACTGCCTACTTCGATGAGCATGCTCATATCGATGTGCACCACGGCAGAATGGCACTTCAGCGCCTGATCATTCCCATGATCAAGCAGTTCGGCACCAAGATCATCCCCGACCTTATCCGCGGCTTTGAAGAGTTCAAGCTCCTTCAGGACATCGCCGACGAAGAACTGTATGCCCATATCAAATGGCACGACGAGCTGGATGAACATCGCGCCAAGGCTTCGCAGCTTCAGGGCCAAAAGCCGGTGGACCTGCGAATCACCGAGGCTGAACACGAGCTCTCGGTGCTGCACACCCACCCCAATGACGAACTGTTCTGGGTCGAATCCGGCGAGCTGGAGTTTATCGCCAGCCCCGAATTGACTGTGCGCCTCATCGCCGGCGAAGGCGTCGTGATTCCCAAGGGAATGCTCCATGGCACGCGCATCGTCAGTCCGTCCTGCACGTACACCGTCACCGCCATCTGAATGGGCCACCCAATGAAAGCCATCAGCCTGAATATCACCCACGCCCATTACGTGGCCGTGGAGGACAGAACCTATTTTCTGAAGCGTCACGCGTATTCGACGCAATTGCTGCCCACCTCGTGCCCCCATCGTGGCGGCCCACTGCACATGGGCGAAGTGACGGGCGACGGCCAAAGCGTGATCTGTCCCTGGCACGACAACGCCTACAAGGTCTGCAACCTGGAAAAGAAGGCGCTGCCCACCGTGCGCGTCAGAAACCAGATCAGCACCGTGGTCGGCGACACCGAACGGTGCGTGCCGCTACTTAAACTCTCCCGTTACGACGGATGAAGCCCATGAAGACTAATTCGACACTGACCGCGTTCTATTCAATCGTGACCCTCTTCACCGGCCTCGACATGGCGATTGTGATCGCGATGGTCTGGTTTGGCCTTGAGACCACCGGGTCCACATTCCTGGTAGGCGCCACCTTGTGTGTAGCGACCGTGGTGCCCTATTTATGCGAACAGTACATCGGCAAGTTCTTCACGATTGAACTCAGCCTGAAACGGCTGCTGTACATACGCCTGGCTGCGTTCGCCGCCGTCCTGGGATTGTCGTTTACCCAGGCCGCCTTGCTGCCGATCGGCTTCCTGGCGATCGCATTTGTGGTGGGCGTCACCGACTACTTCACCATCAGTACCCTGGAATCGAAAAACACCAAGCTGGTGCTGGCAGGCCTCACCGACAGCGATACCTGCGCGCGGTTGATGCAAACCTCCATCCAGATCGGTGCCTTCGGCGGTGCGCTCCTGGGCGGTTTGATCGTGGATGTGTTCTCGGTCAACGAGACGCTGCAAATCATCAGCCTCGCGGCGATTGTGTCACTGGCGGGCGTCTACCTGGTGGCCGACAGCCCCAGCGCACACGGCACCGATCAGACCGCAGCCTCCAACTCCGCCGCGCCGCTGGACCTGCCGCGCAACCTCTACATTCTGATCATTGTGTTGAGCATGATCGGCTTCCATATCGGCGCGTTCAACAGCCTGGTGCCTATCGTTTTTCAAAAGCTCAATGAGTGGAACGCCACCCTGTTTGGCGTCGCCAGTGGCCTGGCCGGCCTGGGGGCCTTCAGCGCCGCCGTGCTTCCGCGTATCAAGCTCAACAGCTATGGGGCCATCGCACTGGTGATTCTGGCGGACGTGGCAATCGTCTACTTCCAGAATCTCTACGTGATGATGGCCGCTGCGTTCCTGCTGGGCTTTTGTATCAACAGCCTGCGGATCCAACTGCGTAAAACCCTGATTGAATCGGCGCCCAACGACCGGGTAGCCGACGTCATCGCCGCGAAAAGCTCGCTCTACTACCTGCTGGTCAGTGGCTCGGCACCGATGATCCTGACGTTCTTTACCACCTCGGGCTTTCTCGGACTCGAAGGCGCACGGCTGTTGATGATCGTCTCCGCCGGCCTGTTGGCCACTGCCGTACTGGCGTGGAACCTGACCCCCGCAGCCTCGCCTGCCGCCACCACGGAATAAGGATTGCACGACGTGAAAACCGTACTGATTGTTGACCCATTCTCCACGGGCAAGCTCTATGCGCCCCTGCTCAACGCGCAGGGCATACGGTGCATCGCCGTGATCTCCACACGCGCCTTGCCCGAACACTTCACCAACGACCTGGTCGCTGAGAATTTCCATGAGGTGTATCACTGGGAAGAGAGCCTGCTGATCACCCTGGAAACGTTGTCTTTGAGCGCAGTGATCGCCGGTTGCGAAACCGCCATCTACCTCACGGACTACCTGACGGAGTTGCTCAGCATTCCGGGGAACAGCCGTATCACCAGCGACCTGCGGCGCAACAAATTCTCCATGCAGCAGGCGCTGAAAAAACACCAGTTGGCGCACATCGACTCGCACCTGTTGAGCTCGCCAAGCCGCATTGGCGAAGTGGTGGCCAAGCTGGAAGAGTCGGCCACCTATGTGGTCAAGCCGCTGAATTCGGCCGCCACCGAAGGCGTGGTGTTTGCCCAGGGCAAAGGCGAAGCAGAAACCGCGTTGAGAAACGCGGCCTGGCAGCAGAAGAATGACCTGGGTGAGGTCAACCTGGGGTTTATCGTGCAGTCGTTTATCGCGGGGCCGGAGTACGTGGTGGATATGGTCGCCTTCAACGGCACGTACATCATTGCCAGTGTCTGCAAGTACACCAAGATCCAGAAGAACGGCAGCATGTTTGTCTACGAAAGCCTGGACACGCTTGATCCCCAGGCTGCGCACCTGCAACCGCTGACCGATTACGCCCGCCAGGCAGCCGCGGCGCTCGGCGTGCGGGTCGGGCCGATTCATATGGAGATCATTTGGTCCGATGCCGGGCCGGTGATGATTGAAGCCGGAGGTCGCTTGCACGGCGGCATCGCGCCCCTTCTGTTTCAACAGGTCTATCACCCCGACTTGCTGTCGCTGTCGATCGACAGCTACCTCGGCCACCCACGCCCGCAAGCTGATGCAGCGAGCCAGATCAGCCATGGCCGGATCGGTTTCTTCTGCTCCGATGCACAACGCACCTTCGATCCTCCCTCTCCCCAGGCCCTCCAGAGTGCCCAAGCGGACGAGGCCTATTGCGGCCACCGGTACTTCATCGCTCCCGGTCATACCACGCCGGTCACGATTGACTTCGCCACCTGTCCGGGGCTGTTCTGGCTACAGAGTCCTTCGGCGCTGCAACTGGACACCAGTACCGCGAACCTTCGAAAACTACTCTGGGGCTAAGGTTATGCAAAGTCGCTTGATCATCAAAAAATCAGCCTGTGAGCTGGGCATCAATAATGCGTGCGCCGCGGTTATCGAAGACATCACCGTTTCAGACGACCAAAGCTTCGTCGGGGTGTTGCAGAGCAACCTGAACCACGTCGCATCCCGCCTCAATGAGCTGGACTCGAACATCGTGTATGAAGGGTTTGCCAAGCAGCTCAAAAAACTCGGCTACGAAAACACCGTCAGCGCCAACGAAAAGCTGCTGCGGCGTTTCATCGCCAAAGGCGTGTACCCCATCAACAACATCGTTGACGCCTATAACGCAGTCTCGATCCGCCATGGGGTCAGCATCGGTGTGCACACCTATCATCAGAAAGATGACATCTACGTGATGCGCTCGGACAAACCAAGGGTTCTACGCCCACTGTTCGCCAAGAAGGCCATCACCATTCCCGTTGGCGATATTGTCTATACCTGCGGGGATGTGCCGTTGGCGAGCATCGGCAAGGTTGACGCCGACGCCCATGACTTCCGGCTGACGAAGGACTCGTCAAGGCTTCTGGTGGTGATCCTGGGGCATGACGACACGTCGCTTCAATTCAACCAGGGCGTCATCGAAGAGCTGGTGGACACGCTTCGTCAGAAAATGCCGAACCTGAGCCATCACTTCCTTGAAACGGTTCGCGATCACGCCTGAAGCCACGCGTTGAAGAAACGGCCGGCGCCTAGCGCCAGGCCTTCAGCACGGGGTTGACCACGACTTCCTTCACATGTTCGATGTTCAGCAGGCTTTCCTTGAAGACCATCAGTTCTTCAAAGCTCCTGTAGCGAACGTCGAGCATCATGTCCACGTCGCCAAACAGTGAGTAGGCGTGCACCACTTGGCTGAACTGCTGGATCTTCGGAAACACCAGGTGGCAGTTGCTGCCATTGAGCGTCAGCATCAAGAACGCCGCTTGCAGGGTCTCATCGCCCTCGGCTACGTTGATGGTGAAGCCTAGGATGATGCCCTTTTCAATCAACTTCTGGACACGCGACTCCACCGCTGTTCGCGACTTATGAACTTGCCGCGCCAATTGCGCCAGGCTGACCCGGGAGTCGTCCTTCAAGGCTGCAATGATCAGTTCATCAATCTTGTCCACTCTGCCGCCCCCACACCGTTCTTTTCTATAACAGACTTTCATTGCCGCTCACGCATGCCTTGGGGCCATCACGTCGCAGACTTTACGCCAGGCGCAGGCTTTATGCCCAACCGACTGATCCACACCGCCCCGAGAATCACCAACCCACCCAACGCCAGGCGGCCCAGGGGTTCGTGTTGGTTCCAGATCAGCAGGTTCAGCAACAACCCCACTGGTACATGCAGATTGTTCATCACCGCCAGCGTGCCGCCATGCACCAAACACGCGCCCTTGTTCCACCAGTACATGCCCAGCGCCGTGCTGACCAGCCCGAGGAACACCAACACACCCCATTGCAGCGGCGCTTGCGGGAGAAAGTCGGCCTTGGCGAACAGCAGGAACGCCGGCAACACCACCAGCAACGCACCGAGGTAGAAGTAACCGAAGCGCCGGTAGTGCGGCAGGTCACTCGGATAACGCGCTACCAGGTGCTTGTACATCACTTGCCCGGCGGCGTAGGTGAAGTTGGCCAGTTGCAGCAGCAGGAAGCCCATCAGGAAGTGAGGCGTGATCTGATCGAAACGAATCACCGCCGCCCCCGCCACTGCCACCAAGGCGGCGACCAAGGCCCACGGGTTGAAGCGCCGGTTAAGTGCATCTTCGATAAGCGTCACGTGCAACGGCGTGAGGATGGTGAACAGCAACACCTCCGGCACCGTGAGCACGCGAAAACTCAGGTACAGGCACACGTAGGTCACGCCAAACTGCAGCGCGCCGATCACCAGCATGCCTCGCATGAAGGCCGGCTCTACCGAGCGCCAGCGGGTCAGCGGGATAAATACCAGCCCGGCCAGCACGACGCGTACCAGCACGGCGAAGTAACTGTCGACATGACCGGCGAGGTATTCGCCGATCAGACTGAAGGAAAATGCCTGAATCAGGGTGACAACCAGTAGATAGCCCATGTGTGCCTCGCTTCGAATGGGCGCGACATTAAAGGTTTTCAGGGTTTGAAGAAACTCAGGGCAAAAAAAACCCGACCTCGCTAAAGCGTCAGTCGGGCAGGAGCACTTAGGAGCAACAAGTGCAAAGGGAGGTTCGTACGCGTACTTGAAGGGTTTGCGTGGAGCGATATAAACACCGCGCGATTATCTGACGATTAAAGGATCAAGCGGCTCATGCCACGAGTTGCACCAGCAGGGCCTTGGCGTGGTTGATGCCCTTTTCCTGGAAGTCACCGCTCAGGTTCACCCCTTCGGCGTGGATGAAGGTGACGTCATGAATCCCGATAAACCCCATGACCTGGCGCAGGTACGGTTCCTGGTGATCGGAGCTGGCGCCGGTGTGGATGCCGCCGCGCGCGGTCAGGACAATGGCACGCTTGCCGGTCAACAGACCCTGTGGGCCGGTGGGGGTGTACTTGAAGGTCACACCAGCGCGTAACACGTGATCCAGCCAGGCCTTGAGGGTGCTGGGGATGGCGAAGTTGTACATCGGCGCGGCCATCACCAGTACGTCGGCGGCGAGCAGTTCGTCGGTCAATTCGTTGGAGCGGTTAAGGGACACCTGCTCGCTGTCGTTGCGCTGATCCGCAGGTTTCATCCAGCCGCCAAGGAGGTTGGCGTCCAAGTGCGGCACCGGGTTGAGGGCCACGTCGCGCACGGTGATCTGGTCTGCCGGGTGGGCGGCCTGCCATTGGCTGATGAACTGCTGGGTCAGTTGACGGGAGATCGAGTCCTGTTGGCGGGCGCTGCTTTCGATGATCAGAACGTTGGACATGGCTTCGTAGGCTCCATCTGTAAATGCTGTAAGTCGATGGAGAAAAGATTAACCATGGCTCATTCGATAAAAAAGCGCAAAAAACTGCTATAACCCATCTATAAGTTTGTTGATATGCGGAGTATTCCTGTAGACATGCTCCGCTACCCCTTTATTTTGGCGCGCAGTCCAAGGCAATCCGCATCTTGATAATGGCGCGGTTGAACTTGACCGTGGTGTTGGTGCTTTTGCCTGCCGGCACCGAGACCGTGCGTCGGCGTGGTGCCTCCGGGCCATTGGTGAAGACTACCGAGCACAGGGCATCGTTGGTGCCGTAGTTGTTTAGTTGAATCGAACTGATGTCGCCGTCCACGTCTGAGGCGGTGTAGTCCACGCTCACGCCACTGATCTTTTTTGTCACGTCGATGGGGTACGCAAACGCGCTCATCGGCAGCAGCGCCAATAGCACATAACAAAATTTTCTCATTCGGCAGTCTCCAATAAGGACCGCCAGCTTAGGACAAGAGGAACCTATCTTGAAAGCGCCCCGCGTTACCCTCGATCAATGGCGCACGCTGCAAGCCGTGGTCGACCATGGCGGCTTCGCCCAGGCGGCCGAAGCGCTGCACCGTTCGCAGTCTTCGGTGAGCTACACCGTGGCCCGTATGCAAGACCAGCTTGGCGTGCCGCTGCTGCGCATCGACGGGCGCAAAGCCGTGCTCACTGACGCCGGTGAAGTGCTGTTGCGCCGCTCCCGGCAACTGGTGAAAAACGCCAGTCAGCTGGAAGACCTCGCCCACCATATGGAACAGGGCTGGGAAGCCGAAGTGCGGCTGGTCGTGGACGCTGCCTACCCCAACGCCCGCCTGGTGCGCGCTCTCACGGCCTTTATGCCGCAAAGCCGTGGTTGCCGCGTGCGCCTGCGTGAAGAGGTGTTGTCCGGCGTTGAAGAGTTGTTGATCGAAGGCGTGGCCGACCTGGCGATCTGCGGCTTCAGCATCCCCGGTTACCTGGGCACGGAAATGAGCGACGTGGAATTCGTCGCCGTGGCCCACCCCGAGCATCCGCTGCACCGTATGAATCGCGAGCTGAGCTTCCAGGACCTGGAAAGCCAGATGCAAGTGGTGATCCGCGACTCCGGCCGCCAGCAGCCACGGGATGTGGGCTGGCTCGGCGCCGAACAACGCTGGACCGTCGGCAGCCTGGCCACCGCGGCCGCCTTTGTCGGCAGCAGCCTGGGCTTCGCCTGGCTGCCGCGGCACATGATCGAACGCGAACTCGCCGAGGGCGTGCTCAAGCAACTACCCTTGGAACAGGGCGGCAGCCGTCACCCCGCGTTCTACCTGTACTCGAACAAGGACAAACCCCTGGGGCCAGCGACGCAGATCCTCGTGGAGTTACTGCGCACGTTTGACACGGCGCCCCTGGACGCACCTTTCGCCGCCCCCCAACAAGCCTGAAACGGAGTTCATCCATGGCCTGGTTCGACCACGAAGGATGCAGCCTGCACTACGAGGAATACGGCCACGGCACACCGCTGGTGCTGATCCACGGCCTGGGCTCCAGCAGCCAGGATTGGGAATTGCAGATTCCGGTACTGTCCAGGCACTACCGGGTGATCGTGGTGGACGTACGCGGTCATGGTCGCTCCGACAAACCGCGTGAGCGTTACAGCATCCCAGGGTTCACCCATGACGTGGTGGCGCTGTTCGAGCACCTGAACCTGCCTGCCGCTCATGTGGTGGGCCTGTCCATGGGCGGCATGATCGCTTTCCAGTTAGCCGTGGATGAACCTACGTTGGTCAGAAGCCTGTGCATCGTCAACAGCGCACCCGAGGTCAAGGTGCGCAGTGCCGATGACTATTGGCAGTGGGCCAAGCGCTGGACGCTGGCCCGCGTGCTCAGCCTGGCCACCATCGGCAAGGCCCTTGGCGACCGGCTGTTCCCCAAACCTGCGCAGGCCGACCTGCGCCGCAAGATGGCCGAACGCTGGGCAAAAAACGACAAACGTGCTTATCTCGCCAGCTTCGATGCGATTGTGGGCTGGGGCGTGCAGGAACGACTTTCGAGGATTACCTGTCCAACCCTGGTCATCAGCGCCGACCACGACTACACCCCCGTGGCCCAGAAAGAAAACTATGTAAAACTGCTGCCCGATGCGCGGCTGGTGGTGATCAAGGATTCCCGCCACGCCACGCCCTTGGACCAACCCGAAGTCTTTAATACCACCCTGCTCGATTTTCTAGAGACAGTCGAAACCACTACCCAGGATCACTGACCCATGCTGAAAAAAATCGCCTTCTTTGCCGGTTCCGTTCTGTTCGCTGCCAACCTGATGGCGGCCGAACCCGCCAAGGCGCCACACGTATTGATCTCCACCACCAACGGCGACATTGAAATCGAATTGGACCCGGTCAAGGCGCCGATCAGTACCAAGAACTTCCTGGCCTATGTCGACAAGGGTTTCTACACCAACACGATTTTCCACCGTGTGATCCCGGGCTTCATGGTCCAGGGTGGCGGTTTTACCCAGTCGATGTCGCAAAAGCCGACCGAAGCACCGATCAAGAACGAAGCCAGCAACGGCCTGCATAACGTGCGTGGCACCTTGTCCATGGCGCGCACCAATGACCCGAACTCGGCGACCAGCCAGTTCTTCATCAACGTGGCTGACAACGCCTTCCTCGATCCGGGTCGCGATGCCGGTTATGCCGTGTTCGCCAAAGTGGTCAAGGGCATGGACGTGGTTGATGTGATCGTCAACTCGCAAACCACTACCAAGCAGGGCATGCAGAACGTGCCAATCGATCCTGTGTACATCAAGTCGGCCAAGCGCATCGACTGAGGTAGCAGGTAGTTCCGCGCGCGGCCCACAAGGCGGCGCGCGCATTTGAAAGGAGAGCCCGCACAGCGGGCGTCATACTCAATGCTCTATCGTCGTTTTGAACAACTGATCGATATTTTCCGCGACGCACCCAGCGAAGCCCCTCCCGATAAAGTCCTGCCCTTCTACCTCTACTACCTGCGCCAGGTGTGGCCGCACTTTGCCGCCTTGCTGGTAGTGGGACTGATCGGTGCGCTGATCGAAGTCGCGCTGTTCAGCTACCTGAGCCGCATCATCGACCTCGCCCAAGGCACCCCGCCCGCTGACTTCTTCCAGGTCCACAGCACCGAGCTGATCTGGATGGCCGTGGTCGCCCTGTTGCTGCGCCCGATCTTCGGCGCACTGCATGACTTGCTGGTGCATCAGACCATCAGCCCCGGGATGACCAGCCTGATTCGCTGGCAGAACCACAGCTATGTGCTCAAACAGAGCCTCAACTTCTTCCAGAATGACTTCGCCGGTCGTATCGCCCAACGCATCATGCAGACCGGCAACTCCCTGCGCGACTCCGCCGTGGCGGCGGTGGATGCGATCTGGCACGTGGCGATCTACGCCATCAGTTCGCTGGTGCTGTTCGCTGAGGCCGACTGGCGCCTGATGATCCCGCTGGTGACCTGGATCATCGCCTACAGCCTGGCACTGCGTTACTTCGTGCCACGGGTAAAGGAGCGCTCGGTGATTTCCTCCGAGGCGCGCTCCAAACTGATGGGCCGCATCGTCGACGGTTACACCAACATCACCACCTTGAAGCTGTTCGCGCACACCCAATCCGAACAGGAGTACGCCAAGGAAGCGATCATCGAGCAGACCGAAAAAACCCAGTTGGCCAGCCGCGTGGTGACCAGCATGGACATCGTGATCACCACCATGAACGGCCTGCTGATTGTCACCACCACCGGCCTCGCCCTGTGGCTATGGACCCAGTCGCTGATTTCCGTGGGCGCGATTGCCCTGGCCACCGGTCTGGTGATCCGCATCGTCAACATGTCCGGCTGGATCATGTGGGTGGTCAACGGCATCTTCGAAAACATCGGCATGGTGCAGGACGGTCTCAAGACCATCGCTCAGCCATTGGCGGTGATTGACCGCGACAACGCGCCGCGCCTGACGGTGCCCCGTGGCGAAGTACGCTTTGAGCAGGTGGATTTCCACTACGGCAAACAGAGCGGGATCATTGGCGGCCTGAACCTTGAGATCAAGGCCGGTGAAAAGATCGGCCTGATCGGCCCGTCCGGGGCGGGCAAATCGACCCTGGTCAACCTGCTGCTGCGTCTGTACGACCTGCAAGGCGGGCGCATCCTGATCGATGGCCAGAACATAGCCGAGGTCGCCCAGGAATCCCTGCGCGCCCAAATCGGCATGATCACGCAGGACACCTCGCTGCTGCACCGTTCGATCCGCGACAACCTGCTGTACGGCAAGCCCGACGCCACCGACGAAGAGCTCTGGGCCGCCGTGCACAAGGCTCGCGCCGATGAGTTCATCCCACTGCTGTCAGACTCCGAAGGCCGCACCGGGCTGGATGCACACGTGGGCGAACGCGGGGTGAAACTCTCCGGTGGCCAACGTCAGCGTATTGCCATCGCACGCGTGCTTCTCAAAGATGCGCCGATCCTGATCATGGACGAAGCCACTTCGGCCCTGGACTCGGAAGTGGAAGCGGCGATTCAGGAAAGCCTGGAAACCCTGATGAAAGGCAAGACCGTGATTGCGATTGCACACCGCTTGTCTACGATTGCGCGGATGGATCGCTTGGTGGTGCTGGAGAAAGGCCAGATTGCCGAAAGCGGCAGCCATGCCGAGTTGCTGGCCCATAAGGGCTTGTATGCGCGGTTGTGGCAGCACCAGACGGGCGGGTTTGTCGGAATCGACTGAGGATTTCAATCCTATACACCGTTCAAAATGTGGGAGGGGGCTTGCCCCCGATGAGGGTGTGTCAGTTGCTGCATCGGTGACTGACACACGGCTATCGGGGGCAAGCCCTCTCCCACATTTGCTCACAGCCATTCAGTAGCCAGCCCCTCAGTAGAATGTGCAGTTCGCGCCAACGCCCACAGCCCTCTGGCACTTTTTCACCGCCTGGATTTGTGTAAAAACCGTGCTGTACTCAGTGCAGTGCCCAGACGGGCGCTGAAGTAAATCTGCAGGGAGCATCATTGATTTACTGATTCGGTAGAGTGATCTATCAAGGACGTGCTGCATGTCTTTGTTCAAGCGTTCAGTCACAGAGGGGCTGGGTACGTTTTGGCTGGTGTTGGGCGGTTGCGGGAGTGCAGTGTTGGCCGCCGCGTTTCCTGCTGTCGGGATCGGGTTGTTGGGCGTGTCCCTGGCGTTCGGGCTCACGGTGCTGACCATGGCGTTTGCCATTGGGCATATCAGCGGTTGTCACCTCAACCCGGCGGTATCGGTGGGGCTGGTAGTGGGCGGGAGGTTTCCGGCCAGGGAGTTACCGGCGTACATCGTGGCCCAAGTCATTGGCGGGGTAGTCGCCGCCGCATTGTTGTACTTCATCGCCAGCGGCAAGCCGGGCTTTGAACTGGCCGGCGGACTGGCCTCCAACGGCTATGGCGAGCATTCGCCGGGCGGTTATTCGATGGCGGCGGGGTTGGTGTGCGAGCTGGTGATGACGGCCATGTTCGTGCTGATCATCCTCGGCGCCACCGACCACCGCGTCCCGAAGGGCCTCGCGCCCATCGCCATTGGCCTGGCGCTCACCTTGATCCACTTGATCTCCATCCCTGTCACCAACACCTCAGTCAACCCGGCT
Source organism: Pseudomonas sp. W22_MBD1_FP4 (assembly GCF_052113765.1). Taxonomy (NCBI): domain Bacteria; kingdom Pseudomonadati; phylum Pseudomonadota; class Gammaproteobacteria; order Pseudomonadales; family Pseudomonadaceae; genus Pseudomonas; species Pseudomonas sp. W22_MBD1_FP4. The sequence continues at coordinate 143,478 of NZ_JBGQOI010000002.1, read as the reverse complement.
CGCAGTACCGGGCCGGCACTGATCGTGGGCGGGTGGGCGATCCAGCAATTGTGGATGTTCTGGCTCGCGCCGATCCTCGGTGCGGTCATCGGCGGTGTTACCTATCGATGGCTGGGCAGGGAGGACTCAGCCTGAAACCAGCGGGGGTCAGCCCTGCCGATAAGGCAGGGCCGCCCTCGCCTCTTCGGCATACGCCAGAATCCCTACCCGCTCACGCTCAAGAAAATCCTCCACGGCATTCTTCAACCCTGGATGGCGCAGGTAATGCCAGGAGTGGGTGATCACCGGCTCAAACCCGCGAATCAATTTATGCTCGCCCTGGGCGCCAGCGTCGAAGCGTTGCACGCCGTGGGCAATGGCGTAGTCCATGCCCTGGTAGAAACAGGTTTCGAAATGCAGGCGGTCGAACTCCGCCAGGCAACCCCAGTAGCGGCCGTAGAAGCTATCACCGCCGATCAGGCTGAAGGCCATGGCCACCGGCCGCGCGCCTTGTTTGGCCAGCACCACCCGGATTGCCTCGGGCATACGTTCGGCCAGCAGGCTGAAAAACGCGCGGGTCAGGTAGGGCGATTGGCGGCGCACCGCGTAGGTGTTGGCGTAGCAGGCGTAAACAAAATCCCACTGCGCCTCGCTCAACTCATGGCCTTGCAACCATTCGAAGTCGATACCCTGCCCCGCCACTTGCTCACGCTCTTTGCGCATCTGCTTGCGCTTGCGTGAACTCAGGGCGTCGAGGAAATCCTGGAAGTCACGGTAGCCACGGTTCTGCCAATGAAACTGGCAGCCCAGGCGCTGCATCCAACCCGGTTGCAGGGCTAAGGCCTCATCGGCCAAGGCATCGGTAAAGTTGATATGCGCACTGGAGAGCCCTTCGATTTCCAGGTAGCCCGGCAGGCTGTTGAGCAATTCGAAACCGTCCTGTGCGTTGGCCGCCAACAGGCGCGGGCCACTGACCGGACTGAACGGTACAGCTGTCAGCAATTTGGGGTAGTACTCGATACCGGCCCGCTCGCAGGCATCGGCCCAACCGTGATCGAACACGTATTCGCCATAAGAATGCCACTTGCGATAACCCGGCAGTGCCGCCACCAGCCGATCACCTTCCCAGTGCAGTAAATGCTCCGGCTGCCAGCCGGAGTGCGGGCCGACGCTGCCGCTGTCTTCGAGGGCGCTCAGGAACGCGTGCCGCACGAACGGTTGGGCCTGAGGCACCAAGGCATCCCAGGTCTGCGGGGCTATTTCGGACAAGCTTTGCAGGCGTTGCAACGGCATCGGCATCCTCACTACATCAGGGCGTAAAAGCTCCGCGAGTATCGCTTATCGCTAGGTTTCACACACCCTCAAATCGCCCGACAAGGCTCTAAAACAATAGTTCCGAAGCAAAAGAATTTGTCACACAGATGACATCACTTCGCCACTGCTGCGTCATAAACCATCGCGATACTGACGCCTGTTTTTAGAGCGCCTGGTTCTACCAGTCGGCTATTTTTCCGTCCGTCATCGGTCGGTTGTGTCCTGGATGGTTTGCCATCCCTCCTCACTTTCGGAGATTGATATGCGTCTTGCTTCCACTAAAACTGCGGCGGCCCTGTGCGGCGGCCTGTTACTGGCCCTGAGCGTTCCGGCCAGCGCTGCAGTCGACGCTAAACTGCTCGACATGCTCAAGGCCAACGGCCAGATCACCGCTTCGCAGTACACCGAACTGCAAAACGAGTTGGCCAAAGACCAGAAAGAACAGCAGATCGCCCGGCAAGCTCAGCAAGAGAGCAACGAACAGATCGCGGCCACCGCGAAAAAAACCAATGAGCTGAGCAGCTTCGACCAGAAGCTGGCTTGGGCAGCCAAGACACAGTTCAAGGGTGATGTACGTTTCCGCCACGAGACCATCAAGATCGATGGCACCCCCAATAATGGCGGCAAGGACAAGGACCGTGAGCGCATCCGCGCGCGTCTGGGCGCCTACACCGAAATCAACCCACAAGTGGATACCGGCATCCGCATTGCTACCGGTAGCAGCGACGACGCCCGTTCCACCAACCAGGACCTGGATGGCTACTTCAACAAGAAGTCGATCTGGCTGGACCTGGGCTACATCGACTACCACCCGGACCAGATCAAAAACCTGCACGTGATCGGCGGCAAGATGCTGCAACCGTGGGTCAGCATGGGCGACGTGATCTGGGATAGCGATATCAACCCGGAAGGTCTGGCCCTGACCTACAAATACCCACTGGGGAGCAGCGCCGAGCTGTTCGGCAGCCTGGGTAACTACAACCTCAAAGACAACGTCAATGGCGACGGCGTGCAATTTCGCAATGACCTGCGCATGACCGCCGGCCAGTTGGGCTCGCGTTTCACCCTGACCGACAACCTGAAGCTGACGCTGGGCGGCAGTGTCTATGCGTTCCAGAATGACGAAGACAGCCGCTGCCCGACCGCCGGTTCCTTCCAGTGCCTGACCCCGGCTGAAACCGTGGCGAACACCACGGCCGGCAATGCCAGCGAATACCGCCTGTACGAAGGCTTCAGCCAAATCGATATCGGCGGCCTGGCCGTACCGTTGTCGTTCTACGGCCAGTACGTGCAAAACACCAAAGCCACTGATAAAGACAAGGACACAGCCTGGTTGCTGGGTGCCAAGTCCAAGGTGTTTGGCCTGAACCTGGACTACAACTACCGCGATGTGCAGCGTTACGCGGTGGTGGGTGCCCTCACCGACTCGGACTTCGCCGGCGGCTTCACCGGTGCACGGGGTCACAAGTTCAAGGTCGGTTACGACATCGACAAGAACTTCGCCATCGGCGCGACTTACTTCCTGACCAAGGCAGACTACGCCAGCGTCGCAGGTTACCGCGACGCCAATGCCAATACCCTGCAGTTGGACGCAGAAGCCAAGTTCTAACAGTACGTGTAATAAGCCTTGGGCCAGGACGGCCCGAGGTGGTTGCAACAGCCTTGCGTGGCGAGATCGATCCCCATCATCCGTTCGATCGCGCCACGCGAGTCTGCTTCTACCCCGCCTTTATTGATCCTTGAGCCGCTCGGCAGCCAGCCGTTGCGCCAAGGCATCCACATCCTTCACCGGCTCATCCGGCATGATCTTCAGAGTCGCCTGCATCAGGCGCATCTGACGGATAAACCGGCGGCAGTTCGGGCAGAACATCAAGTGATGACGCACCAGCAAGCGCTCGCGAAAGGTCAATTGCCCATCGAGATAGTCACTGGAACGTGCCACTTGTTCTTTACAGGTCAACATTCGCCCGTTTCCTCAAAATGCTCCACCGTGGCAAAGACTTTAAGCCGTGCTCGATGTAACAGCACACGGACATTGGAGAGTGAGAGCGTCAGGAGATTACAAATCTCCTCCAACTCCAGGCCCTGGCGTTCACGCAGCACCAGGACGCTGCTTTGCAACTGCGACAAACTCAGCAGCGTATGCTCCAGGCAATCACGCAGCTCATCCTCGGTCAGCAAGGCTTCCGGCGTGTCCTGATGCCAGGCAAAGGGGGCGACCGCCCAGTGGCCATCGTCGGGGGTAAAGCGGTCATCGCCGATGGTGCCGTGGGGCGAAGGCAAATCGTCGAGCAACACCTCACGACGATTCTGCTTGTAGCGCCCCTTGGCGGCGTTAGCGGTGATGGTCAGCAGCCAGGTCTTGAGGCTGGACCGGCCTTCGAACTTGGACAGGTTGCGCACTACCGACAGCCAGGCGTCCTGGACGATTTCATCGGCATGGCGCTGGCCGACGATGGCATATGCCACCGCCCGCATGGCGCTCTGGTAGGTGGTGACCAACTCCTTGTAAGCCCGTTGATCACCCTTGAGCAGGCGTTCAAGCAGATGCGCGTCGTCCGCTGCTGCCATTGTCTACCTCGATTTCACTGCAAGGCCTGTCGCAGGATCAACGCTTGCGCAGGATCACGCTGCCGATGGAATAACCTGCACCGAACGAACTGAGCACCGCAACCGACCCTTTGGGCAGGTCATCCTGGTAGGTGTGAAACGCAATCACCGAGCCAGCGGAGCTGGTATTGGCGTAAGTATCGAGAATCACCGGGGCCTCTTCTACCGTGGCTTCGCGGCCCAGCAGTTTCTTCACAATCAGGTGGTTCATGCTCAGGTTGGCCTGGTGCAGCCAGAAGCGTTTCACATCGGCCACGTTCAACTGGTTTTCTTCGAGGTGCACGCCGATCAGCTCGGCCACCATCGGGCACACGTCGCGGAAGACTTTGCGGCCTTCCTGCACGAACAGCTTGTCGGGCGCGCCGATGCCCTCTTCCGCCGCACGGTTGAGGAAGCCGAAGTTGTTGCGGATGTTGTTGGAAAACTTGGTCAGCAGCTTGGTGCTCACCACATCGAACTGGTGCTCGGACGTTGCCAGGTCGGCACGTTCCAGGACCACAGCAGTAGCGGCGTCACCAAAGATGAAGTGGCTATCGCGATCGCGGAAGTTCAGGTGGCCGGTGCAGACCTCCGGGTTGACCATCAGGATCGCCCGGGCCTGGCCGAGTTGGATGCTGTTGGCGGCGTTCTGGATGCCGAAGGTCGCCGAGGAGCACGCCACATTCATGTCAAAACCGAACCCGGCGATACCCAGGGCTTCCTGGACTTCGATGGCAATGGCCGGGTAGGCGCGCTGCAGGTTGGAGCAGGCGACGATCACGCCGTCGATGTCGGCGGCGGTCTTGCCTGCACGCTGCAGGGCTTGTTCGGCGGCGCCGATGGCCATCTGGCAGAGCACCGACCATTCGTCGTTGCTGCGCTCAGGCAGGCGTGGGGCCATGCGCTGCGGATCGAGAATGCCGTCTTTGTCCATCACGAAGCGGCTCTTGATGCCCGACGCCTTTTCGATAAAGGCCGCGCTGGACTCAGTCAGCGCCTGCACCTCGCCACGCTCGATGGCAGCGGCGTTGTCAGCATTGAACTGCTGCACGTAGGTATTGAAAGACTGCACCAGCTCTTCGTTAGAGATGCTGTTGGCAGGGGTGTAAAGGCCAGTGCCGCTGATGACGACGTTATGCACGGTCGTTCCTCTAAATCTGTCAGGCAGAAGATATTGGTACCGTCGTACCAAACTGTGAGTAGTTCTATTCCGCCCAGCGGACATCAAACTGGCATCGCTTTATTCCATCGCGTCGCTGCTACGACGATCCCGGCATTTATGGGCGCGAAGTTTGCCACAAACGCTGGGGTTTGGCGCCACTTCCCAGACAAACACCTTTTTAATGTGTGGGAGGGGCTTGCTCCCGATAGCGGTGTGTCAGTTACAGAATTTGTTTCTGATAGACCGCCATCGGGAGCCCCCCCCCTTCCCACATTGAAACCTTGTCGATGCTGGAAATCGTGAAGGGATCAGGCCTCGACCAGCGTCCACTGCTTGCTCAAGCGCTTGTCGGAAATTGGCACTTTGGTGCCCAACTGCTGGGCAAACAACGACACCCGATATTCCTCCAGCCACCAGCGATAAAGCTCCAACTGAGGATCACGCTTACCTTCCTGGGCATGCTTGTTCAGGCGGTTCTGGTATTGCGCCCACAGCCCGCTGAGCTCGCTGCTCCACACCCGATCTTTTTGCACCTGGCTCGGCAGTTTTTCCAGACGCAACTCAATGGCCTTGAGGTAACGCGGCAGCTCCTTGAACCACTGCGCCGGGGTTTCCCGCACAAAACCTGGATAGACCAAATTACTCAGTTGCTGCTTGATGTCATTCAAGGCCACCGCCTGCGCCAGGTCGATCTTGCCTTTGAAGCGCTTTTGCAAGCCGTGCCAGAGTTTCAGCACCTCCAGGGTCAAGCGCGCCTGGCGTTCGGCGTGTTCGGTCCAACTGCCGCGCTTGCGTTCGGCCAAAGCGGCCAAACCAGCGCCATCACGCGGCAGGCTGGCTTCGCCTTCGAGCACGCAGGTGTCTAGGCTCGCCAGCAGGATGTCTTCCACCAGCGCATCGATACGCCCCAATTCACGGTACATCAGCCCCAACTCGGTGAGGCCGGGTAACTTGCCGCGCAGGAACTTCGCCGGTTCCGCCAGTTGCTGCATGAGCAGACGCTGCAACGCGCGGCGATGCTGGAACTCAGCCTCGGCGGCGGTGGAAAAGCGACCTTCCTTGACCGTACCGTTTTCTTCCACCAGCGCCGGGTACACCGTCATCGACAGCCCAGCGATCTTTTGCTGGGTTTTCTCGGCCACAGCGGCGAACACCTTGGCTTCCACCGGCTGCTGGCTTTTCGCCGTTTGCGGCACGGCCAACGCGGCTTGGCTGGCTTCGGCAAAGCGTGCGGTCAGCTCAGCCAAGTCGCGACCTTCGCCGAGGAACTTACCTTGGCCGTCGACCACTTCCAGGTTCATCTTCAGGTGGCTTTCCACCTGCTGCGCCGACTCGGCCCAAGCTTCATCGCTGACCCGCGCGCCGGTCATGCGCAACAGTTCACGCCCCAGCGCCTGGGGCAGCGAGCCCTGACCGAACTCGATGCGTTGCAGTGCGGCCTTTACGAAGTCCGGCACCGGCACGAAATTCTTGCGCAGCGCTTTGGGCAGGTTGCGCACCAGGGCGATGCACTTGGCTTCAATCACCCCCGGCACCAGCCATTCCAAACGTTCCGGCGGCAAGGCCGGCAACAGCGGCGCCGGTACGCGCAGGGTCACGCCGTCGCGCGGGTGGTTGGGTTCGAAGTGGTAACTCAGGGCCAGTTCCAGATCGCCCAAGTGCAGGGTGTCCGGGTAATGCGCGGCGGTGACTTCACTGGCCTCACGGGCGAGCACGTCTTCTTCGCGCATGATCAGCAGTTGCGGGTCTTTCTGGCTGTTGACCTTGTACCAGCTGTCAAAGGTGGCGGTCTGGTGGATCTCCGCCGGCAAGCGCGCGTCGTAGAAGGCGTACAGGGTTTCTTCATCGGCCAGGATGTCGCGACGGCGGGCCTTGGCTTCCAGTTCGTCGAGTTGTTCCAGCAGTTGCTGGTTGGCCGTGAGGCACTTGGCGCGGGATTGAATCTCGCCGCGCACCAGGCCTTCGCGGATAAACAGCTCGCGGGACACCACCGGGTCAATCGGCCCGTAATGCACCGGCCGGCGCCCGACCACAATCAACCCGAACAAGGTGATCTGCTCAAACGCCACCACTTGGCCGCGCTTCTTCTCCCAATGCGGCTCGAAGTGGTTTTTCTTGATCAGGTGCCCGGCCAGCGGTTCGATCCAGTCAGCGTCGATCTTGGCGACCATGCGCGCGTACAACTTGGTGGTTTCCACCAGTTCGGCGGTCATCAGCCATTGCGGACGCTTCTTGCCAATACCCGACGAAGGGTGAATCCAAAAGCGCCGCTGGCGCGCACCGAGGTAGTCACCGTCTTCGGTCTTCTGCCCGATCTGGCTGAGCAGGCCGGAGAGCACCGCTTTGTGCAGTTTCGGGAAGTCAGCCGGTTCTTTGTTGATGGTCAGCTGCATGTCACGACAGATCAGGCTCAACTGGCGATGGGAATCACGCCACTCGCGCAGGCGCAGGTAGTTGAGGAAGTTCTTGCGGCACCAGTTGCGTAACGGGCTGGCCGTGAGCTCCTGGCGCTGTTCTTCAAAGCCGCGCCACAAATTGACCAGCCCGGCGAAGTCCGAATCGGGATCTTTCCACTGTGCATGGGCCTGGTCGGCGGCCTGTTGGCGCTCCGGCGGACGCTCGCGCGGGTCCTGGATCGACATGGCGCTGGCGACGATCAGCACTTCCTGCAAACTGCCGAGCTTGGCGGCTTCCAGCAACATGCGCCCCATGCGCGGGTCCACCGGCAGGCGCGCCAGTTGGCGGCCCAGCGGGGTGAGTTGGCTGTTGCGGTCCACGGCCGAGAGTTCTTGCAACAGGTTGAAACCGTCGCTGATCGCCTTGCCATCCGGCGGTTCGATAAACGGGAAGTCGGTGATTTCACCCAAGCGCAGGTGCAGCATCTGCAGGATCACGGCGGCGAGGTTGGTACGCAGGATCTCCGGATCGGTAAATTCCGGCCGCCCGATAAAATCTTCTTCGCTGAACAGACGGATGCAGATACCCGGCTCGACCCGGCCGCACCGACCTTTACGCTGGTTGGCACTGGCCTGGGAAATCGCCTCGATCGGCAGGCGCTGCACCTTGGCGCGGTAGCTGTAGCGGCTGATGCGTGCGGTGCCGCTGTCGATCACATAACGAATGCCAGGCACGGTCAGCGAGGTTTCCGCGACGTTGGTCGCCAGCACCACGCGCCGGCCCGGGTGGGATTGGAAAATCCGCTGCTGCTCGGCCGGTGACAGGCGCGCGTACAGTGGCAGGATTTCCGTGTGCTTGAGCTGGGCCTTGCGCAGCATCTCGGCGGCGTCACGAATCTCGCGCTCGCCCGGCAAAAACACCAGCACATCGCCGGGGCTGCGCCGTTCGCTGCGCTCGTAAGCGGCAATTTCATCGAGGGTCGCGAGAATCGCCTGGTCGACGGTCAAGTCATCCTCGACGCGGTTGCCCTCTTCGTCCTGCTCCAGGGTCAGCGGGCGGTACCACGTGTCTACCGGGAACGTGCGACCCGAAACCTCGACAATCGGTGCATCGTCGAAGTGCTTGGAAAAGCGCTCCAGGTCGATGGTGGCCGAGGTGATGATGACTTTGAGGTCCGGGCGACGCGGTAGCAGGGTTTTCAGGTAACCGAGCAGGAAGTCGATGTTCAGGCTGCGTTCGTGGGCTTCGTCGACGATGATCGTGTCGTAGCGTTCCAGGTAACGGTCGTTCTGGGTTTCCGCCAGCAGGATGCCGTCAGTCATCAGCTTGATCAGGGTGTTGGAATCGCTCTGATCCTCGAACCGGACCTGATAGCCCACCAACGCGCCCAAAGGCGTGGCCAACTCTTCGGCAACCCGGCTGGCAACGCTGCGCGCGGCAATCCGGCGTGGCTGGGTGTGGCCGATCAAACCGTACTGGCCGCGACCGATTTCCAGGCAGATTTTCGGCAACTGGGTGGTTTTACCCGAACCGGTTTCGCCGGCAATGATCAGCACCTGATGTTTGTTCAGCGCGTCCTTGATCTCGTCGCGCTTGGCGGCAATCGGCAGGCTGTCGTCGTAGCGAATCACCGGCAGGCTGGCGCGCCGTGCCGTGACCTGGGCGCAGGACGCCTGCATGCGCGTGACCCACTGCGCCAGTTTTTCCTCGTCGGGCTTCTTGCGCAGCTCAAGCAACTGCCGCCGCAAGCGGTGGCGGTCGGCGAGCATGGCGTGATCGAGGTTTTTCAGCAGTTGGTCAATAGCGGGCGCTTGGTCAGTCATCAGGGCGGCAAGGGTCTTTTGGGTGAGGCAGGTGAGGCCTGCGCAGCATCAGTCGATGGAATGGACGCGATTGTCGCAGATTTCGACAGGACGGGAGACGTTGCGTCATCGGGTAACGGCGCTGGCAGCCCCATCACAAGGACGGTTCCTACAAAAATCCGACCACCGTTCCCACGCGTTAAAGCTGAAATCCGATGTATTGAGCGAGCGACGCGGGGTTCAAATCTGCCCCCCCCCAAGAGGATTTCGTATGCCTATTGATCCCCATCGCTCTACCAGCGGCAGTTTCTCGCATTCACACGCCAACACACATCACGACGTCACGCCTTATAAAGGCTCGCCGTTACCCTGCTGCACTTCCGTTGGCTATGCGCTGCTGAACAATACAAAAGCGCGGGACCTGAATGCGGAGCTGCACCTGGCAGGCGCGGCGCTGAACCCCAAAAACCCCAGAGGTCAGTTGGTGAACGTCAATCAGCCAAAAGACCTGAACATCCTGGATAAACCAACTTCGTTGAATAAGTTTGTGCTTACCCAAGGCGGCCAATTGGTAGTCGGCAACATCGACAAAAACGTGCCACCCAAGTGGATGTCTCACCCCGCCATTGCCGAAATCGGCGCTGGCCCCGGTCAGTCGCAGAAGATCGTCAGTGCCGGGTACATGAAAAAAAACCTGCTGGGGAAAGTCTGTCTATCCAATACGTCAGGCCATTACTTACCCAAGCAAAGTGACTTGAGGCCCGCGCTGCAACATTTAAGGAGCATGGGCGTGGAGGCAACCAAGGGCGTATGTGTCATCGTCTGACGCCAGCCGACTCAGGGCGGGGGTTCCAGCATACCTCGCCCTTCAGGAGTAACCGCGCTCCTTGCGTCGGTACGGAAACACATCAATCACCTTCCCCGCGCGAATCGCTTCTTGCAGCCCCTTCCAGTAGTCGGCGTTGTACAACTCGCCATGCAATTCATCAAATAGCTTGCGCTGCCCGGCGTCGGCGAACAGGAACGGCGGGAATTCTTCTGGAAACACGTCCAGCGGACCGATGGAGTACCAGGGTTCCGACGCCATTTCATCCTCGGGCGTGCGTGGCTCGGGGATGTGGCGGAAATTGGCCTCGGTGAGAAAGCAGATTTCGTCGTAGTCATAAAACACCACGCGGCCGTGGCGGGTGACGCCGAAGTTCTTCAGCAGCATGTCGCCGGGGAAGATATTCGCCGCCGCCAGTTGCTTGATGGCCAAGCCGTAGTCCTCCAGGGCTTCGCGCACCTGGGCGGGGTTGGCGTTTTCGAGGTACAGGTTGAGCGGGGTCATGCGCCGCTCGGTCCAGCAGTGACGAATGAGCACGGTGTCGCCCTCTACTTCGACGGTGCCGGCGGCGACTTCCAGCAACTCGGCCAGGCACTCGGGCTCGAACTTGCTCAAGGGGAAACGGAAGTCGGCAAACTCCTGGGTATCGGCCATGCGCCCCACACGGTCGACGCTTTTGACCAGCCGGTACTTCTCGATGACCGTGGCGCGGTTGACGTTTTTCGACGGTGAAAAGCGGTCCTTGATGATCTTGAACACGGTGTTGAAGCCCGGCAGCGTGAACACACTCATGACCATGCCACGCACGCCCGGCGCCATGATGAATTGGTCGTCGGTGGTGGCCAGGTGATTGATCAGCGCGCGATAGAACTCCGACTTGCCATGCTTATAGAAGCCGATAGAGGTGTACAGCTCGGCAACGTGCTTGCCCGGCAGGATGCGCTTGAGGAAACCGATGAACTCCGCGGGCACCGGTACGTCGACCATGAAGTAGGAACGCGTAAACGAAAAGATGATCGACACATCGGCTTCGTCGGTGATCAACGCATCGATCTGGATGCCCTGCCCTTCGCGGTGCAACAACGGAATCACCAGGGGCCATTGTTCCTCTCGGGTGTAGAGGCGACCTACAAGATAGGCGCCTTTGTTGCGGTAGAGCACCGAAGAAAACAACTCGACCTTGAGGTCCGGGTCCTTGCACACCCAATCGGGCAGGTTTTCCCGTAATTGCGCTTCGAGGCGCTGCAGGTCTGCGTTCAGATCGGCGTAGGGCTCGCTGAAACGGTAGTCCGCAAAGATCTGCGCAAGCATCTCGCCGATTTTACCGGCGGGCGTATAGGTGCGGGTCTGCGCTGCCCGCGCCCGACGCAGGCTGGGCCGAGTGGTGTGGATAAACATGCAGCCGTCGCTGATCAGGTCGTGGCTGAACAGGCCGCAGAAGATCGAGTTGTACCAAGTCTCGGACAGCTCATCGTCGAAACGCAGGTCGATCAAGTCGATGTAGGCGCTTTTGACCAAGGGCCACAGGTCGACATCCAGTAAGTCCGTGTCTTCGAAACGGGCGCGCAGGCCAGCGATCACCTCAGAGACCTTCTCTTCGTACAGGTTGATCCGCGCCGCGGACGCCGCCTGGCCCTGCTGCCACTGCGCCTTTTCGAAACGCTCGCGGGCGCCATCGGTGATCTGGCGAAAGTGCTCACGGTAATCGTCGAAGCCGTCGAGGATCGTGCGGGCGATAGCGAGGGCGGGCGTGGGTTGCGACATGCGGAAAACCTCGAACGAGCATCGGGAAGCCCTGAGCTTAGCCAGTGTATGTAAGCAGGAGAAGGCTGATTTTTTGCGCTGCGTTGTACAACTTCGTTCACATCGTACATTTGTTTTCAATTTTTTTAATTCGACCATACGGTCAATAAAAACACCTATTAGTCGTCATCCGTTTGACCAATAGCCGCTAACGGCGGGGCTTGGCACTTGGTGCCAGAAATAGCGGTGCCAATTCCAATTTTGATCCCGCCTCAAGCGTTGGATCCAACTAAGGGAAACCCCGATTACCACCTTGATGGCACTTTGATATACAGCGCGCCCTCTCCCACCCTAACAAGGTCAAAAGACCGATCCGGGAGCAGGTTCTAATTGCCCAAGGAGCATTGAGATGTCATTGAGGAACATGAGGATCGGTCTGCGTGCCAGTCTGAGTTTTGGGGTGTTGGCCAGCTTGCTGGTGATTGTTGGCCTGTTCGGCCTGGGGCAGATGGCCAAGCTGCGCGAAAGCGCGCTGGTCATCGAGCAGTCGTGGATGCCGAGCATCGAGAATATCCACGACAGCGCGGCCTTCGCGGCCAGTATCCGCCTGGAGGCTTTGCGCCTGGTGACCACCGATGAGTCCCGGGTGCGTGACAACAGCAGAAACCTGATCACCCTGCAGCGCAACGAACTGCAAACCCTGCTGGCCCGCCATGAAACCCTGCTGACCAATGACGAAGAGCGCGAGATGCTCAAGCAGGTCAAAACCGACGTGGCCGGCTACCTGGCGATCGTCGGCCAAATGGTTGATTTGATCGATAAGGATCAGCAACAAGACGCTATTGACCTGCTCAACAACCGCCTTGCGACTCAAGGCACCCTCCTCACCCAGAGTTTGGAAAAGCTGATCGTCTTCAATCAGAACGGTGTCGAAGCCGCCGCGGACTCCGCCGCACAGATGTATTCGAGCGCGCAATGGGTGGTCGGCCTGATCATCGTGATTGCACTGATCGCCACTTTGCTGCTGGCGTGGCTGCTGACCCGCAGCATCACCGCGCCGCTCAGCCAGGCGCTGTCCGTGGCGCGCACCATCGCCGCCGGCGACTTGAGCCAACCGATCAACGTCAGCGGCAATGATGAGCCGGCCCAACTGCTTGGCGCCCTGGTCACCATGCAGACGCAGTTGCAGACCACCATCCGTGGGATCAGCGAATCGGCGCAACAACTGGCCTCGGCCGCCGAAGAAATGAGCTCGGTGATGGAACAGAGCACGCGCGGCCTGCAAGCGCAAAACGATGAAATCGAACAGGCCGCCACCGCCGTTACCCAGATGAGCGCGGCCGTGGACGAAGTGGCGGGCAATGCGGTGTCTAGCGCCGAAGCGTCCCAGGCCTCGGATGAAGACAGCAAGCACGGCCACTACCAGATCAGCGAAACCATCAGCTCGATCCAGAACCTGGTGGATGAAGTACTCGGCGCCTCGAACAAAGCCGAAGGCCTGGCGGTACAGGCCCAGGACATCAGCAAGGTGCTGGAAGTCATCCGTGGGATTGCCGGGCAAACCAACCTGCTGGCCCTCAACGCTGCGATTGAAGCGGCGCGCGCAGGTGAAGCCGGGCGCGGTTTTGCGGTGGTTGCCGACGAGGTGCGTTCCCTCGCGCAGCGCACACAGGATTCCACCGAAGAAATCGAGCAGATGATCAGCGGTATCCAGCAAGGCACGCAGGACACCGTCGAAGCGTTGAACAGCAGCGCAGAGCACGCTGGCCAGACCCTGCAACGGGCCAACAGCGCCGGCAGCGCCCTTGAGAAAATCACCGCCGCCATCTCGCAGATCAGCCAGCGCAACCTGGTGATTGCCAGCGCCGCCGAGCAACAGGCGCTGGTGGCCCGCGAAGTGGACCGCAGCCTGGTGAATATCCGCGACCTGTCCACCCAGACCGCCGCCGGCGCTACCCAGACCTCGGCCGCCAGCCAGGAATTGTCGCGCCTGGCAGTGGACCTCAACGGTTTGGTGACGCGGTTTGTCGTGTAAACAGTGATTGTGTCGGACAGGTGACTGGGCAACACTCGCGGCCTTATTGATGTAGGAATATTCCGTGAGACCTGTCGACACCCTGTACCTGTTGGGGCTGGCTGCCATTTGGGGCGCGAGCTTTTTGTTCATGCGCATCATCGCCCCGGAAATCGGCCCCGTGCCGACCGCGTTTTTCCGCGTATCGATTGCCGCTGTCGGCCTGCTGGTGATGCTGGCAGTAATGCGAGTGCGCTGGGATTTCCAGGGCAAGTTCAAGACAGTCCTGTTGCTCGGCGTGATCAACTCCGGGATCCCGGCGACCATGTACTCCGTGGCCGCCCAAGTGCTGCCGGCCGGTTACTCGGCGATCTTCAATGCCACTACGCCGCTGATGGGCGTATTGATCGGCGGGCTGTTCTTCAGCGAACGGCTCACCGCTTCAAAAATCGCCGGGGTGAGCCTTGGCCTGCTTGGTGTAGGCGTACTCACGCGCGCCGGGCCGGTGGCCTTTGACCTTGAGCTGTTGATGGGCGCAGTGGCCTGCCTGGTGGCGACCACCTGTTACGGCTTCGCCGGCTTCCTCGCGCGGCGTTGGCTGGACCAGCGTGGCGGGTTGGACAGTCGCCTGTCCGCCTTGGGCAGCATGCTCGGCGCGACGTTGTTTCTGTTGCCGCTCTTCGCCTACAGCGCCGCCCTGCATCCGCCCGCGAGCTGGGGTGGCTGGGAGGTGTGGGCATCGTTGCTCGGGTTGGGGTTGGGGTGTACGGCGTTGGCGTACGTTTTGTACTTCCGGTTGCTGACGGCTATTGGACCGGTGAGGTCGATGACCACTACCTTCCTGATTCCGCCGTTTGGGGTGCTGTGGGGGGCGTTGTTGCTCGACGAACCGTTATCGATGGCGCATCTATACGGCGGGGTGTTGATTGGGGGGGCGTTGGGGTTGGTGTTGCGGGTGGGGAAGGTGGCTAAGGCCCGGTAATTTTTGCCACGACTTTTAATGACAAATTTACTGGGTTTCCAGTCAATCTGCGGTGCTCGAACCTACATGCTCAATGACCGTTGCTTCCCCGTATCGCAGGAGGTATGGTGCCGAGCCCGCCGGCACAGGCCAAACTTCAACGGCGCAGGAAGATGGCGCAGTGGCAATCACCGATGATCAACGGCCGGCCCCCACAGCAACATCAATACCCGATAGGCAGGCTTATAAGTTAATGGATAACTGATATGGAAATCTTCAAAAAACACCGTGCCAGCACGCAGTTCCTCCTATTCGCCGTGGCTGTGCTGGCCCTGATGTCGTTACGCTACGGGATGCTTGATTTTGCCAGCAACTCGCTCTGGGCGGAGGACGGTGCCGAATTTTATCCAAAGGCCGTTCACTTAGGGCTCTACTCTCTGTTTCATCCTTACTCAGGGTACTTGCACCTATTTCCACGGCTTTTTGCGTTTCTAGCAACAGTCGTGAATGCTCCACTGATACCAATAATATTTTTCAGTGGATGGCTGCTCTCCACCCTTATGTTGTATTGGTCAGTAAGAAGAGTAATGGCTGACCGGCCACATTTTGCACTAATCAGCTTTATGGTCCCGCTTGCTGCGTTGCTACAACCTCACTCAGGAGAAACCTTTCTAAATCTTACCAATTCTCAGTGGTGGCTTGGCTGTGTCCTGGCTGTCATCGCATCAATGCCTTGGGCGTTCGGAAATCGATCCATCCCAGTCGTCGCCGTTCTTTCGTTAACCGGGCCTTTTTCAATACTTTTTTTACCTATCGCCGCCATTCAATGCGTGCGCCATAAGCGATATGCGCTCCTGGCCACCATCACAATCGGTGCAGCATTACAAACAGTAGTCCTTTTTAACAACCCTAGGAACGCGCAAGAGCTTGATCCCATCATCGATCATTGGGTTTCGAGTCTGATCACGTTCTTAACGTTTGGATCGGACAACCTCTTAACTCGCATAGCATCCTCAGTATTTTGGGTTGGATTTTTAGCAACCATGATTCGCCCCGCCCGAGGTTCATGGCCGTTAGTTGCTTGCGGCCTCGCTACCTTTATCGCAGCACTCTACTCACTGAAGGGCATGCCTCAGGCATTGAGTCCGCTGTTGAATGGCGGTCGATATTTTGTAGTACCTTACGCCCTAATCATAATCGCCACGTTTAACAACATTAGGACTATTACCGTTTTAAATGGAACTACCTTTATAGCCTTGGGATATGTACTTATATTCTCCCTGCATACTATCAAGCAGACCGACACCAATTATCGAGGTTATGCGAAGTTCTCTAAATTCGAAAAAGACTTGAAAATCCCCACCGCTCCACTCGGAGCGGATGACGTAGGGTACTCAATACAAATTACTAAATCTGGCCAAATACCGGGTATATCAGCTGATGGCCCAGCTATTGCAGCCGGAATAACAAAATTGGTCGAACACATTTGCGAGAACAGCCGTAACGTAGGTTACGCCGTAAGCCTTACGCTCCCTAAGGGGGAGTATGTTACGTTAAAGTGGCGGCGTGAGGGACGCTCCAAGTTTGAAAGCATCAGCCGGTATTACAATGCTGGTGAGGCGCGCGTGCAAATTGCATTCAAAAAAAGTAAAAGGCCGATCGACCTCTACATTGAAACAACCGGCAGCAGCTCCACAATATCATTAGACAAACCAGTGATAGCGTGCTTCTAAAGCGCACGGGCATTCGAGTTGCGAGGAGCCAACGACGATGTGGGTTTGATAAGCCCGGGCACTTCTTCCTGACGGCTGAGCGCCTCAAGCAACAGTTGCTTGGGCAAAACAGGATTATCCGGAATGTCGTCGGGCAGCGAAATCATGGCCCGGACTGCACCGTCAGCCTACTTAGCGTGTGTTCAAAACCTGATGAGGGCGATTACGCCAAAGGTAAAAACCGTCGAGTAACCAGTTAAGTTCCAGAACAGCCAGGACGATCACCTCTTCGCAGGCCTAGGCGATGTTTTAAAACGTTCGGATTCGAGGCGCTTGAGCCAAAGGCAGAAGCAGTTGCGCTCCTAATACAATATCTTCGACCAGTTGCATGGCTTGTTGAGAAAGACGAAAAGCACAGGGCCGAACACCGCTACTTTGATAACAGCACGACCAAAGCAGCGAGGCCATCGATAGACTTTTGGACGTCGACGGGCTAGGGATAGAGGTACACTTTTTGACTTTGGCGCCGGGTCGCCTCATGAGGGGCTGGCTCCAGAAAAGGATCGGAGCAGAGCATCAGATTTCAAGTTGAGGTTTTGAATGCGTGGGTGATGGATCGTTTACTCAGTCACGGCACTGTAGGGCGTTCCCCCCTACAGTGTATTAGTTCGGGGAGTATAAAGCTGGAGCCCAAGATAGGCCTTCCCGTCATACTTGTCCTCGATCGCGACCCGGTTACGGTGAGCTTTACTTGACGAAGATCTCAACCGGCGGCTGGGGACAGCGGATGACCTGTCCATTGCGCTCAATCCCAGTGGTCAGCTCATAACGGCCTTGCAGGTCGGTCACATCAACATAGCCGGAATACCCCGCCATCAGCATTTGCGGTGCTTTGAAGTGATCGGCCACGTCCACGCGCGGCTCACTGTTAATATTCGCCATGAGCAAGCCCTTATCCCCACTTAAAAAGACAACACGCTGAACATTGTCCATGTTCGAATCGGCTTTCTCGGCGTTCCAACCTCGGACGGAAATGAAATTATTGACCTTGGCAGCTCCCTTCACCACCGGACTACCATTGATAGCGTCCAATGAGCCAACACACTCCGCTAATACTGGTTGGGTAGCCGCTTTGAGCTTAGCAATATTCAACAACTCACTGGCGCGTCTACTGTGCGGGTTTTTCATGCCATAGAACTTCACACCTACCGCATCCAGCCAACCACGGTCATTATCTTTTGTACTGTATATCGCGATACTGTCGACCTTCTTGATATCAATAAACTCAGCACTCACATACATGGACAAAAACTCTTTCGAACTCTCGACCAGTGGTGATACCAGGAACGGTGTTTGCATCATTCCTGAAATAACACGGTACTCCAGAATTTGGCCGCTTTTCAATGTCACCCGACCTAAAAGATAGCTGGGCTTGAACAGTAAGGATTTGAGTTTACCCAGCATACTCGGCCTGACTTTAACCGTCATGTACACCTGCCCGTCAAAGTCAGGAATCTTGACCGGTTGCCCCATTCGAGTATCAGCCTGCCCAAGATCAACGAGCGTTGGCGCAGGATTGTTATTGCGAGAGAGGATGATTCTTTTACCAGCCAACGCTTGGGGCTCATACTGCTGAAACAGTGCAGGCCAACTTGCGCCATCCTCTAGAGAAGCGAGGCGCCCGTCGATGGGCTCTATATTGAAAATTATATTTTTCGGCGCTCGGTTGCTTTGAAGAAAATTGGCATTTTTTTCAAGTAGTGCAGGCGTATACGCCGAGTAGCTTTGGAAAATCGGCCTGGGGGACCACTCGTTATCAGACGCGAGTAAAGCAGCCTGTCCGTAAGAGTAGACGTCGGTAGAGCCATTCAATTTAGGAATGGGATCACTTACCGCAATTTCCTGCTTGGCCGCCTTGAAATTTGCAGCTAACACATCCGGGTCCAATACTCGAATCAAAGCGCCGTTCAAGCTCGATTCAGCGCGCGATAAAAAGTAATTGGTGACTCCAACAGGATGGGTGGACAGGCTCACGAAAGCCACTGCAGAGCCCAAGACAATCGCGATAACCGTTGTACCGAGAGTGCGTAATGAGTGGATCAGGGGCCAAGCCAGTAAGGCGAGAGTCATAATCCCAATACCCATCATCGCAGGGTGCGTGTCCTGCCGAACGAAGCCAGCCTTGAATAGCAGGAATAGGTAAGTGCCGCCCAGTACTGCCACAGTAGCTACGAGCAACTTGGACAATCGCGCAGAGTTCAAGATACCGAATAGAACAACCACGGACCCAACTAATGCGACAGCAGGAATTACCAGGCTCCCGTAGATAGCCATAGCCTCGGTGTATCCTGAAATAATTGGAAGAGCATTAAAAACATACATGGGAAGATCACTTAGCTTCTGCCCAACTACTACCCACAAGCTAATAAGTGTGATCACAGGAATCAGTAAGACTGCAGCTATCGCCTTGTACTCACGCTGAAGCACAAAAAGCAAAATTGCGATTAATGCACTGAAGCCACAAATCACCGAAAAACTGAGCTTGATCAGAGGCAGTATCCCAAAGACAGGAAGTAAAGCTATAAACACATATAGACGACGCCCCTTCCACCTCTCCCCTTCTAAGTTCGATCCAATTACATTGAACAGTACGATAATGGGCATCACCATGAAAAAAGCGTCCTTGCGATCTCCGAACCACGCAAAAACCAAAACCAACATGATGACTGGAATAACGCGACGTCGATCAACAAAGATTGACCAAATACCAAAATACATAGCAACAGCGAGATACAGAGACAATATAAAATAAAAATTCCCGTACTTTAAGGAATATACCCAAGTGTACACATTAGCCAGCGGACCATATGTGAAAACCATATCATTACCGAGGCTGATACCGTTATCAACTGCATAGCTCATACCCCACATCCATGAAGGGTCGAGAGCATTTTCAGGCATATGCGGGGCGAACGAAACGAAGGTTATCAGCACAGAAATAAGCAAAAGTACGCATGACGCTATCCATATTTTCCGTGATGACATTATGGGGGCTGTCCCGGCACTGCTCATTGACTATCTCTCCAAATCTTAGATTGCATGCGGCAATCGAACCGTCTTACTTTCCAAACAACCGGGCATAGGTATATCACGCCATTTGAACAGCGCCGTCTCACACATATCGCTAATAACTGCCAGGTTTTAAGTAACGCTGGCAGTAGCGATGAGTGGCAACACTTCAGTACTTCAACGAAATGACCAGCGTTTATGCCCCAAATAGCTGGTGAATACTGGCACAGCAACACCGACCGCGTGAGCAATCTCATCTATAAACGCCTGTACGCCCAACGCTGGCAAGATATAAAACGCCAGCCCCATACTAATCAACCATGTTTGCAGCGCAGCAACGATATTGACAAGAACGAAAATTACGGCTGATCGTTGCACCGACTGTTCGCTTTCTTTGAAAACAAAAAGTTTCGCCAGCACGAACGCAGTAATCATGCCGGTGATATAAGCCAGGATTACCGCAGTCGAAAAACCAACCCAATGGCTATAAATGATTCGTGAGCCGAAGTTCACAACTGCTGCGGTTCCACCGGTGAACAGAAACGTCAAGAACTGCCGGGACATGAATTGCTGAATCACTTGACTGCATCCCGTGCCATCTTCCGACCAAAATCAATACTCTCAGAGATACCGCGATCCTCAGGATAGTAATACGACGTATCCGCCACCCATAGCCCAACCACCGGCAGCGATACGGGAGGCAGCCGGTCCAGATAACTAGGATCACAAATCGGCTGTGCGTACCGATAACGACTGGCACGCAGGTCGATAAAGTCATCGTCCGTCAGCGCTGGATTGATCTTTTTGAAATACCGGCGAACCTTGTCGAGAAAAACCTCATCCGGCTCAGCGAATTTCGGATGCTCGCCGGGTACATAGAACGGCACATAGACAATGTGCTGATCCAGAGGTCGCAGATTGCTGTACTCGACTAGGCCGGGAATATCCATATCCGGATCGTTGGTGTTCAGCCAAAAGTTTTCGGTCAGTGGTTTACGCAGCTTTGCAATCACGCAAACCACGGCCACATTCTTCAGTGCCTTGAAGCGCTCGAGAATGTCATCGGGCAGATCCGGCATCACCTTTGGGACGTAAGGCAATGGAATGGTACTGATCACTTTGTCGAAGTGCTCAATTACGCCATTTACCTCGACCCCATGAACCTTCCCACCTTCCATCAGCACTTTGGTGACAGGCGCCTTCAAACGGATATCGCCGCCATGGGCTTCGATGTCCCGCTTAATGGCCTGCAACAGTGTCTCTGAGCCGCCTTCCAGATAACCGAGTTTCTCGCGGAACAGACTGTATCTGGAACGACCTATGCGGCGAATACGGCTCCAGATCCAGGCGGCAGAAAGGTTGCTGGCGTAGCCATAGAACTTGTAATCGAACAACCGACGCCACAAGACTTCCCAGGCCTCTTCACCTACCCAGCGACGGATCCAGCCTGTGGCCTCAACATCGTCCAGTGGCTTCCAGTCATTACGCTTTGTGCAAAGAAAAGCGTGCAGGCCGTAGCGAACCTTGGCAACCAGACTCAACCCCTTGAACTTGAGCAGCGCTATGGGATTACCCCATGGCTGAAGGCGGTTTTGATACCAATAACCCATCTTGGTTTCCACCCAGCGCATCTGATCCGCCAGGCTCAACTCATCCAGCATGGTGAGGAACGCATGGTCGGAAATGCAATGAAAGTGGTAATAACGTTCAATGGTCAAACCGGAAAAATCAAACGCTGCCGTCATACCACCGACACGATCATCCGCCTCAAAAATAACTGGCGTGTGCCCGTCACGTGCCAATTGGTACGCTACGGCAAGCCCCATAGGACCCGCACCCAATACCGCAATTCGCTGCCCCATACTCAAAACTCCAGAACCACTTTGCCGTAAGTTGGATCGTTAAATGTTTCTTCCACCGCTTCGGCAAAGGGTGTGTACGGAACTCCGAAAATACCCGGCCAATCGATTACTTCGAACTCGTCTTTGGTACTCAACGCTGCTAACTGCTGAGTCGTGAAGGGCGGGTTTTTATCAAACAACCCCCACATCCAGATCAAGCCGTAGAACAATGTGTACGGAATGCGCACAATCGGGGTTTTGGCTTTTATGGCCGTTTTGATGACACAAATCATATCGATATAATCGATTTTTTCATGCCCTGAAATATTGTAGATGCCGTCTTTAATATTATTTTCTATGCAACTGATGATTACATTACTGAAGTCACCCACATACAGGGGTTGACGCATATAGCGGCCATGTCCTGGAATCGGAAAAACCGGGACTTTCTTCATGAAGCGCGACAGCCAACCCAAATGCTTACGGTCAAACCAGCCAAACATCAGGGTCGGACGCAGGATAGGGCATGGGATACCGCTGTCGAGCACCATCTTTTCCTGATCTTTTTTAGTCCTCGTATAAAAGTCATCTGCCAGGGACTCCACAACAGACGAACTGATGTGCACCAGGCAAGGAACATCGTTCAACTTGATGGCTTCAAGAATCAACGCAGTGGCATCGACGTTATTGCGCACAAAATCCTGATAATCGAGACCACCAATCTGCGCCTGAAGCATCACGACGACGTCGGCACCTACGAAGTGGCGCTGCCATTCGCCTGGCTCAGCAAGGTCGGCATACTCAACAGTTACATCGGGTTGAACCTGCTTCA
Source organism: Pseudomonas sp. W22_MBD1_FP4 (assembly GCF_052113765.1). Taxonomy (NCBI): domain Bacteria; kingdom Pseudomonadati; phylum Pseudomonadota; class Gammaproteobacteria; order Pseudomonadales; family Pseudomonadaceae; genus Pseudomonas; species Pseudomonas sp. W22_MBD1_FP4. The sequence goes on along the minus strand of NZ_JBGQOI010000002.1, from coordinate 121,237 downwards.
GCACCTTAAGGTTCGCGCGGTGCTTATCCAGCACCACAATATCGGTGTAGCCCTTTGCCTTGAACCGGGCAACCAGATTTTGGCCCACGAGGCCGGCACCGCCGGGAAGAATAATTTTTTTGTTCAGTGTTGCTTGCATTGAATCTGCCTCACTCGTGGGCGAAAATTTAGTTGTGATCAGTCTTAAGCGCTATCGCAGACCACTCGCCCCAAGCATCGCCGTTATCTGAAATCTTTATGGTGAAACTTTCAGGGAATCGCTTATCGGAAAAATCCAATGCTGCCCATTCAGTGGCAATTGGAAGAACAGAGAAGCTATTCGGCTCGTCGTTCACCTGAAGTGTCTGGCGACCGCTTGTGGGACCTGATCTATACAGCAACTTATCGCCTCGCTTGAGGCGTAGCACAATCGACCCTGTATCAGCATCTGATTGCCGCCAGCTCCCCATCACCGTCAGCCCATCAATCTTGGAGTGCCACGAGTCAGTGCCACTCCATTCTGTTCCCTGTACGACATCCGAAGTTGTCACAGCAGTGGCATTCACACCTGGGTTGACCAGACTGAAGCTGTACAGAATGGGGGTAGACAATACATTGAAGTAACACGAACCGCTGGAGATGATCTTCAACTGACCACCAAGGCTACCTTTGAGTACATAGCCCTTGAGCTTAGCGTTAGCAGCGCTGGCCCCCTCAATTTCGGCTATATCACTTCGGCTACCACCAGTCACCGCGTAACCCACAACAATATTTTTTTGATCGAGGATAACAACTGAGCGCGGAACCGTTTCAGAGGCTTCATCATAGATCCAACCACTGATCGCGGCCCAACGTTCCTCCCCCACAATAGGGGTGATTTGCTCGACACTTCCCAAACACTGTTTTCCATCAGTGCGATTACTCAAGGTACCGATTTTTCGCTGAGCACCAAGAATAGGTTTAATACCAAAGATAGAGATATTATGTTCAGATGCGCTTTGGGCAACATGAAGAGCCCGATCAACTCTCGGATAAACATAATTGATCTGGGCTTTATCACTGACATTGAGTTCGAGTGCCAAAGCCGCAACGAGCCGCTCGAAATGCTCATCGCTCTTCGCCCCAAGCGCGCGTGACTGTCCCAGCAACAAAGCAATTGAGAGCATTAAGAAAATTGGGAGTATAACGCGATATTTTTCGGCCCAACGAGACAAAATCGGCATCATCATGACAAACAGGGCGGCCCATAACATGAGCGCCGGAGTAGTATATCGACTACTCGACGCTTGCTCGACGCCCAGCTCCAGGCGTCCGCTCGCAGTCCCCAGCGCCGTCCCACCGATATAAAGAACAAATAACAGCAGACTGAGATGAAGGTAGTTTTTCTGGCTGGAGCGAATAGTCAAATAAGCCTGGGCAGCGATGACAACAATAAGTAAAAAGCCAGCAACAGCCGCAACAGCAACCTTCAGCGAATTTTCTGAAAAAGGTGCAATATAATAAAACGGGCTGCCTACGTAGACAAATATGTAGTGTGCAATCCCCAATGGATCGTTCAACAAGGTACGCAGCAAAGAACCTTCTTTCACCGGTGCCTTATAAAAGTAAAAGCTTATGCAAACGACCGCAAGGACACCTACAATCGCATTTCTACGCCAGCCGATCCTGCAGAACACGCCATACAGCAACAAAAGAGGCATGGTTATAACACCATTCGCCATGGTACCGACCGCGAGCACCCCAAACAGCACAGCACAGACAAAGTAACGCGTGGATTTTTGCGGAACGCTGGACATTTTATAAATAAAATAGAAAGCACACAGCGGCAACAACTGCGCCATAAAAAATTGGCTTTGAAAGCCGACCGTGAAGTTCTCGTATTGGCTCCAGCAAAACAACCAACTTACCAGTACACACATGAAGAAAGGGCGAGTGGCTTTGTTCGGAAGGTGTTTAAACGCCTCACTTAGAAACTTGACAAACACCAGGCAGCCCGCCGCTGCAAGCAGGTAGTTTATAAGGATAAGTGAGTAACTTAACCCACCAAACCAGCGGATGTCATTCCAGAAGAAAAGTCTGGATAGTACAATTCGATGCTCGTTATGCGACGCCCACCAAGCGGCATAATTACCCTCAGACACTTTTGTGTAGAAATCGATATAGCCGTCCCACATGTCCCAATAGGGCACGGGGGAAAATGAAATTACACCGCCTATGAGTGAAGTTATTACGATGGCAATGCATAGAAGCAACGCGGCGACCGTAAAATTACGAATACTATTAGATTTCAAAATATCCCTCCCCAATAAAGCCCAACGCAACAAGATAAAATTAAAGGTTGAGCCTTTTAAAAATTACACTTGGTACACTTTTTATAATCAGCATGATTAGGCGCCAAAACCCCGGCACATACAGTGTGTCTTTTTGCTTTTCAACGCCTTTGATGATAAGAGCCGCCACTTGTTCTGGCGTCGCCAGCAGCGCAGCCGGCAAGGCCAGACCACGAGTCATAGGCGTGTCAACGAACCCCGGCTTGATTGTCATCACATGCACGCCGACCTTGAACATCCTCGCGCGTAACCCCTCACAGAAGGTCGACACCGCCGCTTTCGCCGTACCATAAAGGTAGTTCGAAGGCCTGCCGCGGTCGCCTGCCACAGATGAGATCACCGCTAACGTGCCACAGCGCTGGGTCTCAAATTGATTGGCAAGAAGCGAGAGCAGACCAATCACCGACGTTCCGTTGTTGCTGAGCTCTGCCAATGCAACAGAGACATCCCGCTCACACGCTTTTTGATCTGGCAAAGTACCGTGTGCTATGAGCGCAACATCAATTTGTTGCAGCGTAGCGGCACAGCTTTCGAGCATCGGGCCATGGGCAGCAAAATCGGTGGCATCCATGCAGTGAACAGTCACTGTTTTTGCACCGCGCGCGGTGAGATCCGCCGAGACTTGTGCGAGCTTGTCGGCACTGCGAGCGACGAGAAAGAACTCGCTGCCTTGTTCTGCCCAAAGGCGAGCGCAAGCAGTGGCGATGGCCGATGTAGCGCCAATAATCAAAATTCGTTTCATTGAGTAACTCGTTTCCAAAAGTGGGAATTCAGCGAGGGATCACGCAACGCTTCCAGTCGCTCCCAGCCAGGATAGGCCTGGCGAAAATCGGCGCCGCTCATGTGAGCATCCTTGGCCGGGTACAGACGCCCTCCTCCTTCGCGAACGATGGCATCCAACCGGGTGAACAGACGCGCCAGATCCGCCTTGTGGGGAAAGTCGAGGGCCAGGGAAGTTCCAGGCAGCGGAAACGAAAGCAGGCCCGGAGAAGCGATGTCTCCACAGCGTTTGAGCACGGCTAGAAACGAGCCCTGCCCTGACTCGGCAATAGCGCCCAGCAGGTCGCGCATGACCACGTCAGCGACTGCGTCAGGAATCACACACTGGTACTGCTGGAACCCACGGCGGCCATAAATACGGTTCCAATGCAGGATGCGGTCCAATGGATAAAAAAACGGTTCGTAGCTGCTACGTTTGCGTGTGCTCTGCGCAGGATGTACCCGCCAATACAAATCATTGAAGGCACGCAAGGACAGATTGTTTATCAGGGAAATTGGCGGTGTCAGCGGAACACTCAACTTTGTCCGCGCGTCCACTTCCAGTGAGCCATAACGGGCATGGTCACCCACGATGAATACACCGCGCCCAGTCTGGGGGCCCTTCGCCAGGCAATCGATCCAGGCAACACTGTATTCATGCTGATGATCCAGTTCAGCGGACAAATTGAAAAACTCCGCCAGGTTCTCGAATCGAACCACTTTGCTATCTATCTGGCTCGCGCGAATCGGGATCAACTGAATTTGCGCCCAGGTAATAATCCCCGTCAGGCCCAGGCCGCCAATGGTCGCAGCGTAAAGCTCTGTATTTTCAGTTGGGGAACAGCTCAGATGTTCTTCGTTGTGTCGCAACAAACCGAAGGAACGTACGTGGTTGCCGAAAGTGCCGCGCAGGTGATGGTTTTTTCCGTGGACATCGTTCGCAATCGCACCGCCTAGTGTTGCGAACTGCGTGCCTGGCGTGACGGACAAGAACCAGCCTTGTGGTATAGCGATTGCCAGTATCTCGGCGAGGGTTACACCTGCTTCGGCGGTAACAATGCCTTGCTGCCAGTCGGCCTGGATGAAGCGATCAAGGCTTCGCATATGCAAAACATGATTGCTATCGGCCATGCAACTGTCGCCATAACTGCGTCCGTTACCATAGGGCAGCGTGCTGCCCTGCGCCGCGACCACTGCATCCCGTAGAGCGGCGACGTCGCTAAGCCAGCTAAACGCGTGTGCAGTTTGAGGCGTACGCGGATAGCAGCCCCAGGAATAAAGCGCACGGCTCATGCAGCCACCCAGAACACCAGCCCAAACAATGCGCCGACAATCAAGCTGATACGGTCGCGGATCGCGAACACCACGGGATCGTCATGCATTTGTCCGCGATGCGTGAGCATCCACACTCGGGTTATCCAGAACAGCAGCAACGGGCAGGCCAACCAAATGACTTGCGGATGGGCGTAAAGGCCAGTGGTGGCCTGGTCGTGGATGTACAACGCCAACACCATGACCGCCAGATAGCCGGAAGAGGCTCCCAACGAGGAGATCATTTCCAGATCCGCCGGGTAATAGCCTCGACCACGAGTCTTCCCGGTATCGCCCTTTCGCTTCGCTTCGCGTAGCTCTGCGTAACGCTTAACCAGCGCGAGGCTCAAGAAAATGAACATTGAAAACGCCAGAATCCAGAAGGTCAGCGCCAATCCAAATGCTGCCGCCCCTGCAATTATGCGCAAGGTATAGAGAGCGGCCAGTGCGATCACGTCGATAGCCATTTGTCGCTTCAATAAAAGCGAATAGGCCAGCGTCAATATGTAATAAACGACGAGCGCGCCAGAAAACGCCCAAGGCAATAGCCATATGGCGCCGGCAAAAGCGCCAAGCAACAGTAGTGGAAAGACGAGCACTCCGTATTTGATCGACAATCGTCCCGACGCAAATGGTCGGTTTCTTTTGGAGTGATGATGTCGATCATCTGCGAGATCTAATAAGTCATTGAGCACATAGACACTTGACGCGCAGAGCCCAAAAAACAAAAAGGCCAGAATGCCCTGCCATAGGAGCAATGGGCTGGTCAGTTGGTGAGCCGCGATCAGAGGAACAAAAATCAGCGCATTCTTCATCCACTGGTGAAGCCGAAAAGCCTTCAGCCAGTCTTTTAGACCAGATGTATTGGAATGAATGACTTGTTGCACATTACCGTGGGACTGAGCTCGACGCTCAACGCCTGACTCCGGGTTGACGACATAGGCCTTGCGGGCTGAAGCCCACACGAGGATGTCATCATGGGAGTTGCCCACGTAATCGAAGCCACCCTCGCCGTACTGCTCGACCAGAAGGTCTCTCTTGCGATGAGCTGACAGGTTGCGGTTGGCATCCGACGCCAGCACCAAGTCAAATAATTGGAGGTGCTCTGCAATACTTTCGGCAAGGCTGTGATGACTGGCCGTAGCCAGAACAATGGTACGACCTTTGCATCGCTCATCCTCGATCAGCTCAATCACTACCGGATCGAAAGGTAAGACACTGACATCAATAGGGTTGGCGAGGGCGAGCTCCTCTTTCAGGACAGCCTTTCCCTTGGTCAGCCATCCAAAAACCTTGAATAGACTCAAGGGCTTATGGCGGACAAAAGCCATACCTGTTTCCAGCAGCATGTCGGAGCGCAGCAGCGTACCGTCGAGATCGACAACTAGCGGAAAGCCGGGAGATGCAATATGGACAGTCACGAGAACTCTTCCCTGAACATTGGGTAACCTACTACAAAATAAACTTATGAAAATAACGGGAAGCAAACGCTAAGGCATACTCAAACACAGTGCCTTTTATTCGCGGGCAACGTTACCACAGACGAAACATTTCTTCATAAAAGGGACCACGAAGATAGCGCCAGGAAAAACGGTGGTCACGCAACATAGCGCATGCTCTGCTGGCCCGATCACCCTGACTACCTTCCCAATGCCCTCCGAAGGCGAGCCGCTTCCGCGCGTAAATCATGGCCTTACGATCCTGATCGAGTACGCGCAGATTCCGTCACCCCGTTAGGGCAGCGGCGATAGTGATTGACAGGTCACTGCCGCTGCACAGGCCAACTTCAAGAGTCTTTTACTCGCCAACAGAGCCCTATTTCAGATCAGACAGCGATCCCGGTGGATTAAAGTTTTACCCTAGGTGGCCAGGCCAAGCCAAAATCCTCATGGTCCAATGTCAGGTTCGGGCTGTAGGCGTAGTCTTCCAAAATATTCGGCCAGCGGCTTTGAATATAAACAACCTCATTAGAAAATCTTTCCTTTTTCTCAGGCGTATCTTCCAAGCCACGCGTCGCGGACTCGTGGTGATAGAGCTCTGCAAAAGGGGTCCACACATTGATGTAGCCCGCCTCCTGCACCCTCAAGCAGAAGTCGACATCGTTGAAGGCAATCTTAAGGTTTTCTTCATCCAAACCGCCTACCTGTTCAAAAATGCTTTTCTTGATGATTAGGCAAGCCGCGGTCACAGCAGAAAACTCTTGAATCAGCGCCGCCCGGCAAAAGTAGCCGTAGTCACCTTTTGGCAAGTATTTGTGCGAGTGACCTGCAACTCCCCCCACACCCACCACGACGCCACCGTGTTGCAGGCGATCATCGGGATACCACAGCCGCGCCCCTACTGCTCCAACGTTCGGCTGTAGTGCGATTGACACCATCTCATCCAGCCATTGCGGCGTGATGACTTCAATGTCGTTGTTAACAAGGCCAATCAGCTCACCGCGCGCCATTCTGACGGCGCCATTGTTCAATGCGGAATAATTGAACGGCCCATCGTCACGCAACACGCGAACGTTGTCCTGTTGGTCGAGCGCTGCAAAATATTCGATAGAAACCGGATCGTCCGATCCATTATCGATCAAGATAATTTCATAATGACTGTAGGTAGTCAGCGCCTGAATACTGTCGATGCATTGCTTGACCAACGAGTGGGCGTTGCGCGTGGGAATAATCAGAGTAACCAATGGCGGCGTCACGGGAGGCGTGTAGTGAACGCGATACATGCCCATCGGTAAAAGCTCTGTAGTACCGATATCACCTTTGCGCTGGAGATGTTCATCTAGGGCTTTGACACCAGCGAGCGCGGCATAAGGCTTCTCGTCGCCAGCCATGGCGGTACTGCCAGCGTGCATACGCCAGTGATAGAGAATGCGAGGGATGTGTACGATTTGATTGCGGTCGAGTTTCTCGATGCATCGCAACGCCAGATCGTAGTCTTGGGAGCCTTCAAACCCTGTGCGGAACCCTCCGACAGCTTTCACCAGATCCGAACGGTATACGCCCAAATGGCAAACCATATTCTGGGAACGGAACAAGAACTCATTCCAACCCGATTTGAAATAAGGCGAGCTTCGTTTACCGGCAGTGTCGATTTTGTCTTCATCTGAATAGATAACGCCAACATCCGGACAATCATGAACAGCACGGGTCACCCAGTACAATGCGTGTTCGGCGAGCAAGTCGTCATTGTCCATCAGAGCGATGTACTGCCCCGACGCCAATTCCAGCGCCGAATTACTGGCATTGGAGATATGACCATTTTGCTGGCGGAACACCACTTTAATACGCTGATCCTGCTGCTTCAGCGACTTGAGATAGGCGATGACCTCAGGATCATTGGAAGCGTCGTCCGCGATACACAGCTCCCAGTTTTTGTAGAGCTGGGACTTAACGCTCTCGACCGCCTCACGCAACAAGCCCAAAGGCGGGTTGTAGACGGGCATAATGATCGAAATGAGTGGCTTGGTTTTCCACTTACGAATTTCTTCGCTGATTTTCCAGCGACCATTTTCATCAAGGGTGTCGTAGTACTGAACCCATCTGGAATAATCGTGGCGATCTGGAACCTCACGAGTTTCCTTGCCTACAAATGCAAAGTTGCTCGCACCAGCAACCCACACCACCCGTGCCTTCAAGCCAGCAATGCCTTGTTGACGCCAAACTGCAATAGCCTTGCGCATGGTCCTGCGCAATCCACCGCCTCGACGGATAACCGCGGGCAACAGGCGCCATAAACTCTTAGCTTGTCTAACGCTCTTAACGAGTTTTCGCAGGGGTGAAGTAACCTTCCAACTTGACGATGACTGCATCGCGATGATCTGCAGGTTCAAGTTATGGATATGAGTGTCTTTCTGTACCTGCTGTACACGCAGTCGTTCTTCAAGACTGGCGATATGAACATCCTTCTCCAGCAACGACTCTTGCCACTTGGCCAGCGTGTGTTGCAGTGCCTCGTCTTTTAGAGACGCCTGTTGATGCAATGTCGCAAGGATCTGAAGCCGCTCGGCCTCTGAATGCGCGTGTTCAAGTGCAGTCGCTGCGATGAACTCTTCAATCTGGGAGTCTTTCTCGTCCAGTTCTAATTTTTTCTGCTCGCTCAAAAGTTGAACGAATGCCTCGTGCTCCTCAGCCTGCTGTCGAATTTGTTCGACGACGACTTGAACCTCTTCATCTTTTTCGCGAATGATTCGGGAAATCACATCCGCATTGTTGGATGCTATCGAAGCCTTTACCAACTCCAGAATATTTGTAATTTCTTTATTTGAGTCAACTAGCAGGTCAAGTTTGTTATTTGAACCCAGGATAACGTCAAGCTTACTGTTTGAGTCAGCAATCAAATCCAGCTTGCTACTTGAGTCTAAAAACTGTTCGAGTTTATTTTGCAATTCAGCATTATTGCGTGTGAGTCCAGATTGATTCAGCACTTCGATCTCTTGAGCCAGTTGCTCTTCCGTGAATAAGGTGAAGCTTACTTCTAGCTCTAGTTGATCGGTACCACTAAGCGTTTCTGCTTGCAGAGGAATCATCACGCTCGGATCGTCACTCAGCGCTAGATAAAGCGTGTCGCGCCCGACTTCGGAAATCCGCATCGCGGACGCAATGACAAGCGGCTGACTGATGTCATCTTGCCACTCCAAAATCTTTTCGGCGCTAGAGTACACCCTGATCGAGTGAATCGAAAAGCTTTGACGTCTATTGATGGGGTCAAACCGCAGCAATCCCCCCTTGGGCAGCGCGCGAGGAAGGGTAAACCTGATTAGTTGAGGTCCATCATCTACCACTCGGAGCAGGGCGGACTCCTCTGAAAGATTCCCTGCCTCGTCACTTATATAGAGCTTGGCGTGCTTGGACGGCATATGCGTCACGCCGAGCTTATGGACCATCGCATCGGGAGACCAATTCAGGAAGCGATTCGCGTCAGCACCGGTTACCCGCTCCTGAAAAGCCGCCTCGGTACCGATGTAGCGCGCAAGGTCTTCAGGGCTAATGTCCATACCAGCACTTGCCAACAGCTGGGTGACGAACTCCTGCCGACTGACCGAAGAAGTACTCGGATAGAAAGGACTTGCTGCTGCCATGAGCAGCAGAAGCGCCCGCATCATCAAGTAGCCGAGCTCAACGCCCTCAGAACTTTCCCACTCAACATCTATGAATTGTGGAACGTCGCCCGCTCCGACAACTATGTTTTGAGGGACCGCATCGATAAAACGACCCGGAAGCAGAGACTTGGCCGAGAGTAATTCGAAGTCGGCCCCCTCCTTTTTGAGGAGCGTCCTCAGGCACGCGAGATACTTTTGTAAAAATGGCGTAAAACCTTCCACGCTCCAGTCGCGACGTGCCGCGAGATCAAGAAATTCAAGACTGAGCACGCTGCCCTTGGCATAGGCGTCCACACTTGGAAGCACATATTTGAAGCCATCCTCAAGGCTCGCTTCCGTCACATCGCTAGCAAGAGTTCCCAGCTTTCTGTAACGGACCTGAATACCTTGCGGTGTTTTGACGAACACTGATTCCTTGCAGTAACGGGTCCTCCTGCCAGTGCTGTAGTGGTAGGCAAGCACGTCAACGTCAAGCGGTTCATTTTTCCCGCAGGACGCCACAATCAGAAAGGAGTTCGCCAGATCCATGCCTAGACGGTTGTCAATGACGACCGACCAAGCTTTTTCCAAGTTAAAGGTGGTCTGCTCTGGAAGCTGCGGATCCTTCTTAACGTTTTGCCATGCCAAGGCCGCAGCGTCGAACTCGTCACTCTCGAAGCCACCCTCCGTGATGATCGAATTGGGCAGTTTGTAATCCGGGCTGGGGGCCAGGAAGCTGGAAGAGCTAAACCCCGCGCTCGTGATTAGATCTTTGAGCTCTTTCCTGCCGTAGGTTTTGGGTTGGCCATGTTCGTAACGGCCTTCAATTCCATACATGGTGATACCGACATGATCTTCGGGAGCCCCCGCAAAATACTTCAACCCCAACTGATTTTCGATGGCGATAAATAGATGCCCATCGGGCTTCAATAGTTTGCGAACTCGCTTAAGCATTGCTAAGGCCGGATCATCGGCATTACTGAACATGCTGGCGTATTCAAGCACGCCAATCAGAGTGACCACGTCGAATTGCTCTTCGACTTTAAAGTCATCGAACCGCTCGGCCAGTACCGTGACGTTATCCAGATCCCGCGTGCGACTCGCTGCAATGGCCGCTCGACGCGGGCTTCCTTCGAGGCACAACACGTCCGCTCCGCATTCACCAAGGTAACGGCTGATGGCGCCACAACCGGCACCGATCTCTAGCACGCGAGACTTTAATAAGTGTTCAAACGGACGCAGGATATTAGCCCGCGTCGCACTCAAATGATAAAGCTTTGCCCAATCGGTGCAGTACTGCGGGAGTTCATCCGACAATACAGAAACGTCATTTGCGTTATGGATGATGCTCGCCAATTCAGTTTCGGCACTATCACCATCACTGTAGGCGATGCCCTGAAAATCAGCGCGAACCCATACATTCGTCGCATCATCCTTGGTATAGCCATAATCATCGAGTTTAAACATTTGGATCTACCGGATCGATTGTCATGGCAGCTGCAAGGTCAATCAGCCCCAACAGTTTAGGGGTAGGCTCGACAATCAAATGAATAGAGTCATAACGTCGGTCATGAGCAATGATGTCTTCGCCCTCTCGGGAGGCGATCCCTAGGGATATAAAATAATCACCCGTCGCGAGTCTATTTATAAATCTGACACTGGCAGTCGCAGCGCTACCGGACTCTCCCATGGAGCGTATTTCCACACACTCCAATAAATACGAGTTAGTGCCGTAAACCGTGACCCCTTCCTTGGTTTTAATGGTGAAACCCAGAATCGGATTAATCACCGGGCGGTTAAATCTGAATGCAACACTCAGTACGATCTCTTCACCGGTTTCCGCACTGGTGGGAAACTCCCGAGCACTGGCTCTTAAATGGAAATCAAGCAGAGTGGCGGCACCGTCGCCCCAGCGATACTCATGCGGGTTGTACCCAACGCGCGATGCATAGACATCGTTATCCAGGTTAAGCAATGCATGGGGAGTTACTGGCGCTACAGACTCTTGAGGGGTACTCGCAGGTGCGCATGAATGGCCATCTTCGGGGCCATCACTGGCATTACGACCAAAGAGGATATCGGTGTAGCGGTTTATAACCGGGCGTGACGCACCGATCATTTCGACCCGACTTTGCTCCAACAGAATTGCACGCGAGCAGTGCGTGACCACCTGCTCGCTGGAGTGCGTCACTAACAGAATGCTTGTTCCATTCTCTTTGAGCTGGCGCAGGCGCTCAAAGCATTTGGCTTGAAACCGAGCATCACCTACCGAAAGAGCCTCGTCCACCACTAGAATCTCAGGGTCTACTTGTGCCTGAACAGCGAAAGCGAGTCTGACCGCCATGCCACTGGAATAAGCTTTGACCGGCTGATCGAGAAACTCTCCGATATCCGCAAAACCCGCGATAGCATCGAAGCGATCATCCACTTCCTCACGGGTAAGACCCAGTACAGCACCGTTCAGATAGACATTCTCACGCCCGGTGAACTCCGGATTGAAGCCTGAACCCAACTCGAGAAGCGCGGCGACACGTCCGCGGGTTTCAATCTCGCCAATCGTCGGCGCAAGTGTGCCGCAGATTATCTGCAGCAAGGTCGACTTGCCCGATCCATTTCGACCGACGATGCCGACGGTTTCGCCCTTGCCGACCTCAAAACTTACGTCGCGCAAGGCCCAAAATTCGTTGCCATAGGTGGTCAGCGGGCCGCCCACCCAACGCTGCAGACGCGGAACAATCGCTTGCTTCAAGCGATCGCGTGGCTTGTCGTATGTGTAAAAACATTTGGAGACATTCCGAACGCTGATTACCGAATGATCAGATGACATCAGCGAACCCTTTACGTGTTTTTTGGAAGAACCAGAATCCAACGCAAGCCATCACTGCTCCAATGATGACCGCGACCCCCAAGCTCCCCCAATCAGGCAGGTTTCCAAAAAGCAGCACGCTTCGACTCTCCTCAATGATGTAAGTCAAAGGATTGAGCTTTAGCCACGGTTTGTAGGCCTCAGGCAGCGCAGCGGTCGGGTACAACACAGGGGAAAGAAAAAGAAGCACGGTCGTGAGTACCGTTATTACGTGCCCCACATCCCTCAGGTAAACCCCCAGCGACGCCAGGAACCAACTAACGCCGAGCGTCGCCAATATCAAGGGCACCAGGACCAGCGGGAACAAGAGCGCCGTCCAATGGATCTGGCCCATGATCAGAAACTGAGCGGCCAGCAACACGATCAGGCTGATGCAGCTATGAAACAACGCGGACCCCAGCGTAATCACCGGCAGAATTTCCAGCGGAAATACTACTTTTTTTACGTAGTTGCTATTGGTCATCACAAGCGAAGGCGCACGATTAGCACATTCTGCAAACAATCCGTGAACAATCATGCCTACAAACAGCAGAACCGCGAACCCACCTTTGCCTGTATCCACTCCCACCCATCGAGCTTTGAAAATCTCGGAGAACACGAAGGTATAAACCGCAAGCATGAGGATCGGATTGAAGAACGACCATGCCAGGCCCATCACCGAGCCACGATAACGACCAATGACCTCGCGAGTAGTCATTTGCGAAATCAACGAACGATTTTTCCACAGGCTCGCAGCCAGACTGAATGGCCCCGCGGAAGGTGCGCGATGAGGGTTCACTAGGCAAACACCTCAGCATCAATCAAGCGAGGTGCACTGGCATCTTTTGCGGAAAGCGTCGGGGCTTCGCAGATCGGCCAGGCAATTGCCAGATCAGGGTCGTCCCAGGCAACACTCCGCTCGTGCTCCGGCGCCCAGTAATCCGTGGTTTTGTAGAGAAATTCTGCGCTATCGGAGAGAACAACGAAACCATGCGCAAATCCCTCCGGTATCCAAAGCTGGGATCTGTTGCTTGCACTCAGGAAGGCGCCCGCCCACTTGCCGAAAGTCGCCGAGCTTTTACGCAAATCAACAGCAACATCAAACACCTCACCGTGGGTGACACGCACAAGCTTTCCCTGGGCCTGTTGGATTTGATAGTGCAGGCCGCGAAGTACACCTTTGACTGATCGGGAGTGGTTGTCCTGAACGAAATGAGCTGGCCTTCCCAGTGCTTCTTCAAAAATTTTTTGATTGAAACTTTCGTAGAAAAAACCGCGCTCGTCCCCGAACACTTTCGGTTCGATTAGAAGAACTTCCGGGAGAACGAGTGGGGTAACTCTCATCTTTACAATATCTCCAAAATGTATCCAGGCCGACAGGGCGACGCTGCAGGTCAAAAAAAGATCTTAGGGCAAGCGCCTTGGAAGGCAGATTGCAGCAACGTGCTTCAAAAGATCTTCTCATGCAGTAAACGTTTGAGATATTGGCCATAACCGTTCTTGGAAAGCGGTGCAGCCAGTTTCTCCAACTGCTGCGCATCGATCCACTTTTGCCTGAATGCAATTTCTTCCGGACAAGCAACTTTGAGCCCTTGGCGACGCTCCAGCGTGGCAATGAAGTGACTCGCCTCAAGGAGAGAATCGTGAGTACCGGTATCCAGCCAGGCATACCCTCGGCCCATGATTTCTACAGACAGCTTGCCTCGTTCCATATAGATACGATTGAGGTCGGTAATCTCCAGCTCACCTCTAGGTGAGGGTTGAATGCTTTTAGCAATATCAACCACTTCCTGGTCATAGAAATACAGACCTGTTACGGCATAGCTTGATTTTGGCTGGAGCGGCTTCTCTTCCAGGCTCATCGCCCTGCCTTGGCTATCGAACTCTACGACCCCGTACCGCTCAGGATCGTTAACGTGGTATGCGAAGACACTGGCGCCCTCTTCCCGAGCCATTGCGTTTCTCAACAGCTCATTAAAGTGGTGACCGTGGTAGATGTTGTCACCCAGCACCAACGCCGACAGGTCGTTACCGATGAAGTCTTCACCAATAATGAATGCCTGAGCCAGGCCATCCGGGGAGGCCTGCACCGCGTAGGAAATATTCAGTCCCCAATTACTGCCATCACCCAACAATTGCTCAAAACGCGGCGTGTCCTGGGGGGTGGAGATGATCAGGATGTCGCGAATACCGGCCAACATCAGTGTTGTCAGCGGGTAATAGATCATCGGTTTATCGTAAACAGGCAACAATTGCTTGGAAATGGCCAAGGTCGCCGGGTGCAGGCGCGTGCCCGAGCCGCCAGCCAGAATGATTCCTTTACGTTTGAGCATGTTCATTTCTCTAGTGTTTCAATAAGCATCCGTGCCACACCGTCTTGCCAATCCGGCAAGAACAATGAGAAGGCGTTCTGCAGTTTTTGGGTATTAAGTCGCGAATTGCCGGGGCGTTTAGCCGGCGTTGGATAGGCCGCTGTCGCGATGGCGCCGACTGAAGCTGGGCCAACCTGAAGCTCTACCCCTGCCGCTTGCGCTTGCTCAAGTACGAATCGCGCATAGCGATACCAGGTGGTCTCACCGGCTGACGCGAGGTGGTAGAGCCCGCCCAGGTGTGACTGCTGCCTTACCGCGCGAATGGCGTGCGCAGTGACATCCGCGAGTAAATCGGCGCCAGTCGGCGTGCCGAACTGATCGTTAATGACGTTCAGGCTGTCGCGTTCCTGCGCAAGGCGCAACATGGTCTTGGCGAAGTTGTTGCCCCGTGCGGCATACACCCAACTGGTGCGAAATATCAGGTGCGAACAACCCGACGACTGAATCGCCTGCTCACCGGCAAGCTTGGTCGCGCCATAGACACTAAGAGGGCCGACCGGATCGCTTTCCTGCCAAGGCGTTTCGCCATCGCCTGCGAAGACATAGTCAGTTGAATAGTGCACCAATAAGGCATTGAGCTTCAGGGCCTCTGCGGCCAATACAGCCGGTGCCTCTGCGTTAACGCGCCGCGCCACGCCAGGCTCGCTTTCGGCCTTGTCCACGGCGGTATATGCAGCCGCGTTGACGATGACATCTGGAGCAAACCGCTGCACGGTCGCAGCAAGCCCCCCTAGGTCGCTAAGGTCACCGCAGTAGTCGAGGCTTTTGGAATCCAACGCGAGCACTTGGCCCAGCGGGGCCAAACTGCGTTGTAACTCCCATCCTACTTGGCCATTCTTGCCAAGCAGAAGGATCTTCATACAGAGCGTCCGGAATAGTTTTTTTCCACCCACTCGCGGTAAGAGCCGGATTGGATATTACTGACCCACTCCTGATTATCCAGGTACCACTCCACGGTCTTGCGAATTCCAGTCTCGAAGGTTTCTGCCGGTTTCCAGCCTAACTCGCTCTCAAGCTTACGCGCGTCAATGGCATAGCGACGATCATGCCCTGGGCGGTCTGTTACGTATGCAATCTGTTCGTTGTAAGGCTTGCCGTCCTGGCGAGGACGCAGCCCATCAAGCAAGGCGCAGATGGTATGAACGATGTCCAGGTTGGGCTTTTCGTTCCATCCCCCTACGTTATAGACCTCACCCACCGTACCGGCCTCCAGTACACGGCGGATGGCACTGCAATGGTCCTTGACGTACAGCCAGTCGCGAATCTGCTGGCCGTCGCCATACACCGGCAGTGCCTTGCCCGCCAGCGCATTGACGATCATCAACGGAATCAGTTTTTCCGGGAAGTGATAGGGGCCATAGTTGTTCGAGCAATTGGTGGTCAGGACCGGCAAACCATACGTGTGGTGGTAGGCACGCACAAGGTGGTCGCTAGCGGCCTTGCTAGCTGAATAGGGGCTGTTGGGCTCGTACTGGTGAGTTTCGGTGAAGGCGGGATCGTCCTTGGACAAGGAGCCATAGACCTCGTCTGTCGAAACATGCAGGAAACGAAAAGCCTGCTGAGCATCTGTCGGCAAGCCTTTCCAATAGGCGCGCACCGTTTCCAGTAAGCGGAATGTGCCGACAACATTGGTCTCGATAAAGTCTTCCGGGCCGTGAATGGACCGATCCACGTGCGACTCGGCAGCGAAGTTCAGAATGGCGCGTGGCGAATGCTCAACGAGCAAGCTTTCGACTAATTGCGTATCGGCGATATCGCCATGCACGAACACGTGACGCTTATCACCCTCAAGAGAGCTGAGGTTCTCCAGATTGCCCGCATACGTCAGTTTGTCCAAGTTAATGACAGGCTCGTCCGCTTGCGCCAACCAGTCCAATACAAAATTCGCACCGATAAAGCCTGCGCCGCCAGTTACCAAGATAGTCATTTATTCAGATCTTTTTCAGTAGTGTTGCGAGGATTAGGCCGAGGTTGCCGAGCAGGGTCTGTCGATACAGGCCGGCTAGCCGCATTCCCAATAATCTTCGAAATAATGTTTGGTTTCTTGCATGTTTGAAGCGGGCAAGCGTCGCGCGGTGCCCATCACAAAGACGATGCTGCATGGATTCGAGCGCATGAATATTCTGCTCATTCCACTCGTAAAACCGTCCTTGAAAAACCATGCGCAAACGCACCCGCCGAGCAGACCAGCCTGAATTGCTGCCTATCAAGTTTTCACTGTGCTGGCGATAACGCACTTTGGGTTCAGGGTCATAGTTGACGACCCCTCCCGCACCCGAGACCAACTGATACGCCCACCAATCGTGAGCAGGAACGCTGATATCGGCACCCGCTTCCCGGATAAGATCACGGGCTGCCTGGTTAAAGACCATGGTGTTGCCACCAGCGATACTTTGAACCAGTGCATTGGCAAAACCTGACGGCAAACGGAACAGGGGCGATACCCCTAACGGCACCCCTGATTCACTGATCAGTTGGGTACGGCCGCAATAGAGAGCAGGAATATGCTGAGGAATGGTTTGCAGCCAAGCGAGCGCCACCTCGATTTTGTCTTGATCCCAGATATCGTCCTGATCAGACCACGCAAAAAAATCAGCGTCGATGTCATCTCGAGTAGTCAGCGATAAAAAGTTGGCCGCAAAGCCTCTCTTGGGTCCACGTACCACTCTAATGCGCTCATCCCCCCAGTTATTTCGGTAGCCATCCAATAGCGCCAGGGTTCCGTCTTGGGAATCGTCGTCTGATACAACCAGGATCCAATTACCATGAGTTTGGCGCTCAAAGGAATCAAGCTGCTCGGCCAGAAAGGATTCGCCGTTGTACGTGCACATCAATACGGCGACTTTTGCATGGCAAAAATCGTGCACATCAAGAAGAGAGGCACTACTGGAAGCAAAAATAGACACGAAACTCCCTTCGTGGCGAACATTTCTGTAGGAAATGCGGACATGTGTCGTAGGAAATGATGAAGTATACAGTTATCTTCTGTAGGCACAATCCAACTCTTGATCAATGGCCACCCTCCTCCGTTTGAAGCTCCGCGCACTCCAAGTACCGACACAGCCATGCATCACTGAGTCAGCGACTGGGCAACCGGACAAACAGTCGAGGATTAATATTAAAGTGCCACATCCCTCCCCCTCCCGACTCGCTTAAACAGCCGCAACCGTCGCTGCACTTTTTACTGAGCCACGTGAAATTCAAAAACGAGACCGCCTATTCATTGATGGGTATTTTTGGGGCATGGGGCCAGAAGAATGCTTCAAATTGAAGCGGTTACAGGGAGCAACAACGCCGCTTATACCCCACAGATCGCCCCACAACCTCTTCCACGCAGCAACGCGGCATTTCAGAAGGCGATGATCGCGCCTAGGCCAACAAGGCAAATCGGCCGCATCACCAAAACGCGTCGCAAAGACGATCAAACGGGCACAATAGTCGCTGCTATACATTCCAAAAATCTGAAAAATACGAAATAGCTAATTCCTCCCCCTAAACTCCAAGAGTGTATTTAGCAGTGATCCACGGGTCATGTTTTAACTAGCCAGCCATACATCTAAAAGCTCAAAAAGTTCAAAAAGTTCAAAAAGTTCAAAAAGTTCAAAAATATATTCAGCTATTTCAATAAAATCTTTGATAGCTATCGAGCGACTCCCCTTGTCGAAATAGTGCCAAGACAATCAGCTCCTCCAGACTAATTACACCTATCAACAAGTGGCTAAACCGATTTACTGATTCCGCCCGATTTCACCTGAGTCCAAGCCACTCTGAAGGCGGTTTTGTATTTACCTGCCCTTGCAAAATGCCTTACCTATCCGAACGGTCAGTACTCGCCCGCTTGCCCGTTGGGCTGAATCGTCCACAGCCCTTTCGTGCCTGAAGCAACGCATAAACCCCGATTGCTACCCGTTAAATGCCTGACGCTGCGCTGAAGGCAGTTGCCACGTAATAAACACACGCCACTTCATCTGGATATCCGAGATGTCTTTGTCGATATCCCTCGGCAAACGCCTCGTGCGACTGTTCTCCCGTTTGGAAAGCCCCCCCCCAGCACGCGATGCAGGCCAACCAGGTATCACCTGGCTTTTTGGATTACTTCTTAGCTCGATATCTTGGCAAAACCTTTTCAACGCACATCCACGGTGTCGACGATATGTTTCTTGAAACGCCCTTCGATCCAAGTGCGCCCAACCCATCCTCACCCCACTGAAGATTGTCTGAGCAGGCAATATCGGCAGGAGCCAAGGCTTGGAAAAAACTTTGCCTCCACTGGCTGAATAGCTGGCATACAGCGCGTTTTTATGTGATCGGCGACGGCATTACGATGAAGAAGTTGAGCGAAGCACTCATCAAAAGGCCGTCACGAATGTCGAACTCATTCCCCCGATATCTCGTGACAAATTGATTCACTATTATCAGCACGCAAATGCGCCGTTCTTGCACCTGAATAGCTTCAATGGCTCTTGAAAAATCGTGCCCTCCAAACTGCTCGAATACGCAGCCACCGGCAAACCAATCCTGGCGGGCCTGGGCGGTTATTCAAAAAGGCTCACCATTTACATCATCCCCAATGCCTCTGTATTTGCCCTCGCAAACCCGGATGCCGTGGTTGCCGCACTCGCCAAGCTGACCCTGGGCGCTACTGACCGTGCTGCATTTATCCAGGAGTACTACGGCAGCGACGTTCAATAGCCTATGGCGATCGACATTCTCAATACCGGAAAACTCAAATAGAACAGTGAGGTGGCGTCCGACCGAGGGATTGTTGCAAAAATAAGTTAAATAAACCCCCGTTCCGGTCGATACCCCCTGAAAGCCTTGCGGATTGAACAACCATGCGTAATAACCAACCCGTTACCCAGCGCGAACGTACCTTCCCCGCTCAGCAACGGTTGATCTCAACCACAGATGCCAAAGGCGTGATCACCTACTGCAACGACGCTTTCGTCGAGATCAGTGGGTTTAGTCGCGAAGAACTGGTACGCGCCCCGCACAACCTGGTTCGTCACCCGGATGTGCCGGCGGCGGTGTTCGGGCATATGTGGGCCACGCTCAAACAAGGCTTGCCATGGATGGGCATCGTTAAGAACCGCTGCAAGACGGGCGATCACTACTGGGTTAACGCCTATGTGACGCCGGTCTTTGAAGGCAATCAGGTAGTCGGCTACGAATCGGTGCGCATCAAGCCCACCGCCGAGCAGATCCGCCGGGCCGAAGCGCTCTACCAACGTATCAACCAGGGCAAGTCGGCCGTTCCCCAGCGGGACAAGTGGCTGCCGGTGTTGCAGGACTGGCTGCCGTTTATCCTGATCAGCCAGTTGAGCTTCATGATTGGCGTGTCGCTCAACTCCCACTGGGGCTTTGCCCTGGCGGCGGGTTTGTCGGTGCCGTTGGGCCTGCTGGGCCTGAGCTGGCAACAGCGCGGTCTCAAGCGCCTGCTGCGTTTGGCCGAGCAGACCACCTCCGACCCGTTGATCGCGCAGATGTACACCGACAGCCGTGGCGCTCAGGCGCGCCTGGAGATGTCGATCCTCAGCCAGGAAGCGCGTCTGAAGACATGCCTTACACGCTTGCAGGACACTGCTGAGCATCTCAACGAGCAAGCGGCGCAGTCCAACACCCTGGCCCACAACAGCTCCAGCGGCCTGGAACGCCAGCGCGTGGAAACCGAACAGGTGGCCACAGCGGTCAACCAGATGGCGGCGACCACCCAGGAAGTCGCCAGCCATGTGCAGCGCACGGCTGACGCCACCCAGGAAGCCAATCGCTTGACCGGTCGCGGCCGCGATATCGCCGGGGAAACCCGCGAGGCCATTCAGCGTCTGTCGGTTGCCGTGGGTGAGACGGGCGTGACCGTCACTCAACTGGCCAAGGACAGCGATGAGATCGGCGGCGTTGTTGACGTGATCAAGGGCATTGCCGACCAGACCAACCTGTTGGCATTGAACGCTGCTATCGAAGCCGCTCGTGCCGGCGAGATGGGCCGTGGCTTTGCCGTGGTAGCCGACGAAGTACGGCAGCTGGCGCAGCGTACGGCCGAGTCGACCGGGCAGATCCATGCCCTGATCGCCAAGCTGCAACACACCGCCGCCGCCGCCGTGCAAACCATGGACGCCGGGCATCGCCAGGCCGAAGAAGGCGTGGCGCGGGTGATGGAGGCGGATCAGGCGTTGGTGGGCATCAGTGAAGCGGTGGCGCACATCACTGACATGACCACGCAAATTGCAGCGGCGACTGAAGAGCAAAGCTCGGTAGCCGAAGAGATCAGCCGTAACATCAGCACCATTGCGCTGTTGGCAGATCAGACCTCGGAGCAGGCGATGAACTCGGCGCAGTTGAGTGAGGAATTGACGCATACCGCCAATACCCAGTACTCGCTGGTGGAGCGCTTTAACCGCTAGACCGCTATCGGGGGCAGGGTTATCTACACAACGCCTAAAGGCAGACACATAACTCTGTGGTGAGCGGGCTTGCCCGCGCTGGGCTGCGAAGCAGCCCTAACCCAGACACCGCATTTTTTCAGCAACACCCGACTGGCAGGTTTTGGGGCTGCTGCGCAGCCCAGCGCGGGGCAAGCCCGCTCCCCACAAGAGCCTCGTTTTCTCAGGGTATGTTTGCATCAAAGATGTGTAGATACCTACGTCCCGATACGGCCCTAACAGGCGCCGAGAAACCTGGCGATCTGCACCGCCGCAGCCTCCAAATGCTGCTCATGACTAAACCCCGAAGCCTTCAACGGCTTCAAATCATGATCCCCCGCCACCAGCCACATCACCTCGATGTTCGGTGACAACACATACCCCTCCACCGCCGCCCGATTGCCCAGCGCATCGCGCTCGCCCTGCACAATCAACGTCGGCGTCTTTAGCTCGACCAAATGCTCGACCCTCGGTTTTTCCGGCTTGCCCACCGCATAGAACGGATAGCCCAGGCACACCAACGCGTCCGCGGCCAATTCATCGGCCAACAGACTCGCCATGCGCCCGCCCATGGACTTGCCACCAATGGCCAGTTTCCCAGCGACATGACGTCGCACCTCGGCATGCACTTCGCGCCAGGCTTCCAGCAGTTTCGGCGCCGGGTTGGGTGGGCGTTTGCCACCGTCCAATCGACGCTGGGCCATGTAGGGAAACTCGAAGCGCAACACGTTGACGCCATGCCCGGCAAGGCGTGCAGCCATGTCGTTCATGAAGGATGAGTCCATCGGTGCGCCGGCGCCGTGGGCCAGGATCAGCGTCACCGGCGTATGCGCGATAGACCCTTTCGCGACATCCCACAACCAGCCGTGTTCCCGCACACACTGCGCCCATTGATCCCCGTCAATACTGGCCTTGTGCTCTTTGCCCATGCTTGCCTCGCTATTTAGTCTGCCTATAACTCCAGCCCAAGTGCCGCATTTGCTTGGGTTGAACCGTGGATGGGGAACCATGAACACTACTTTAAGTACCGCCTATAACTACAAGGTGGTCCGCCAATTCGCCATTATGACGGTGGTGTGGGGCATCGTCGGCATGGGGCTCGGGGTTTTTCTCGCCGCCCAATTGGTTTGGCCCGCACTCAACTTCGATTTGCCCTGGACCAGCTTCGGCCGCTTGCGCCCGCTGCACACCAACGCGGTGATCTTCGCTTTCGGCGGCTGCGCACTGTTTGCCAGCTCGTTCTACTCGGTGCAGCGCACCTGCCAAACGCAGCTGTTCGCGCCGAAAATCGCCGCGTTTTGCTTCTGGGGTTGGCAGTTGGTCATCCTGCTGGCTGCGATCACCTTGCCGCTGGGCTACACCAGTTCCAAGGAATACGCCGAGCTGGAATGGCCGATCGACATCCTGATCACCATTGTCTGGGTGGCCTACGCCATCGTGTTCTTCGGCACGGTGATGAAGCGCAACACCAAGCACATCTACGTCGGTAACTGGTTCTTCGGTGCGTTCATCATCACCGTGGCGATCCTGCATATCGTCAACAACCTGGAAATCCCGGTCAGCCTGACCAAGTCCTACAGCCTCTACGGCGGTGCGACGGATGCCATGGTGCAGTGGTGGTATGGGCACAACGCGGTAGGCTTTTTCCTCACCGCAGGCTTCCTGGGGATGATGTACTACTTCGTGCCCAAGCAGGCCGAACGTCCGGTGTATTCCTATCGCTTGTCCATCGTGCACTTCTGGGCGCTGATCACCCTGTACATCTGGGCCGGTCCGCACCACTTGCACTACACCGCGCTGCCGGACTGGGCGCAGTCCCTGGGCATGGTGATGTCTCTGGTACTGCTGGCTCCGAGCTGGGGCGGCATGATCAACGGGATGATGACCCTCTCGGGCGCCTGGCATAAGTTGCGCAGCGACCCGATCCTGCGCTTTTTGGTGGTGTCCCTGGCGTTCTACGGCATGTCGACCTTCGAAGGCCCGATGATGGCGATCAAGACCGTCAACGCCCTCTCCCACTACACCGACTGGACCATCGGCCACGTACACGCCGGCGCCCTCGGTTGGGTGGCGATGATCTCCATCGGCGCGCTGTACCACATGATCCCGAAAGTCTTCGGTCGCGAGCAGATGTACAGCCTCGGCCTGATCAACGCGCACTTCTGGCTGGCCACCATCGGCACCGTGCTCTACATCGCCTCGATGTGGGTCAACGGCATCGCCCAGGGCCTGATGTGGCGTGCGATCAACGAAGACGGCACCTTGACCTACTCCTTCGTCGAAACCCTGGTGGCCAGCCATCCAGGCTTCATCGTGCGGCTGGTGGGCGGTGCGGTGTTCCTCAGCGGCATGTTCCTGATGGCTTACAACACGTGGCGCACCGTGCGTTCGCCGCAGCCTGTCGAAGCCGCCACCACTGCGCAGCTGGCCTGAGGAGTCTGTGATGAAACACGAAACGATTGAAAAGAACGTCGGCCTGTTGATGCTGCTCATGGTGCTCGCCGTGAGCATCGGCGGCCTGACCCAGATCGTCCCGCTGTTCTTCCAGGACGTGACCAACAAGCCGGTGGAAGGCATGAAGCCCTACACCGCGCTGCAACTGGAAGGCCGCGACATCTACATCCGCGAAGGCTGCGTGCAGTGCCACTCGCAGATGATCCGTCCGTTCCGCGCCGAAACCGAACGCTACGGCCACTACTCGGTGGCGGGCGAAAGCGTGTGGGATCACCCGTTCCTGTGGGGCTCCAAGCGCACCGGCCCGGATCTGGCCCGCGTTGGCGCCCGCTACTCGGACGACTGGCACCGCGCGCACTTGTACAACCCGCGCAACGTAGTGCCCGAGTCGAAGATGCCGGCCTACCCGTGGCTGGTCACGGCCCAGGTCGACAGCAGCCACACCGAGAACAAGTTGAAAGTAATGCGCACCCTCGGCGTGCCATACACCGACGACGACATCAGTGGCGCCGTGGCCAGCCTCAAGGGCAAGACCGAGATGGACGCGCTGGTTTCGTACCTGCAAGTACTCGGCACTGCCATCAAGAGCAAGAGGTGAGCCATGGGATTTGAATTCGATGCGGGCACCATCCGCGGCCTTGGCACGCTGGTCGTTGCCATCGCCTTTATCGGCCTGTCGCTGTGGGTGTTCAACAACCGGCGCAATGAGGAATTCGAGCAGGCGCGCCTGCTGCCCTTCGCCGATGAACCTTCTCCATCCGACGCTCAAGAAGAGCCTGCAACAAGGAGCAATCGGCCATGACCCTATTCTGGAGTACATGGATCTGCGTACTGACCCTCGGCAGCCTGATCGGGCTGACCTGGCTATTGATCGCCACCCGCAAGGGCGAGACCAAGGGCAGTGTCGACCAGACCATGGGCCACGCCTTCGACGGTATCGAGGAATACGACAACCCGCTGCCCCAGTGGTGGTTCATGCTGTTCGCCGGCACCCTGGTGTTTGCGGTCGGCTACCTGGTGCTCTACCCGGGCCTGGGCAACTGGAAAGGTGTGCTGCCGGGCTATGAAGACGGTTGGACCTCGGCCAAGGAGTGGGACAAGGAGATGGCCAAGGCCGACACCAAGTTCGGGCCGATCTTCGCCAAATTCTCGGCCATGCCCGTGGAAGAAGTCGCTAAAGACCCGCAAGCGCTGAAGATGGGTGGTCGCCTGTTCGCTTCCAACTGCGCGGTGTGTCACGGCTCGGACGCCAAGGGCGCGTTCGGCTTCCCTAACCTGGCAGACAACATCTGGCGCTGGGGCGGCTCGGCTGAGGCCATCAAGACCACCATCCTGAACGGTCGCCACGCGGCGATGCCGGCCTGGGGTACGGTGCTGGGTGACGACGGTGTGAAAAACGTCGCTGCCTATGTACGTCACGATTTGGCCAAGTTGCCACTGCCGGCCGATAGCACTGCCGACCTGGATTCGGGCAAAGCGGCGTTCAACACCACCTGCGTGGCCTGCCATGGGCCGGAAGGCCACGGTATGGAAGTCATGGGGGCGCCGAACCTGACGCTGCCAGGCGGCTATATCTACGGCACCAGCCTGGCGCAATTGCAGCAGACCATTCGTCACGGCCGTCAGGGCCAGATGCCGGCGCAGGAACTGTTGCAGGGCAACGACAAAGTGCACCTGCTCGCAGCTTACGTGTACAGCCTGTCTCACAACGCTGATGGTGCAATGCCAGAAAGCGCAGCTCAGTAACACCTGACTGCCGCCCCAATTTGGGGCGGCAGCTCTACCGCGCTACGCGACCAAGTGTCACACCCCTCCAAAGCACAACTTTCCCCTACTGCCATTCGGGTCTACGCTTGCTTGCACAGCGGACCGATCTTGGCGTACGCGACGACAGTCGTTGCGACCCCCAAAATTTCCTGTCCACTCGATCAGCTTTCGATTTCTGATTTTGTCCTTACGCCAAACATGGAAAGGGCGCAGAATCTGGCGTGGAACGCATTGATCCAGGTCAGCCATTGCGTTGCAATGGCCCCTCGCTTTCTACATACTTGCGGCCGATTTTACCTATAAAAAAACCTAAACCGTGGAACCTTAGAATGAGCACAGCAATCAGTCCGACTGCTTATAACTATAAGGTAGTCCGCCAGTTCGCCATCATGACGGTGGTCTGGGGGATCCTTGGCATGGGGCTCGGGGTGTTCATCGCCTCGCAACTGGTTTGGCCGGAATTGAATTTCGACTTGCCATGGACGACCTTCGGTCGCCTACGCCCGCTGCACACCAACTTGGTGATTTTCGCCTTCGGCGGATGTGCATTGTTTGCCACCTCCTATTATGTCGTGCAGCGAACCTGCCAGACGCGACTGATCTCCGATGGCCTCGCCGCCTTTACCTTCTGGGGTTGGCAGGCGGTCATCGTCGGCGCCATCGTCAGCCTGCCACTGGGCTACACCACCACCAAGGAATACGCCGAGCTGGAATGGCCGATCGCCATTTTGCTGGCGATTGTGTGGGTGACTTACGGTGCGGTGTTCTTCGGCACCATCGTCAAGCGCAAAACCAAGCACATCTACGTGGGCAACTGGTTCTACGGTGCCTTCATCGTGGTCACGGCGATGCTGCACATCGTCAACCACGCGTCGCTGCCGGTCAGCCTGTTCAAGTCCTACTCGGCGTATGCGGGCGCGACGGACGCGATGATCCAGTGGTGGTACGGGCATAACGCCGTAGGCTTTTTCCTCACCACCGGTTTTCTGGGGATGATGTACTACTTCGTGCCGAAACAGGCCGAACGTCCTATTTACTCGTACCGTTTGTCCATCGTGCACTTCTGGGCATTGATCACCCTCTACATCTGGGCCGGCCCGCACCACTTGCACTACACCGCACTGCCGGACTGGGCGCAGTCCCTGGGCATGGCGATGTCGATCATCCTGTTGGCTCCGAGCTGGGGCGGCATGATCAACGGCATGATGACCCTCTCGGGTGCCTGGCATAAATTGCGCACCGACCCGATCCTGCGCTTCCTTGTGGTATCCCTGGCGTTCTACGGTATGTCGACCTTCGAAGGGCCGATGATGGCAATCAAGACCGTCAACTCGCTCTCCCACTACACCGACTGGACCATCGGCCACGTTCACGCCGGTGCCCTCGGTTGGGTGGCGATGATCTCCATCGGTGCGCTGTACCACATGATCCCCAAACTGTTCGGCCGTGCGCAGATGCACAGCGTCGGGCTGATCAACACGCACTTCTGGCTGGCCACCATCGGTACCGTGCTCTACATCGCTTCGATGTGGGTCAACGGCATCACCCAAGGCCTGATGTGGCGTGCGATCAACGATGACGGCACCCTCACCTACTCGTTCGTCGAAGCGCTGCAAGCCAGCCATCCGGGCTACATCGTCCGCGCCCTGGGCGGTGCGTTCTTCGCTGCCGGCATGCTGTTCATGGCCTACAACGTCTGGCGCACCGTGCGTGCCTCGGACCCGGCAGAAGCCGAAGCCGCCGCCAAGATCGCCGTTGTGGGAGCCCACTGATGAAGCATGAAGTAGTCGAGAAGAATATCGGCCTGCTGGCCTTCTTCATGGTCATCGCCGTGAGTATCGGCGGCCTGACCCAGATCGTTCCGCTGTTTTTCCAGGACGTGACCAACAAGCCGGTGGAAGGCATGAAGCCGCGCACCGCCCTTGAACTGGAAGGCCGCGACGTCTACATCGCCAACGGTTGCGTGGGCTGCCACTCGCAGATGATCCGCCCGTTCCGCGCCGAAACCGAACGCTACGGCCACTACTCGGTCGCCGGCGAAAGCGTATGGGACCACCCGTTCCTGTGGGGTTCCAAGCGCACCGGACCTGACCTGGCCCGTGTTGGCGGGCGTTACTCCGATGACTGGCAACGTGCGCACTTGTACAACCCGCGCAACGTGGTGCCTGAGTCGAAAATGCCGGCGTACCCGTTCCTCGTGGAAAACAAGCTCGACGGAAAGGACACCGCGAAGAAGATGGAAGTCTTGCGCACCCTGGGCGTGCCCTACACCGACGAAGACATCGCCGGTGCAGCCGCAGCCGTAAAGGGCAAGACCGAAATGGACGCATTGGTGGCCTACCTGCAAGGCCTGGGCACCATCATCAAAAGCAAACGGTGATTCTTCATGGATATCGGGATGATTCGTGGCCTGGGCACCGTTGTGGTGATGGTGGCCTTTATCGGCCTGGCGTTGTGGGTGTTCAGCCCCAAGCGCAAGTCGGAGTTTGAAGACGCGACCTTGCTGCCCTTTGCGGATGATCCCGAAGCCATCAAGCACGTCGAGCAAGCTTCTAGGAGTAACAAAGAATGACTACGTTCTGGAGTCTGTACGTCACAGTCCTCAGTCTGGGTACCATTTTCGCCCTGACCTGGCTGTTGCTGTCGACCCGCAAGGGCCAGCGCGCCGAGCAAACCGACGAGACCGTCGGCCACTCGTTCGATGGCATCGAGGAGTACGACAACCCATTGCCCAAGTGGTGGTTCATGCTGTTCGTCGGCACCATCATTTTTGCCCTTGGCTACCTGGTGCTGTACCCAGGCCTGGGCAATTGGAAAGGCCTGCTTCCGGGCTACAACTACCTCGACAACGACAAGCAAACCCCCTTCGCCAACGGCCAGACCGGCTGGACCGGTGTACACGAATGGGAAAAGGAAATGGCCCGGTCGGACGCCAAGTTCGGTCCGATCTTCGCCAAATTCGCCTCCATGCCCATTGAGGAAGTCGCCAAGGACCCGCAAGCCCTGAAGATGGGTGGCCGCTTGTTCGCGTCCAACTGCTCGGTGTGCCACGGGTCCGACGCCAAGGGTGCCTACGGCTTCCCCAACCTGACTGACGCCGACTGGCGCTGGGGTGGCGAGCCGGCGACGATCAAGGAAACCATCATGAAAGGCCGTCATGCCGTGATGCCGGGCTGGCTGCCGGTGCTGCAAGAAGAGGGTGTCAGCGACGTGGCGGCCTACGTGGTCACCCAACTCGACGGCCGCAAACTGCCCGAAGGCGTCAAGGCCAACGTAGCCAACGGCGAAAAACTCTTCGCCGCCAACTGCGTGGCCTGCCACGGCCCAGCCGGTAAAGGCACCCCAGCAATGGGCGCGCCCGACCTGACCCACCCCGGCGCCTTCATCTACGGTTCGAGCTTCGCCCAACTGCAGCAGACCATCCGTTTCGGCCGCCAGGGCCAGATGCCGGCGCAGGAACAATTGCAAGGCAATGACAAGGTGCACTTGCTCGCGGCGTATGTTTACAGCTTGTCCCATGGGGATAAGAAGGCCGAGGAGCAGTAAGGCTACCCCCTTACCCAGAAACACCAAAAAACCCTTGTGAGAGGGGGCTTGCTCCCGATGACGGTGGATCAGTATTAGTGACTCTGACTGACACGCCGCTATCGGGAACAAGCCCCCTCACACATTGGATCTTCGGCTTTTTGAAGGTTGAGCCCGCAAAAACCGTCCATACTTCACAAGTCAATTGATCCAGATCACGTACACCATCAATTGATTTTCCCCAACGCGACCAAAGGTCGCACCCCTTGCGCAGCATCGGGGGCGTATCATTACGCCACTGCAAGACCCCTAATTTGACCCCGGTTGGCACGTACTGGCCGAGGCAAATCTCCACCGCCGTGGGATGCAATGATGAGCGACCAAATACCGGTACATGACGTTACCCCGCCTGCCAAACACTCGACCGCCACCGTCGACCTCTATGCCCCGCGCGAGAAAATCTACACTCGCGCCTTTACCGGCCTGTTCCGCAATTTACGAATGCTCGGCGGCGCTGCTTTGTTCCTGCTCTACTTCGGCACGGTGTGGCTGAACTGGGGTGGCCACCAGGCCGTGTGGTGGAACCTGCCGGAGCGTAAGTTCTTCATTTTCGGTGCGACCTTCTGGCCCCAGGACTTCATCCTGCTGTCGGGCATTCTGATCGTCGCGGCGTTTGGCCTGTTCTTCATCACGGTGTACGCCGGCCGCGTGTGGTGCGGTTATACCTGCCCGCAAAGCGTGTGGACGTGGATCTTCATGTGGTGCGAAAAAGTCACCGAAGGCGACCGCAACCAACGCATCAAGCTGGATAAAGCGCCGATGGGCGCCAACAAATTCCTGCGCAAATTCAGCAAGCACAGCCTGTGGCTACTGATCGGTTTTGCCACCGGGATTACCTTCGTCGGCTACTTTTCGCCGATCCGCGAACTGGTGTTCGATTTCTTCACCGGCCAGGCCGATGGCTGGTCGTATTTCTGGGTCGGTTTCTTCACCCTCGCCACCTACGGCAACGCCGGCTGGCTGCGCGAACAGGTGTGCATCTACATGTGCCCGTACGCGCGTTTCCAGAGCGTGATGTTCGACAAAGACACCCTCATCGTCTCTTACGACCCACGTCGTGGAGAGCTGCGTGGCCCGCGTAAAAAAGGGATCGACTACAAGGCCCAAGGCCTGGGCGACTGCATCGATTGCACGATGTGCGTGCAGGTGTGCCCCACCGGCATCGACATCCGCGACGGTCTGCAAATCGAGTGCATCGGCTGCGCCGCGTGCATCGACGCCTGCGACAACATCATGGACAAGATGGAGTACCCGCGCGGCCTGATCAGCTACACCACCGAGCACAACCTGTCCGGGCAGAAAACCCACAAGCTGCGACCACGCCTGATCGGTTACGCCCTGGTGTTGCTGGCGATGATCAGCCTGTTGGCCGGGGCGTTCTTCATGCGGTCGCTGGTGGGCTTCGACGTGAGCAAAGACCGCGTGCTCTACCGCGAAAACGCCGAAGGCCGTATCGAAAACGTCTACAGCCTGAAGATCATGAACAAGGACCAGCGCGACCACACCTACGTGCTCGACGCATCAGGCCTGCCAGACCTCAAACTGCAGGGCCGGCGCGAGATCAAGGTGGCAGCCGGCGATATCGTCAGCATGCCAGTGGAACTGTCGAGTGCGCCGGAACAACTGCCGTCGAGCACCAACGAGGTGAAATTCACCCTCACCGATGCCGATGACGCCAGCGTCAACATTGAAGCCAAGAGCCGATTCATCGGCCCACAAGTTCGATAAAGAGAGAACGAAACAATGCCCTTAGCCACTGCCGCAAGCCCTTGGTACAAGCACCTCTGGCCCTGGATCATCATCGGGATCCTCGCCTGCTCGGTGACTTTGACGTTGTCCATGGTGACCATCGCGGTAAACAACCCGGACAACCTGGTCAACGACAACTACTACGAGGCTGGCAAGGGCATCAACCGCTCACTGGACCGCGAACGCCTGGCGCAGACCCTGCAACTGCGCGCCAAGCTGCATTTGGACGAACTGACCGGTGAAGTCGAGCTGAAGCTCACCGGCTACAGCAACCCGAACACCCTGGAACTGAACCTGATTTCCCCGACTCAGCCGGAGAAAGATCGCAAAATCAACCTGGCCCGCAGCGACAGCGAACCCGGCCGCTACATCGGCCAGGTCACCGACAAAGTCGAAGGCCGCCGCTTCGTGGAACTGCTGGGCGTGGAAGGCGACAAGACCTGGCGGCTGTTCGAGGAAGAAGAAGTCAGCCACGACAAAGACTTGCTGTTGGGTGATGAACCGTTGCAGGGTGCCGAAGACCTGAAAAAATAAACACCTGCGCTTCGCGCATCGCCGGCAATCCGGCTCCTACAGACCCTCACCCCTCTCGTAGGAGCCGGCTTGCCGGCGATGGGGCCTTCCCAGCCACCAAAGATCCCGAACCATGACCACCCCCACTCCCTGCTACCACTGCGCCCTGCCCGTACCGCCCGGCGGCCGGTTCACCGCCGATATCCTCGGCGAACGCCGCGAACTCTGCTGCCCGGGCTGCCAGGCGGTGGCCGAAGCAATCGTGGCCGCAGGTTTGGAAAGCTATTACCAGCACCGCAGCGAAGCCTCGGCCAACCCCGAAACGCTGCCGGTGCAACTGGTGGACGAGCTGGCGCTGTACGATCGCGCGGACGTGCAAAAACCCTTCGTGCACCACCAAGGCGAACTGGCTGAAACGACCCTGTTGATGGAAGGCATCAGCTGCGCCGCCTGTGGCTGGCTGATCGAAAAACACCTGCGCAGCTTGCCCGCCGTTGCCGAGGCGCGGTTGAACCTGTCCAACCATCGCTTGCAGGTGCGCTGGGCCGACGGGCAATTGCCGTTGAGCCAAGTGCTCAGTGAGCTGCGCCATATCGGCTATGCCGCCCATCCTTATCAGGCCGACCGCGCCGCTGAGCAACTGGCCAGCGAAAACCGTCTGGCTTTACGCCAACTCGGTGTCGCCGGGCTGCTGTGGTTCCAGGCAATGATGGCAACCATGGCCACCTGGCCGGAATTCAATATCGACCTGAGCCCGGAGCTGCATGTAATCCTGCGCTGGGTGGCGATGTTTCTGACAACTCCCATCGTGTTCTACAGCTGCGCGCCGTTCTTCAAGGGCGCCATGCGCGACCTGCGCACGCGCCACCTGACCATGGACGTTTCAGTATCCCTCGCCATTGGCGGGGCTTATTTGGCGGGAATATGGACCGCGATCACCGGCGTCGGCGAGCTGTATTTCGATGCAGTGGGCATGTTTGCACTGTTCCTGCTGGCCGGTCGCTACCTGGAACGCCGTGCCCGGGAGCGCACGGCGGCGGCCACTGCGCAGTTGGTCAACCTGTTGCCTGCGTCGTGCCTGCGCTTGAAAGACGACGGCCAGAGCGAACGCATCCTGTTGAGCGAACTGGCCCTGGGCGACCGGGTGCTGGTGCATCCGGGCGCGGTGCTGCCAGCAGACGGCGTGATCCTCGATGGCCAGTCCAGCATTGATGAGTCCCTGCTCACCGGCGAGTACTTGCCGCAACCGCGCCAAGTCGGCGACACCGTCACCGCCGGCACCCTCAACGTCGACGGCGCGCTGACCGTCGAAGTGCGCGCCCTTGGCCACGAGACCCGCCTGTCCGCCATCGTGCGCCTGCTGGAGCGCGCCCAGGCCGAAAAACCGCGACTGGCGCAAATCGCCGACCGCGCCGCGCAGTGGTTCCTGTTGTGTTCGCTGATCGCCGCTGCGCTGATCGGCCTGCTGTGGTGGGAACTGGACTCATCACGAGCGTTCTGGATCGTGCTGGCGATGTTAGTGGCGACCTGCCCATGTGCGTTGTCCCTCGCTACACCTACCGCCTTGACCGCCGCCACCGGCACCCTGCACAAACTCGGGCTGCTGCTGACCCGTGGCCATGTGCTGGAGGGCCTGAACCAGATCGACACGGTGATCTTCGACAAGACCGGCACCCTCACCGAAGGTCGCCTGGCCCTGCGCGCGATCCGGCCGCTGGGCGAATTGGGCAGCGACGACTGCCTGGGTCTCGCCGCCGCCCTGGAAAACCGCTCGGAACATCCGATTGCCCGCGCCTTTGGCCGTGCGCCACTGGCCGCTGACGAAGTGCTCAGTACGCCCGGTCTCGGTCTGGAAGGTCGAGTGGGCGAGCGTCTGCTGCGCATCGGCCAGCCGGGTTTCGTCTGCGAACTCAGTGGCTGCCCGATCCCCGCTCCGCCGGACGACGCCGGGCAATGGCTGCTGCTGGGCGACCGCAGCGGCGCCCTCGCCTGGTTCGTACTGGATGATCGCCTGCGCAGCGACGCCCCCGCCCTGCTCGCCGCTTGCAAGGCACGCGGTTGGCGCACACTGCTGCTGTCCGGGGACAGTTCGCCGATGGTCGCCAGTGTCGCCCTTGAGCTGGGCATAGACGAGGCCCACGGCGGCCTGCGTCCCGACGACAAGCTGCACGTGCTGCAACAGCTGCACAAGGAAGGTCGCAAGGTGCTGATGCTCGGCGATGGCGTCAACGATGTCCCCGTCCTCGCCGCCGCCGATATCAGCGTGGCAATGGGCTCGGCCACCGACCTGGCCAAGACCAGTGCCGATGCGGTGTTGCTCTCCAATCGCCTCGACGCTCTGGTGCAGGCCTTCAGCCTGGCGCGGCGCACCCGACGAGTGATTATTGAAAACCTGCTCTGGGCGGGCCTATACAATGGCCTGATGTTGCCGTTTGCTGCTTTGGGCTGGATCACGCCAATCTGGGCGGCAGTCGGCATGTCCATCAGTT
Source organism: Pseudomonas sp. W22_MBD1_FP4 (assembly GCF_052113765.1). NCBI lineage: Bacteria > Pseudomonadati > Pseudomonadota > Gammaproteobacteria > Pseudomonadales > Pseudomonadaceae > Pseudomonas > Pseudomonas sp. W22_MBD1_FP4. The sequence continues at coordinate 87,588 of NZ_JBGQOI010000002.1, read as the reverse complement.
CGTTGACCGTGGTACTCAACGCCCTGCGCCTGACTCGCGTGCCGAGCGCACAGTCCGCCAGCGCCCCCTCAATCACCCGCCCGCTGCCCGCGTGAGCCGCGCGGGCATGGAGTGCAGATGCCAGCTTTATACGTGATGATTCCGGCGGCGCTGCTGATAGTGGCCATCGCTATTTACATCTTCTTCTGGGCCGTGGACAGCGGCCAGTACGATGACCTCGACGGCCCGGCCCACAGCGTGCTGTTCGACGACCAGGACCCGAACCACCTGGCCGCCATCGACGAAGCCAACGGCCCGGAACAACCGCCCAAAGACCCACCTCATGCTTGAATTGGCGCCGCTGCTGGTCTCCGCGCTGATCCTAGGCCTGCTGGGCGGCGGTCATTGCCTGGGCATGTGCGGCGGGCTGATGGGCGCGCTGACTTTGGCAATTCCCAAGGAGCAACGCAGTCGCCGGTTTCGCCTGCTGCTGGCGTACAACCTGGGGCGAATCCTCAGTTACGCCACAGCTGGGCTGTTGATCGGCCTGGCCGGCTGGGCCGTGGCCAATAGCCCGGCGGCGATGTTCATGCGCGTGCTCGCCGGTCTGCTGCTGATCTGTATGGGCCTGTACCTGGCCGGTTGGTGGAGCGGCCTCACCCGTATCGAAAGCCTCGGGCGCGGCCTGTGGCGGCATATCCAGCCCGTTGCCACCCGTTTGCTGCCGGTGTCCAGCCTGCCCCGCGCTCTACTGCTGGGCGCGCTGTGGGGCTGGTTGCCGTGCGGGTTGGTCTACAGCACCCTGCTGTGGGCCGCGAGCCAGGGCAATGCGCTGGACAGTGCCTTGCTGATGCTCGCGTTCGGGTTGGGCACCTGGCCCGTGCTGCTGGCGACTGGGCTGGCCGCCGAACGCGTCACCGCGTTATTGCGCAAACGCAGCGTGCGCATGGCCGGTGGACTGCTGGTCATTGTGTTCGGTATTTGGACCTTGCCAGGGCCGCACCAGCACTGGCTGATGGGCCACTAAAAGGCCATGTGGCATAGCGCCGCTGCTCGTTGATGCAAATCAAGATGCCCTCTGCTCCACGCCTCTAGACTCGGCCCACTAGCCTATCCGGGGGACGCCCGCATGCTCGACGCCATTCGTTGGGACACCGATCTGATTCATCGCTACGACCTGGCGGGACCGCGCTATACGTCCTACCCCACCGCCGTACAATTCGACAGCCAGGTCGGCACCTTCGACCTGCTGCATGCCCTGCGCGACAGTCGCAAGGCTGTGCGCCCATTGTCGCTGTATGTGCATGTGCCGTTCTGCGCGAACATTTGCTACTACTGCGCCTGCAACAAGGTGATCACCAAGGACCGTGGCCGCGCCCAGGCATACCTGCACCGCCTGGAGCAGGAGATCCAAATGGTGGCCTGCCACCTCGACCCGAAACAGCCGGTGGAGCAGTTGCATTTCGGCGGCGGCACGCCGACGTTTCTCAGCCACGACGAACTGCGTCAGGTCATGGGCTCCCTGCGCCAGCACTTCAATTTGCTCGATGATGATTCCGGCGACTACGGCATCGAGATCGACCCGCGCGAAGCCGACTGGGCCACCATGGGCCTGCTGCGTGAACTCGGTTTCAACCGCGTCAGCATTGGCCTGCAAGACCTCGACCCCGAGGTGCAGCGGGCCGTTAACCGCCTGCAAAGCCTGGAAGAGACTCGCGCAGTAATCGATGCGGCGCGCACTTTGCAGTTTCGCTCGATCAATATCGACCTGATCTACGGCCTGCCCAAGCAAACGCCGATCAACTTCGCGCGCACCGTGGAAGAAGTGATCAAGCTGCAACCGGATCGCCTGTCGGTGTTCAACTATGCGCACCTGCCGGAGCGCTTCATGCCCCAGCGGCGCATCGACAGCGACGAGCTGCCAGCACCGGCGGAAAAACTGCTGATGCTGCAAACCACCATCACGCAATTGACCGAGGCGGGTTATCGCTACATCGGCATGGACCACTTCGCTCTGCCGGATGACGAACTCGCCATCGCCCAGGAAGAAGGCACGCTGCAACGCAATTTCCAGGGCTACACCACCCACGGCCATTGCGACCTGATCGGCCTGGGTGTGTCGGCGATCAGCCAGATCGGCGACTTGTATTGCCAGAACAGCAGTGACCTCAACGGCTACCAGAACACCCTGGCCGGCGCGCAGCTGGCGACCAGCCGTGGCTTGGTCTGCACCACAGACGATCGACTAAGACGGGAAGTGATTCAGCAGTTGATCTGCAATTTCAGCCTGGTATTCGAGCGTATCGAACAGGCCTTCAATATTGATTTTCGCGGGTACTTCGATGAGATCTGGCTGCAACTTGAGGCCATGGCCAAGGACGGCCTGATCACGCTCGACGCCCAGGGCATTCGGGTGCTGCCCGCAGGGCGCTTGCTGGTGCGCTCGGTGTGCATGGTGTTCGACGCGTACCTGGAACACCAGAACCGGCAACGGTTTTCACGGGTGATCTAGTTACATCGACAACGAAGCGGCCTTGAGCGCCTGATCGGCACTCATGGTTTTCATGGCCTTGGCCAAGGAGATTTGGGCCGTCATCAAGCCGGCCTGCAAGGAACTGATGGCACCTTGCACGTTAGCGAACTTGGCCTGAACCTCCTCCGGCGTCAGGCTTTTGTCCGCGGCGATGGCCTGAAGCTCCGCCAATTTTTCGGCGATCTGCTGCTTCAACTGACGGATCATTTTAAGAACTTGCTTAACGTTGTCGTCCAGACCGCTGTCGTCGATATCGGCGTTGGCACTTTTGGCCGCACCCGCAGCCTTGAAGCCATCCGGCGAAATGCTCACCTTCACGCCTTCGCTCGTGGCAGGCGTTGACACGGCATCCTGCGTCTCAACCGCCGCAGCGGGCGGGGCCGGCTCTGGGTTTGGCACACGGATGGAGGGGTTGTTGGCGGCGATGATCAACATGCGCTGAGCTCCTGCTCATGAACGTACACATATGTATCGGCACCGATACACAAAGCTTTATACGGCTGTCTGTTTTTTGTACACGCTGGCCTCACTGCCCCCCAGTGCGTTACCCTTACGTCTTATGTGTGTTTTCCCACAAGGATTTAAGAAATGTCCGAGCCAGTCAAACTGCGCGCTCACAGCCAGGCTCACTGCAAGGATTGCAGCCTGGCCCCCCTCTGCCTGCCACTTTCGCTGAATCTGGAAGACATGGATGCGCTGGACGACATCGTTAAACGTGGTCGCCCGCTGAAGAAAGGCGAGTTCCTGTTTCGTCAGGGCGATCAGTTCGACTCCGTCTATGCAGTACGTTCGGGCGCGTTGAAGACCTTCAGCCTGAGCGACAACGGCGAGGAGCAGATCACCGGTTTTCACCTGCCCAGCGAACTGGTGGGTTTGTCGGGCATGGACACCGAGATGCATCCCGTGTCGGCCCAGGCGCTGGAGACCACGTCGGTGTGCGAAATCCCCTTCGAACGCCTGGACGAACTGGCCATCCAATTACCTCAACTGCGCCGCCAGTTGATGCGCGTGATGAGCCGAGAAATTCGTGACGACCAGCAGATGATGCTGCTGTTATCGAAGAAAACCGCCGACGAGCGCATCGCGACATTCTTGGTCAACCTGTCGGCCCGGTTCCGGGCACGCGGTTTCTCGGCCAACCAGTTCCGCTTGAGCATGTCGCGTAACGAAATCGGCAACTACCTGGGTCTGGCGGTGGAAACCGTGTCCCGCGTGTTCACCCGTTTCCAGCAGAACGAGTTGATTGCCGCCGAAGGCAAGGAAGTGCACATTCTCGACCCGATCCAGCTGTGTGCGCTGGCGGGTGGTTCTCTAGAGGGTTGATGCAGACACTTGTGGCCGCGCCAATCGGTGAGGCCGCAGGTATACTTCGAGTCCGTTTTCCTCCCAGGACTCTTCGACGATGACCTTCGATTCGTTCGACATCAAATCCCTGATCCGCCCCGTCATCGACTTCCCCAAGCCTGGGGTGATCTTCCGTGACATCACGCCGCTGTTCCAATCGCCCAAGGCCCTGCGCCTGGTGGCCGATACCTTTGCCCATCGCTATGTCGAAGCCGATTTCACCCACATCGGCGCGATGGATGCCCGCGGGTTTCTGATCGGTTCGATCATTGCCTACCAACTGAACAAACCGCTGATCCTGTTTCGCAAGCAGGGCAAGCTGCCGGCCGATGTCCTGGCCGAGGGTTATCAGACCGAATACGGCGAAGCTTTCCTGGAAGTGCACGCCGACAGCCTGTGCGAAGGCGACTCGGTGCTGATGTTCGATGACCTGATCGCCACAGGCGGGACCTTGATCGCTGCGGCGAACCTGGTGCGGCGCATGGGTGCGAAGATTTTTGAAGCCGCGGCAATTATTGATTTGCCGGAGCTGGGTGGCTCGCAGCGTTTGGAAGACATGGGGATTCCGACGTTTTGCCTGACGCAATTTGCGCTGTCCGAGCGGTAATATTTGGCTGGACTGACGCTATCAAGGGCTGCCCCCTCCCACACTTGAAGGTGTTTACACATCAAAATGTGGCAGAGGGCTTGCCCCGATGAGGCAGGTAAGCCGCCTCAAAGCCCCATCTGTTTGCTGATGATTTCATTCATCACTTCACGAGTGCCGCCGCCGATCGACAGGATACGGTTGTCGCGATACAGCCTCTCCACCAGGCTGCCGCGCATATAGCCCTGGCCGCCGAGGATCTGCACGGCGTCATAAGTCACCCGATCGGCGGTATCGGTGGCCAGGTTCTTGGCCATGGATATCTCCTTGATCACACTCTTGCCAGCGGCCATCTTGGCGGCTTGGCGGTAGGTGAATTCCCTGGACACTTCCACAGCCGTCGCCATTTCCGCCAGGCGATGCTTGAGCACCTGGAATTTGCCAATGGGCTTGCCAAATGCTTCACGCTGCGCGGCCCATTTGAGGCTTTCCTCAAGCGCAAGCTGCGCGGTCATATTGGCCATCAACGCCAGCGCCAGCCGTTCACTCTGAAAGTTGCCCATGATGCAGGCAAACCCCATGTTCTCGGCGCCGATCAGGTTGCCTACGGGCACCTGGCAATCATCGAAGAACAACTCTGCCGTGTCCGACGCCCACCAACCCATTTTCTTCAGGGGCTGGCCGACGGTGAAACCCGGGGTGTCTTTTTCGATGAGCAACAGGCTGATGCCGCCAAAGCCTGGCCCGCCGGTACGAACAGCAACGGTGTAGAAATCGGCGCGGTTGCCGCTGGTGATAAAGGTCTTGCTGCCGCTGACCCGGTAAACGTCGCCATCACGCACGGCGCGGGTGCGCAGGCTGGCTACATCGGAGCCGCCGCTGGGTTCGGTGACGGCCAAGGCGATGACCTTCTCGCCCGAGAGCACTTGCGGGGCCACACGTTCGCGCACTTCGGGCCGCGCCCATTTGATGATGGGAGGCAAGCCGATATCCAGCGAGCCCAATCCCGCGACCACGCCGCCGGAACCGCAGCGCATCAATTCCTCGCTGACGGCCACCTTGGCGAACAGATCGCCCTCGTGACTGCCGCCCAAGGATTCGGGATAACCGATACCGAGGATCCCCGCCGCACCGGCCTTAAGGTACAACGCTCGGGGAAAGCTCTCCGCCTCCTCCCATTGCTCGATGCCCGGTAACAGCTCCCGCTCGACAAAACGGCGCACGCTGTCGCGGAGCAATTGGTGGCTGGGGTCGAAGTAGTCCTGATAGGCAGACATCGGCGAGCTCCACGGAGAGGTGGAGCGAAATTACCAAGCGCTTGCTTGGTTAGCAACACAGATCTCAATCACACCGCAAAACCATTGTGGGAGGGGGCTTGCTCCCGATAGCAGTGTGTCAGCCAATAGATTCATGGCTGATCCACTGCCATCGGGAGCAAGCCCCCTCCTACATTTGGCTGGTGTTTATTGTTAGAGCGCGATCGGCTTGCGACCGGCGAACGAATGCGCCAGCGTGCCGCCATCCACCAGCTCCAACTCCCCACCCAACGGTACGCCATGGGCGATACGTGAAGTGATCAGGCCTTTGTTGCTCAGCAGTTGGGCGATGTAATGGGCGGTGGCTTCACCTTCCACGGTCGGGTTGGTGGCCAGGATCACCTCGGTAAAGGTGCCCTGCTCTTCGATACGTGCCACCAGTTGCGGAATGCCGATGGCCTCCGGACCCAGGCCGTCCAGCGGCGACAGGTGGCCCTTGAGCACGAAGTAACGCCCGCGATAACCGGTCTGCTCCACCGCGTAGACGTCCATCGGGCCTTCCACCACACACAGCAACGTGTCGTCGCGACGCGGGTCGGCGCATTGCGGGCAAAGGTCTTCTTCGGTGAGGGTTCGGCACTGGCGGCAGTGGCCGACGCCCGTCATGGCCTGGCTCAGGGCCTGGGCCAACCGGGTGCCGCCGCTGCGATCACGCTCCAGCAGTTGCAGCGCCATGCGCTGGGCGGTTTTCTGGCCGACACCCGGCAACGTGCGCAGGGCGTCGATCAGTTGGCGAATCAGGGGGCTGAAGCTCATGGGGCAATGGTCCGACAAAACAACGAGACGCGGTTTATACCCGCGCCCCGGATTAGCGTCAAATCCTCAATCCTGCGCGACCCGTACCACCAACTTGCCGAAGTTGCGCCCTTCAAGCAGGCCGATAAAGGCTTCGGGTGCCTGCTCCAAGCCATCGACCACGTCTTCGCGGAACTTGATCTTACCGTCGCGGACCCAGGGCGCCATGGCACTGAGGAACTCTGGCTGACGATCACCGTAGTCATCAAACACGATAAAGCCCTGGATGCGCACCCGCTTGGTCAGCAACGTGCGTTGCAGCGCCGGCAAGCGATCAGGCCCGCTGGGGGCTTCGTGGGCGTTGTAGCCGGCAATCAGCCCGCACAAAGGAATGCGTGCCTTGGGGTTGAGCAAAGGCATCACGGCGTCGAACACCTTGCCACCGACGTTCTCGAAATAGATGTCCACGCCGTTGAAGCAAGCCTGGGCGAGTTGATCGGCGAAGTCTGCGCTCTTATGGTCGATACAGGCATCAAAGCCCAGTTCATCCACGACATAGCGGCACTTGTCCGCACCGCCTGCAATCCCGACCACGCGCAGGCCCTTGAGCTTGGCGACCTGGCCCACTACCGAACCGACTGCGCCGGAGGCAGCGGCGACCACCAGGGTTTCCCCAGCCTTGGGTTGACCAATGTCCATCAGGCCCATGTAGGCGGTCATACCCGGCATCCCCAATACGCCCAACGCCATGGACGGACTGGCGAGACCTTTGGGCACCGGAATCAGGTTGCGGCCGTCGGAAATGCTGTGGCTCTGCCAACCGGTGGCGCCGACCACCAGATCACCCACTTCGAATTTAGGGTTACGGGATTGCTCGATACGGCTGACAGCACCGCCGGTCATCACCTCATCGATTTCCACCGGGGCGGCGTAGGAAGGTGCGTCGCTCATGCGCCCGCGCATGTAGGGGTCAAGGGACAGGTAGAGGGTCTTGAGCAGCACTTGGCCGTCCGCCAACTCCGGCAAGCTCACGCGCTCCAGGCGAAAGTTTTCCGGAGTGGGCGCGCCTAGGGGGCGCGAGACCAGCACGATACGTTGGTTCAGGGTCAGTTCTTGAGGCATCAGGGGCTCCTTATCGAATTCATCGGTATAGGTTGCAGACCATGGGTGCCAGGCCAGGGTTCGATCGGGATTCGATTGAATAGGCACAAACAAAAATGCCAGGCACTGGGCCTGGCATTGGAGTCTAGCTAACGCTGGAGAATCAGAACGGCATCTTCATGCCCGGTGGCAGTTGCATGCCAGCGGTCACGCCGGACATTTTGTCCTGGCTATTGGCTTCGATCTTGCGCACGGCGTCGTTGACGGCCGCGGCGAACAGCGCTTCGAGCATTTCCAGGTCATCTTCACCCACGCCTGGCAGCACGCTTGGGTCGATGCTCACGCGCTTGATGTCGTGACGCCCAGTCATCACCACGCTGACCATATCGCCACCGGCTTTACCGGTGACTTCGGCGTTGGCCAGTTCTTCCTGCATCTTGGCCATCTTTTCCTGCATCTGCTGCGCCTGCTTCATCAGGCCGGCCATGCCACCTTTCATCATGGGAATCACCTCAAAAGTACGTGGATCAATTAATAGCCCGGTGTCATGACGCTTGGGTCACCGGGGCTTCGACAGGTTCAATAGTATCGTGACGAACGACCGCACCAAACTGTTGCATCATTTGCTGGATGAGCGGGTCTGCGTGGATCGAATCCTCAGCCTCGCGCTGACGGTTGATACGCCGACGGGTTGCGGCTTGGGCCGGGGTTTCCTGCTCGGGCTTGATCAACTCGATGGTGATAGTCAGCGTGCGCTCATGGTACTGGTTCAGGGCATCGTTGAGGCGCCGTTGCTGGGTCGCGTTGAACAGGGCGCTGTGGGCCGGATCCAGGTGCAACAGCCAACGGTCGCCGTCGACGGAAATCAGGGTGCAGTTGGCGGCAATACTGCCGGTCATGCCGGAGATCGGCAGTTTCGGGAACAGTTCCAGCCATTGCAACGCCAGGCCAGTGGCCGGGGCTGCCGCGGGTTCTGCTTCGGGCTCGGGGGCCGGTTCGGCGGTGTGTTCGCTGGCCAAATCGTCCAGGTAACTGTAGGCCGAATCCATGTCCGGCTCGATGTAGTCTTCGTCCAGCGGCGGCTCGTCGTCGAGGTCGATGCCTGGGGTTGCGGCCTCAACCTGGGCGACGGTCGGCTCGGGAACCGGTGCTGAAACCCACTCAGGAGCGGCTGGCACCACGCTGTCCGGTGTCGGCGCAGGCATAGGCGTCAGCTCAGGCTGCTCGCTGGCAGTTTCCAGCACGGGCTCAACATAGGGCTGCTGTTCGAGTTCTTCGACCTCGGCTTCTACCGGGTCATTCCAAGGCAAGTCGACGACAGGCTCGGGCTCAACCACCGGCTCCGGCTCAACCACAGGTGCCACCACCACAGGGGCTGGCTCAGGCGCCGGCGCAACCGGGGCAGCAACCACTGGCGCAACCACCGCCGCGCCAGCCACTGGTTTGGCGGAATCAACTGTGGCCTGGCTGATCCCCACTGGCTTTAGCGGCTGTCTCGGCGCATCGGCCGAATCAGCTGGCCGGAACGCCAGCATGCGCAGCAGGACCATTTCAAAGCCCCCACGCGGGTCCGGCGCCAAAGGCAAGTCCCGACGACCGATCAGGCCCATCTGGTAGTAGAACTGCACATCTTCGGCCGGCAACGCCTGGGCCAGGGCCAACACGCGGTCGCGGTCGCCATGGCCGTTGTCGACACCTTCCGGCAAAGCCTGGGCGATAGCGACGCGGTGCAGGACATTGAGGATTTCCGAGAGCACGCCATTCCAGTCCGGGCCTTGCTCCGAGAGGTGGCGCACGGCTTCGAGCAACGCCTTGGCATCACCTTCGATCAATGCATGCAGCACATCGAACACCTGGCCGTGGTCGAGGGTGCCGAGCATGGCGCGCACATCGGCGGCCATGACCTTGCCTTCACCGAAGGCGATGGCCTGATCGGTAAGGCTCATGGCATCACGCATCGAACCATCGGCGGCACGGCCGAGCAGCCATAGCGCGTCGTCTTCGAACGGTACGTTCTCGACACCCAGCACGTGGGTCAAATGCTCGACCACGCGCTCGGGGGTCATGTTTTTCAGGGAGAACTGCAGGCACCGCGACAGGATCGTTGCAGGAAGTTTCTGCGGGTCGGTGGTGGCCAGGATGAATTTGACGTAGGGCGGCGGCTCTTCCAGGGTTTTCAACAGCGCGTTGAAGGAATGGCTGGACAGCATGTGCACTTCGTCGATCAGGTAGACCTTGAAGCGGCCGCGGCTCGGCGCGTACTGCACGTTGTCGAGCAGCTCGCGGGTGTCTTCGACCTTGGTGCGGCTCGCGGCGTCGATCTCGATCAGGTCTACGAAGCGCCCTTCGTCGATCTCGCGGCACACCGAGCAAGTGCCACAAGGCGTCGAAGTGATACCGGTTTCACAGTTCAGGCATTTGGCAATGATGCGCGCAATGGTGGTCTTGCCCACGCCCCGGGTACCGGTGAACAGGTAGGCGTGGTGCAGCCGTTGGCTGTCCAAGGCATTGATCAGAGCCTTGAGCACATGGGTCTGGCCGACCATTTCGCGGAACGAGCGCGGACGCCATTTACGTGCAAGAACCTGATAACTCATCGAAAACCGTCGCAACTGGGAAGCGGAAGCCGGTAATGCTAGCGGAGCAAGGGGGAAATTGCATCCGGCACGCTCGCCTAATCTGACTAAGCTCTGCTGACTGGCCTCCAAAAGGCCTGAACCCGGAGAGTGTATGCGCGTAGTCCTGGGCGCTTTATGGATGATGACCACGGCTAGCCTGGCGGCGCCTGCACCGCTGCGCTTCTCGGTTTCCGACAGTTGGGCGATGCCCATGGTGCAACTGGAGAACGGTCGGCCGACCCAGGGCATTTTGTATGACGTGATGCTGAGCCTGGCCACCCAGGTTGGCCATCCGGCGCAGTTCCACGTGCTGGCCCGGGCACGCATCTCTGCGGCCATGGGACACGGCGACATTGATGTGCGCTGTTATGTCACCCAGGCGTGGGTCGACAACCTGTCCGGCGACTACATCTGGAGCTTGCCTTTAATGGTGCAGCGCAATGTGCTGGTCAGTGCGCAAAACCAGCCGGTACAGGTGCTCAAGCTGGCACCTCAGCCGATCGGCACGGTGCTCAACTATCGCTATGCCGCCCTCGACCCGCTGTTTGCCAACGGCCAACTCACCCGCGACGACGCCCATAGCGAAGAGCTGGTGCTGCACAAACTGGTGGCGGGGCGATTCAACTATGCGGTGAGCAACGAATGGATCGTCGACCGTTTCAACCAGAAAATGCCGATCAGCCAGCGGCTGCACAAGGTCGCGTTGATTGACGAGCAAAACCTCGGTTGCATCGTGCGTAACGATCCCGACGTGCCGGCGCAAAAAATCCTGCGCACCTTGTTGCGGATGAAAATGTCCGGCGAAATCGACGACATCATCAAGCTGTACACCGGCGAAAACCCGGCGCCCCTGCTCGCCCCTGACAAAAACTGACAGCCGCTCCTTATAGGCTCGGGCTCTGGTCGAGCCGCAGTCCAGCTTACAGCCGGCGGTGAAGTGGGCTTCTTGCTGCGGGACCGATGGGTAGAATGCGGCGCCATCGTTATCCAGTCACCGCCGGCCCTGGACTTCGATGGCCACCGTTTGCGTGCGTTTTGTCTGAACGACTAACCGCCAGCGCCCTTCCAGACTGATCGCCGCCACGCTGGCCAGCACGATCACACCGCCCATCATCACCTGCAAGGCAATGTGTTCACCCAGCAACGTCGCGGCCATCACCATCGCCACCGGCGGGATCAGGTACATCGCCACCGACGCGCGACTGACCTCCACATGCTTCAACACATAACCCCAAGCCAGATACGCCAAGGCGCTGGGAAAAATACCGAGTACCAGCACCGCGACGTTCTCCGCCAACGGCGCCTGCACCACCGCAGCAGGCAGGCCCGGCAGGTTCACGCACAGCATCAGGGTGCCCGCCCACACCATGTAGCACGCCATAGTCAGCGGACTGTAGCGGTGGGCATAGTGTTTCTGCAGGGCGAAATACACACTCCACGACACCGCCGCCAGCAGGATCAACAAGCCACGCGGGTCGATCTCACCCAGCCCCTGATCCCCCCAGATCACCACCATCACGCCGAGCAGCCCCAGCAATACGCAGGCCCAGCGCCAAGCGCTGACTCGCTCCTTCAGGCAGAAAAACGCGATCAGCACACTGAACAGCGGCGCCGACTGCGCCAGTACGCTTGACGCCGCTGCCGTGACCCATTGCTGCCCGTAGTTGAGGCTGGTGTGGTGCAGGAACACGCCGAAGAACCCCAGCACCAGCAACCACGGAAAATCCCGCAAGCTCGGCCGACCGATGCCCATCACCAGTGCCACACCGCCCATGAACACCGACGCAATCAAAAACCTTAACAACGCCAATTGTCCGGGGCTGTAGCTGTGCAGCCCCATGTGCACGCCAATCGGCGAATAGGCCCAACACAGGATGACGCTGGCGATGACTAGCGTAAGCTTTGCGGGTGAAGGGTTATTCATCGACGGCGTCCAGAAACTGAGAAGGTGTGCCGTCAGTCTTGGCCCCCGTAAGGCGCAGGACAATTAACCGTTTCTGACTTCTGCAATCACTGGAACTGAGCAATGGAACTGGCCCAACTGAAAATGGTGCGAGCCGTGGCACAAACCGGCAGCGTGGCCCAAGCAGCCGTGCTGCTGCATTGCGTGCCGTCCAACATCACCACGCGCATCAAGCAGCTGGAAGGCGAGCTGGGCACACCACTGTTCATCCGCGCCGGGCGTGGGCTGGCGATCAGTGCCGCCGGTGAGATTTTCCTGGAGTACTGCGAGCGCATTCTGGCGCTGGTCGATGAGTCCAAACGCGCCGTGGACGCCAGCGCCATTCCCCGTGGCACTTTGCGTATCGGCGCGGTGGAATCCAGCGCCAGCGGACGTTTGCCGCCGCTGCTGGCGGAGTATCACCGGCGCTACCCGGATGTCAGCCTGGAACTGGTGACCGGCGCCTGGGGCCCGTTGCTCGACGACCTGCAACACCATCGCCTGGACGTGGCGCTCGTGGCCGCCGGCAACAAACGCTCCAAGCTCGAACACAGCGTGGTCTACAGCGAGCGCCTGGTGCTGATCGCCAGCGCATCCAGTGCACCCATCAATGACGCCGAGGACCTCGCCGGCCGCACCTTGCTGGTCTGGCCGCCTGGCTGCCCGTATCGCGCAGCACTGGAAAACTGGGTCAAGCCGCACAACTTCAAACCGACCATTGCCAGCTATGCCAGTTGGGGCACGATCATCGGTTGCGTCAGCGCCGGGATTGGCGTGGCATTGGCGCCGGAAGGCATCCTGGCGCGCTATGAGCAGGCCAATCAGCTGGCGTCTTATCGATTTGAAGAGCTGGCGGCCGTGGATAACCTGCTGTTCTGGCACAAGGACACCCAACGCCACCTGGCACGGGATGCATTCGCGGGGCTGTTGCGGGAGACTTTCGGCTAACTCGCAACATGTTGTTTCGGTTATCCTCTTACGAAATTAATTCAAAATGTAAGGGACTACCATGAATTACTTCCGCCTTTTGTTGGCGGCGGCCGCTCTGAGCCTGCCTACCGCACCTGCCGTTGCTGCTGCCTCGCCTGCCCCCGTTGAGGCCAGTGCCCCCGCCGAAACGGCCGAGCACTTTCTGGCGTCACTTAAGCAAAAGACCGGCACCGTCACGCTCCCAAGTGGCATTGCCACCCTCAAGCTCAACGACGAATTTTATTACCTCGACCCCGCCGACACTGAGCGCTTGCTCACCGATGGCTGGGGCAACCCGCCGGGCTTCAAGACCCTGGGCATGATCGTGCCTAAAGCCGTCAGCCCACTGTCGGAGCGCGGTTGGGGCGTCATCGTTAGCTATAAGGCCGACGGGCATATTTCCGATGAAGATGCCGCAAAAATCGACTACTCCGACCTGCTCAAGCAAATGCAGGAAGAAGACGAAACAGATAACAAGGAACGCCAGAAACAAGGCTACGCCGGCCTGCATCTGGTGGGCTGGGCCGAGCCGCCGCGCTACGACGACACCACCCACAAGATGTACTGGGCCCGTGAACTGAAGGCCGACGACGCCGACCAGAACACCCTCAACTACAGCATCCGCGTGCTGGGCCGTGAGGGTGTACTGGAACTCAACGCCGTCGCGGCGATGGCCGACCTGCCGACCATCAAGCAGGAACTGCCCAAGGTCCTGGCGTTTACCAACTTCACCGACGGCAACCTCTACACCGACTTCAACCCGAAAACCGACAAGCTCGCCACTTACGGCCTAGCCGCGTTGGTTGCCGGCGGGATTGCCGCCAAGGCCGGGTTATTCGCCAAGATCGGGATCTTCCTGCTGGCCGCGAAGAAGTTTCTGGTGGTGGGTGTCGTGGCGTTGTTCGCGGTGATCCGCAAGCTGTTCAACCGCAACAAGGCCTGACCGCCGCACACAAAAACGCCGCAGCGTGCTGGACACGTTGCGGCGTTTTTGTGTGCGCGGTTCTGCTCAGTTTTTTGCAGTGGGCGCGGCCAGACGACTGTATTGATCCTGGGTGATCCAACCCTTAAACGAGCGGTCTTCAGCATTGATGAACTCAACCTGAGCCCAGCCATCCTTAAACGCCAGCACCCCTACCACATCGTTCTTGACGATATACGGACGCTTGGCCGCCTTGGCGCCGGGGGTTTTCTGCAGGTAAGCCTTGTCGGCAGACACTGTGACCAGGCCGATCCACTTCTTACTGGCGGTCTGGGTCAGATCAAGACCGGTGGCGATTTCCGGCATCAGTACGTTGATGCAGCCGGGATGCTGACGGCCTTCTTCCACGGTCAGGATCACACCGTCGGACGACGGCGCCACGCTGCCAGGGTAGGCGTCGTCGAGCCAAGTGGTGAGCGCGTCGGGCTTACCTTGCAGGTAGAACGCACAGCTGCGCGTCACGCCCTCACCCATTGATTCCGTGTAAAAACCTTCGACCTGATGCTCCGGCGTCACCGCCAGCATCAGCCCTTCGTACTTGCCCGAATGCAGCGCGGCCGAACCAGCCATGGCAGGTGCCACGGCGCACAACGACAACACACCTATCGCGAGTAAACGCATCATCCTATTTTTTCCCTTCAAGTTTTTCGTAGGCTTTTTGCATAAGGACGTCGTAGTTGCCGTAGTCCTCACCGTTATAGTTACGCGCCATTCCAGTAAAGTCTTTGGCCTTCATCGCCTTCATCAACGCAGGGCTCTTACTGCAAAAGCCGAGGAACGCCTTTAGTTGGTTGCCGGCATTCACCTTTAATGCCGCCGAAAACTCAAATACCGTCTTGTACCCGCACGACGCAAAGTTGAAACCCATGATCTGGAACATGCCCCACGATGCCGACATCAATGCGGCTTCCTGATCCAGGGCGAATGCGGTAGCCATGGTTTCCCAGGCCTTTGTCTGGTCCTTGTTGTTCGCCTGCCACTGCGGCCCTGCTTTTTTCTTGTAGGGGTAGGACAGCAGCGGGTGCGCCTGGTCATAGATGTGCTTGGTGTATTTGCGAAACAGGTGACCTTCAAAGGCGATCACCGGCAGCTTGGCCGGCCCGAAGCCGGAGCGCCCGCCAGATTCCACGGTGGCGAAGGCCTTGATGATATTCACCGAAATACCGCTACCCAGTTGCGTAGCGGCGTTCTGGAAGTCCGTTTCGCTAAGGGTCATGCCCCCGTCGCACGTGGCCTGGAGCATCAATTGCCGGTTACGCCGCTCGGCCTCAATCATCGCGCGCATGCGGTCCAGGTACACATTGACCGTGGCCTGCACCGCGTCGCCCTGGTTGTTGCCAAATGCGTTGAGAAAACTCGGTATACGCATCGTCGGGAAGGACTTCACCGGCACCTTCACCGCCTCTTCGATCAGGCTGTTGAACGTACGACCGGTGGGGTCGACCACACCATCGGGATGGGCGTATTTGAGATGGCGAAACTGGTACTGGCTGATGCACTGCACCAACTGACCATCGCATTTGCCGTTTTCGGCCAACGGGAAACCCATCTTGGGAATGATCAGATTGAATAAATATTGGATGCACTGCACATCGGCGGGCAAGTTGCGGGCCTTACCCGGAGCGCCTACCGAAGCACTGATAAGACGAGGTAAACCTTGCAGGCTTTTCATCACAGACATCCTTGTTAGTTAAAGAAGTGATAGCACTTCAATATCAATTCAGCGCCGTTGTCATATTCTGAAACAAGTGGCCGGCGCAAACTAACAAGGCGGTTTAGGGTTGTCCAGCGGGGGTTTGGAAAGTTGTGAAACAGCCGTCATCGACTGCGCAATAAACATCGGCAGTTGGCTGAAAATAAGACATTTGGATTTGAATCGAAGGGGTATTGCAAGGAGGAGCGTTATGGAGGCAACCCCACCAGCCACACCCCGGCACACAATGTTCCCGCTGTGGCTGCTGCCTTCCGGCTCTGACCAGGTTCACGGGTAATCGTTGCGGGGGGACCGATGGGGTCACCATAACGACGCCTGCCTCTCGGCAAGCGGGGCCATTGTACCGATCTCATCGGAAGTTACAACCGTTGGTGACGGATTAAAAATATGAAGGGGTTCAAGCACTTGCCATGGCCATCAGCTTCCCCGTCATCCCCTGTGGGAGGGGGCTTGCCCCCGATAGCCGTCTGCCAGCCAATAAATCAGTGACTGACCCAACGCTATCGGGGGCAAGCCCCCTCCCACACTGGTTCGTCATTGTGCCTGCAACACCTCATCCGCCCGGCCGCCCTCCTCCTGGATCACCAGGTGGATGAAGTGCAGCTTGGCGATCACCGCCGGTGGTAGCACGAACGGGTAGAAATCCGGCTGACCCATGGCGCGCGACAGCTCATTGAGCATGCCCGCCAGTTCAATCCAGGCGTTAACGAACGACAGGAACGCCGGACCGCTGGGATGTTGGGGGTCAAAAAGCGTAGTAAGGGGGAACGGCTGGTAATCCAGGTCCATCTCGCGGGCGCTCATGCCAAAGCCCAGGGCAGTGTCGACGGCGTCCATCATGTGCAAGTAATGAGCCCAGGTTTCGGCCCAGTCTTCCCAAGGGTGCATGGTGGCGTAGGCGCTGACACAGGTTTGCTGCCAGTCAGGACGCGGGCCGTTTTGGTAATGCTGGTCAAGGGCGTCGGCGTAACTGGCGCGTTCGTCGCCGAACAGGGTGCGAAAGGACTCCTGCCAGTGGGTATTGGCGATCAGGCGATCCCAATAATAGTGGCCGACCTCATGGCGAAAGTGACCGAGCAAGGTGCGGTAAGGCTCGCGCATCTGCACCCGGATTTTTTCGCGGTGGGCGTCGTCGGCTTCTTTGATGTCGAGGGTGATCAAGCCGTTCGAATGGCCCGTCATCGGGGCGTTGCCTTCCAGGTCGATGCCAACGAAATCGAAGGCCAGACCGGTGTCTTCGTCAACGCTCTTGGGCACGACGCTCAGGCCCAGGCTGATCAGTTGCGCCACCAACCGGCGCTTGGCGGTTTCTACCTTGCGCCAGCGCTCATGGTTTTCCGGGATCGACAGGTCGGGGATCGTGCGGTTGAGGCTACAGGCCACGCACAGCGGTGCGGTGCTGTGGGCCGGAATCAGCCAGTTGCAGGCGGCAGGCGTGTCAAGGTTGGCGCAGCGGCGAAAGGCGCCGGCGTCGAGGTTATCGTCCTGCAGCCAGGTGCCTTCGACGGGGCCGGGTTGCAGCGAGGACAAGCGACTTTGCCGGGGTTGATAGCCCAGCAGCGCTGCGCATGCCAGGCATTGGCTGTTGCGAAAGAATAGGGACTGGCCGCAACGACATTGCCAAACCTTGCTGTTGCGCGAGGATTCGGCCATGAACGGTGCGGCAATGCGCGAACTGAGTTGCTCGAAGTAGCGGAACATGGCGATCTCTTCCTGGGGTGACCAAGACTAGATCAATTCCCTTCGAAGATCGTTCCAAAAATGGGATGACATCCCTATAGGCGTCAGGCGTGCCGACGATGGCACTCCTTGGCGCGCGATCGCCGGCCAGCCGGACGCCTACAGGTGAGGGTCAACTGACTGGAATGTTGTGCTTGGCGAGAAAGGCCACGAAGGCCTCTTCGTCCAGCACCTTCAAGCCTAACTCGCTGGCCTTTGCCAGCTTCGAACCAGCACCCGGCCCGGCCACCACGCAGTGGGTTTTCGCCGAGACGGAACCGGCCACCTTGGCGCCGAGGCTTTCGAGCTTTTCCTTGGCCACGTCGCGACTCATAAGTTCCAGGGAGCCAGTGAGTACCCACGTGTGCCCGGCTTCAGGCAAGCCTTCTACGACTTTTTTCTCGCTTTGCCAGTGCATGCCGAAGTCCTTGAGCTGCTGCTCAATGGCCAAGGCGTGCTGGGCGTTGTCCGGGTTGTCGAAGAAGTCGCGCACGGCCTTGGCCTGCTTTTCGGGCAGCGCCTGGCGCATGTCCAGCCAGTCGGCCTTGATCACGCCTTCCAGGCTGCCGAACTTGTCCGCCAGCTTCTGCGCAGCGCCTGGGCCCACGGACGGTACGTGCAGCTTGTCGAGCAAGCCGCCCAAGGTGGTGCTAGCGGCGAACTCGGCGCTGAGGTCGCCCTGATCCTGCAATTGCAGGCCGCACTCCTCCGGCGACAGCAGTGCGCCAATCACTTCCTGGTTATGACTGTCTTCAAAGAAGCTGTGGATCTCGTGCGCCACTTCAAGGCCCACGTCGGGCAAGTACGTCAGCACCGGCGGCAACGCCTGCTGCACGCGCTCAAGGGACCCCAGCGAGCGTGCCAGCACTTTGGCGGTCTCCTCGCCCACGTCGGGGATGCCGAGCGCGTAGATAAAACGCGCGAGGGTCGGAGTCTTGCTGTTCTCGATGGCGGCGATCAGCTTCTTGCTGGAGATGTCGGCGAAGCCTTCCAGGTCGATGATCTGCTCGTACTTGAGCGTGTAGAGGTCGGCTGGCGAACCGATGAGTTTTTCATCCACCAGTTGCTCGATGGTCTTGTCACCCAGCCCATCAATGTCCATGGCCCGGCGCGAGACAAAATGAATGATCGCCTGCTTGAGCTGAGCGCCACAGGCCAGGCGCCCGACGCAGCGGTACACGGCGCCTTCGCTGACGGTTTCCTTGCCCTTGCTGCGCTTGACCAGTTGAGTGCGCTCCACGTGCGAGCCGCACACCGGGCAGCTCTCGGGAACCGGTACCGCGCGGGCGTCGGCCGGACGTCGCTCAAGCACTACGGACACCACTTGAGGGATCACATCCCCGGCGCGCCGAATGATCACGGTGTCGCCAATCATGACGCCCAGACGCGCCACTTCATCCATGTTGTGCAAGGTGGCGTTGGACACAGTCACACCCGCGACCTTGACGGGCTTCAGACGCGCTACCGGGGTGACGGCGCCGGTGCGGCCGACCTGGAATTCCACGTCGAGCAGCTCAGTGAGTTCTTCCATCGCCGGGAATTTATGGGCGATGGCCCAGCGCGGCTCACGGGCGCGGAAGCCCAATTCACGCTGAGCAGCAATGCTGTTGACCTTGAAGACAACGCCGTCGATCTCATAGGGCAGGCTGTTACGCCGCTCGCCGATGTCGCGGTAGTAATCCAGGCAATCCTGAATACCCTTGGCCAGCTTCAGCTCATGGCTGATGGGCATGCCCCATTTTTGCAACTGCTGCAGATTCCCGATGTGGGTATCGCTGATGTCAGCCGTTACCTGGCCAATGCCATAGCAGCAGAATTCCAGCGGGCGGCTGGCGGTGATTTTCGAATCCAACTGACGCAGACTGCCGGCGGCGGCATTGCGCGGGTTGGCGAAGGTCTTGCCGCCGACTTCCAGTTGCGAGGCATTGAGCCGTTCGAAGCCGGCCTTGGACATAAAGACTTCGCCACGCACCTCCAAGGTCGCCGGCCAGCCGCTGCCGTGCAGTTTCAAAGGGATATTGCGCACGGTGCGCACGTTGACGCTGATGTCTTCGCCAGTGGTACCGTCACCTCGGGTGGCACCGCGCACCAACTCACCGTCCTGATACAGCAGGCTGACCGCCAGGCCGTCCAGTTTGGGTTCGCAGCTGTACTCCACCTCAGCACCAGCGCCAAAAAGGTCGCCCACCGGCAAGTCCAGGCCTTCAGTCACCCGGCGATCAAACTCCAGCATGGTGGTTTCATCAAAGGCGTTGCCCAGGCTGAGCATCGGGATCTCGTGCTTGACCTGAGTGAACGCCGACAACGCCGCGCTGCCCACCCGCTGCGTCGGCGAATCCCGCGTGATCAGTTCCGGATGCTCAGCTTCCAGAGCCTTGAGCTCGTGGAACAGCCGATCGTACTCGGCGTCCGGAATACTCGGCTCGTCGAGGACGTGGTAACGGTAGTTGTGCTGATCCAGTTCAGCGCGCAGTTCGAGGATGCGGGTGTGGGCGGCGGTCATGGGTGTTCTCTCATAAAGCAAAAGAGCAGCCGAAGCTGCTCAAATGTTGGTGCGCTTAATTCTATCGACAACGCTTGAAGCCAAACCTCAGCGTTTCTGTGTCAGGGCGCGACGCTCGAATTCGACGATGCGCTGACGGTAGTGTTCGATGGTCTGGGCGGTCAGGACGCTACGCTGGTCGTCCTTCAGTTCGCCGTTCAACTCCTGGGACAGCTTGCGGGCTGCGGCCACCATCACATCGAACGCTTGTTTCGGGTGACGCGGGCCTGGCAGGCCAAGGAAGAAGCTCACCGCTGGAGTGCTGAACAGGTCGATGTCGTCCAGGTCGAAGGTGCCAGGCTTGACTGCGTTGGCCATGGAGAACAGCACTTCGCCGTTGCCTGCCATGCTTTCGTGGCGATGGAAAATATCCATCTCGCCAAAGCGCAGGCCGCTTTCGAGGATGTTCTGCAACAGGGCCGGGCCTTTGAAGCCGGCGGCGTCGCGGCAGATCACGCTGATCACCAGCACTTCTTCAGCAGCAGGCTGATCGTTAACCGATTGGCGCGGCGCGTTCTTGCCAACGTTTTCGTCCGGGAAGTCATCGTCACGGCTGCTGAAACTCGGGCCTTCGTCGACGTCGAGGTTCAGGTCGCCCTGATGGGGCTCGGCCACGGCGGCATTGGCGCGCTTGCCACGCTTGGAAGACGGTTCACGGGCTTCACGCAACGGCGCGCTCATCGACGGCAAGTCGTGCTCGTCCAGTTGCGGCTCTTTATGCGTGTCCAGCACACGGGGCGGCCCCAGCAGCTCGGCGCTGCCGTCGTCGTCAGGCAAGTTGGACAGGTTGCGGTCCAGACGGAATTTGAGCTTGCCCTTGCCACCGCGCATGCGGCGCCAGCCATCAAAAAGAATACCGGCAATGACAATAATGCCGATGACGATCAGCCACTCGCGCAGACCGATTTCCATGTAATCCCGTGCCTCTAATAAAAAATGCTGAAAAATAAGGGGTTTAGCACCGTGCAAACCGCTTTAAAACGTGGCGCCAACTCTATGTTCTGACTGACGTTTTGCCCACGCACACGAAAAATTGACATTAAACTAGCACGACCAAAGATAACTTTACACCGTCTGTCAAAATGCCTTGAACAAATATGTCCATTTGCCACTTTCACTTGACCGGTAAATCACCTGACATCGCATGAAAACTATCTCTCATGGTGCAGCTCAGGATTCCACCATCGCCATCGCTTCTTCGACATCCACTGCGACCAAACGCGAACAGCCCGGTTCATGCATCGTCACCCCCATCAACTGATCAGCCATTTCCATGGCGATCTTGTTGTGGGTGATATAGATGAACTGCACGGTCTGGGACATCTCTTTGACCAGTCGTGCATAGCGTCCAACGTTAGCGTCATCCAATGGGGCGTCAACTTCGTCGAGCATACAGAACGGCGCCGGGTTCAATTTGAAGATGGCAAATACCAGGGCCAATGCGGTCAGGGCTTTTTCGCCGCCGGACAACAAATGAATGGTGCTGTTCTTCTTACCTGGAGGCCGCGCCATGATCGTTACCCCTGTATCGAGTAGATCTTCGCCCGTCAGTTCCAAGTAAGCGCTGCCACCGCCGAAAACTTTCGGGAATAACGCCTGTAAACCGCTATTAATCTGATCAAAGGTATCTTTGAAGCGATTACGGGTTTCCTTGTCGATCTTGCGGATCACGTTTTCCAACGTATCCAGGGCTTCGACCAGGTCGGCGTCCTGGGCATCCAAATAACGTTTACGCTCGGACTGCTGCTGATATTCATCGATGGCCGCGAGGTTGATCGCGCCCAGGCGTTGGATACGTGCAGCAATCCGCTCAAGTTCTTCCTCGGCTTCTTTCTCGTTGGCCTGGGAGGTCAGGGTGTTGAGCACGCCGTGCAGGTCGTAGCCGTCTTCCAGCAATTGGTCTTGCAAGGTTTTGCGGCGCACGGTCAAGGCTTGCCATTCCATACGCTGTTGTTCGAGTTGGCCGCGAATCAATTGGGATTGCTGCTCGGCCTGGGTTCGGCGTTTTTCCGCGTCGCGCAATTCGCGGTCGGCGTCTTCCAGGGCGATCTGCGCAGTCTTGAGTTCTTCGTCGACGGTCATGCGCTTGTCGAGCAATTCTTCGAGCTTGAGGCGCAGCTCTTCCAACGGCGCTTCGCCCTCCTCCAGATTGAGGCTCAGTTGCTCGCGCTTTTCGGTGAGGCGTTCGGATTGCATCTCCAGGCGTTCAAGGGCCTGGCGTGTGGAATCATGCTGGGCGCGCAGCGAGCCGAGGCGTACCGCCAATTGGTGCGCGTGATCCTTGTGCTGCCGCGCTTCCTGGCGCACGCGGTCAAGGCGTTCGCGCAAGCTGTCGCGTTGGGCCAGTAGCAGTTCGCGCTGCTCGGTATCGAGGGCCATGCTGTCGAGCGCCTCCTGCAGGTGCAGGCGCGCTTCGCCGATCTGTTCATGTTCCAGGGCGCGTTGCTCGCCCATCTCGGCGACTTCTTCATCAAGACGGGTACGGCGCAGGGTCAGTTGTTCGGCCTTGGCTTTGCTCGCCGACAGTTGCGCCTTCAACTCGCCTTGCTGACGCGCTTCGTCCTGCAACAGACGGCGCAGGTGTTCGCGGCCGGTCTCTTGCTGGCGCTGGGTGGCGCGCAGGGTTTGCAGTTCGGTTTCCAGGCTTTCGAGGGTCGCTTCACGCTCTTCGCGCTCAGCGATCAGGTTGACGATTTCCTGGCCACGGGCCAGAACGCCACTTTCCGCTTCACTGGCGCGGCGAACCCGCAAAAAGTGCCGGCCGACCCAATAGCCATCGCGGCTGATCAGGCTTTCGCCGGCTGCCAATTGACCGCGCTGGGCCAGGGCCTGCTCCAGGGAATCCACCGGTTTGACCTTGCCCAACCACGGCGACAGGTCAATGGCGGCCTCGACCTTATCCAGCAGGCTGCCCGGCACCCGCGCACCATCGGCGGCGGGGCTGAGCAAACGCAGATCGCCTTGGGCAAACCCGGCCAGGTCGAAACCGCCAAAGTCATCCACCAGCACTGCTTGAAGATCGGCACCGAGCACGGTTTCCACTGCCAATTCCCAGCCGGCTTCGACCTTCAGGCCTTCCGCCAGGCGTGGCCGCTCTGCCAAATGCTGGTCGCGCAGCCATTCGGCGGTGCCGGTACCTGGGTCCAACGCAGCTTGCTGCAAGGCTTCAAGGGATGCCAGCCGACCATTGAGCCGCTGCAAATCGCCCTGTGCCTGCTGCTGGGCCTGGGTCGCCTGTTGCAACTGCTGACGCAATTGTTCAAGGCGCTGTACTTGCTGTTCTTCGCTGGCTTCCAGCTCTTCCAGCGTCATTTCGCTTTCGGCCAGTTGCTCGCTGAGGTCCATGATCGCGGCGTCTTCCGGATCAGCGGCGAGCAATACGCGCTCTTCCTGCAAGCGGCGCTGGCGCTCGGCCAGGCGCTCCATGCTGGTTTCCAGTTGCTGGATGCGCGACTGCTGCACCTCGGCCTGGCGACGCGGCTCGGCGGATTGCAGGTTGAAAGCGTCCCACTGTTCCTGCCAGCCATGCATGGTGGTTTCAGATTCTTCCAGGGCGGCGGCGGCTTCTTCGGCGGCGGCGCTGGTGATTTCCTGCTCTGGGGTGAGCATGTCCAGCTCTTCCCCCAGGGTCAGCAGCAAGGTGCGGTCATGGCCCAGGTGAGATTCGGTCTCCAGACGCGCGCGTTCGGCTTCCTTCAGATCGTCCTGCAATTGGCGCAGGCGCTGCTGGCCGTGCTGGATGCTCTGCTCGACACGGGCGATGTCGCCGCCTACCGAATAGAAGCGGCCTTGCACCAGATTGAAGCGTTCGGACAGATCATGGTGCCCGTCGCGCAGACGCTCGATGCTGGCGTCGGCGTTACGCTGCTCCGCCACCAAGGCTTCAAAACTGATTTCCTGGGTACCGATGATCGCTTCGCGCTGCCCCACTTGCTCATTCAGCGCCTGCCAGCGCAGGGCCGAGAGTTGTGCCTTGAGCTGGCGTTCTTCGCCCTTGTATTCCTGGTATTTCTCGGCCGCCTGGGCCTGGCGGTGCAGGCGCTCCAACTGGCGTTCCAGCTCGTCGCGCAGGTCGGTGAGGCGGGCAAGGTTTTCGTGGGTACGGCGGATGCGGTTTTCGGTTTCGCGGCGGCGCTCTTTGTACTTGGAGATGCCGGCCGCTTCTTCAATAAAGTTACGCAGGTCTTCGGGCTTGGCTTCGATCAGCTTGGAGATCATGCCCTGCTCAATGATCGAGTAGCTGCGCGGGCCCAGGCCGGTGCCAAGGAAAATATCGGTGATGTCACGTCGACGGCACTTGGTGCCGTTGAGGAAGTAGCTGTTCTGGCTGTCGCGCGTGACTTTGCGGCGGATGGAAATTTCCGCGTAGGCCGCGTACTCGCCGATCAAGGTGCCGTCGGAGTTATCGAACACCAACTCGATGCTGGCCTGGCTCACCGGCTTGCGGCTGGTGGAGCCGTTGAAGATGACGTCGGTCATCGACTCGCCGCGCAGGTTTTTTGCCGAGCTCTCGCCCATCACCCAACGGACGGCGTCGATGATGTTCGACTTGCCGCAACCATTGGGCCCGACCACCGCCGCCATGTTACTGGGGAAGTTCACCGTGGTCGGGTCGACGAAGGATTTGAACCCCGCCAGTTTGATGCACTTGAGCCGCACGCTTAGCCGTCCGCCAACGCTGCGATGACCAACGAGCTGCTGCGCTGGCAGTAGGCCGACAGCACCAGGCGAATCTGCGGCACGTCACGGGCCAGTACGGCGGCGAGCAGTTGCTCGAACAGCGCCAGGTACTCGCTCATGGAGGCCTTGCGCTGATCCAGGGCCAGGTAATAAGCGCGGTTCATCGCCGGTTGCAGGTTCTCGACGGTTTCCTGCAGGTACGGGTTGTTGGCAAAGGGGTACGCGGCGCGCATCACGTTAAAGCATTCTTCGACGAAGGCGCGGATGTCCTCACGCTCGAAATTGGTCACCAGGCGCTGCTGGATCTGCACGAACGGCGCCATGTCGGCCTGGGTCTGCCAGCCTTCGGCGACGGCATTGCCGAGCAGGATGTACAGCTCGCTCATCAGCGTGCACAGGCTCTGCACTTTGTGCGCGGTGAGCTCGGTCACGTGGGCACCACGGCGCGGCAGGATCGCGATAAGGTGGCGCCGTTCGAGGATCAGCAAGGCTTCGCGCACGGAACCACGGCTGACATTGAGTGCCAGCGTGACTTTCTGTTCCTGGATGCGCTCACCAGGCTTGAGATCGCCGCGAATAATGCGTTCGGCGAGGTGGTGAGCGATTTGCTCGGCGAGACTGTCCGGCGCCTTGAACGTCATGTTTTCCCTTCAAAATCTTCTATCGGTACAAGCGCGGCAGTGTAGCGCATTGGCTGGCTGATGGCGCTACGCCCACCGTGGCGAATTTGGCATGAAATAAGCAGCGGTTGAGCAGCGTAAGCCCGCAAAAACGCCGGTTCCAAAAGACTGGACCATAATTGAGAGTGTTGCGATCGCATTTTCTTGACCTGCTGGTCAGAAAATCATTGACCGAAAAGTCAGACATGACTAGATTCGGCGAAAAGCGGTTAACAACAATAATGAGTCTGCGAGGCCTTCCGTGATCCAGTTTTTACTCAACCAGGAACTCCGTAGCGAGCACGCCCTGGCCCCCAACCTGACCGTGCTCAACTATCTGCGTGAGCACGTGGGCAAATCCGGTACCAAGGAAGGCTGCGCCAGCGGCGACTGCGGTGCGTGCACCGTGGTGGTCGGCGAGCTGCATCGCGACGATCAAGGCGTCGAGCAGATTCGTTATCGCAGCCTTAACTCGTGCCTGACCTTTGTGTCGTCGCTGCACGGCAAACAACTGATCAGCGTCGAAGACCTTAAGCACCAAGGCCAACTGCACAGCGTGCAGCAAGCCATGGTTGAGTGCCACGGTTCGCAATGCGGCTTTTGCACCCCAGGGTTTGTGATGTCGCTGTTCGCCCTGCAAAAGAACAGCGACGCTCCCGACAGCCAGAAAGCCCATGAAGCCCTGGCCGGCAACCTGTGCCGCTGCACCGGCTACCGCCCGATTCTTGCGGCCGCCGAACAGGCCTGCTGCAACAAGCCCCAGGATCAGTTCGACAGCCGCCAGGCCGAGACCATTGCACGCCTCAAAGCCATCGCGCCGACCCAAACGGGCGAGCTCAACAGCGGCGACAAACGCTGCCTGGTGCCGCTGACCGTGGCCGACCTGGCCGACCTCTATGACGCCTACCCCCAAGCCCGCCTGCTGGCCGGCGGCACCGACCTGGCGCTGGAAGTCACCCAGTTTCACCGCACACTGCCAGTGATGATTTACGTCGGCAATATTGAAGAAATGAAGCGCGTCGAATCGTTCGACGACCGCCTGGAAATAGGCGCCGCCACCGCCCTCTCCGACTGCTACACCGCACTGCATCACGAATACCCGGACTTCGGTGAGCTGCTGCACCGCTTCGCCTCTCTGCAAATCCGCAACCAGGGCACGTTGGGCGGCAATATCGGTAACGCCTCACCCATCGGCGACTCACCGCCACTGCTGATCGCCCTGGGCGCGCAGATCGTGCTGTGCAAGGGCGACGTACGCCGCACTCTGGCCCTGGAAGACTACTTCATCGACTACCGCGTGACCGCCCGCCAGGACAGTGAATTCATCGAGAAAATCATCGTACCCAAGGGCCATACGCTGTTCCGTGCGTATAAGGTTTCCAAGCGCCTGGACGATGACATTTCCGCCGTCTGCGCAGCCTTCAATCTGCAGATCGACAACGGCGTAATTCGTGAGGCACGCGTCGCGTTCGGCGGCATGGCCGCGACACCAAAACGCGCGAAAAGCTGCGAAGCCGCATTGGTCGGCGCCACTTGGAACGCCGCCACCGTGGAGAAAGCCTGCGCCGCCCTGGCCCAGGATTTCACGCCGCTGTCGGACTTCCGCGCCAGCAAGGAATATCGCCTGCTCAGCGCGCAGAACCTGCTGCGTAAATACTTCATCGAACTGCAAACGCCGCACATCGAGACTCGGGTGACCGCTTATGTCTAACCATCACGCCGTGGAAAAAACCCAGGCCGAACTCGCCGAGCTGTTCGCCCAGGACCTGACCTCCGGAGTCGGTCGCAGCGTCAAGCATGACAGCGCCGCCAAGCACGTCAGCGGTGAGGCGCAGTACATCGATGACCGCCTGGAATTCCCCAACCAGTTGCACCTGTATGCGCGCATGTCTGACCGCGCCCACGCTCGAATCATCAGCATCGACACCGCGCCCTGCTACGCCTTCGAAGGTGTGCGCATCGCTATCACTCACGAAGACGTACCGGGCCTGAAAGACATCGGCCCGCTGATGCCCGGCGACCCGCTGCTGGCCATCGACACCGTGCAGTTCGTTGGCCAAGTGGTACTGGCGGTTGCCGCCCGTGACCTGGACACCGCACGCAAAGCCGCCATGGCCGCCGTGATCGAATACGAAGACCTGGAACCGGTGCTGGACGTGGTCGAGGCCTACCGCAAAAAACACTTTGTGCTCGACAGTCATACCCATCAACGCGGCGATTCGGCAGGCGCACTGGCAACGGCGAAAAACCGTATCCAGGGCACTCTGCACATCGGCGGCCAGGAACACTTCTACCTGGAAACCCAGATCTCGTCGGTGATGCCCACCGAAGACGGCGGCATGATCGTCTACTGCTCCACACAAAACCCCACCGAAGTGCAGAAACTGGTAGCCGAAGTACTCGATGTGTCGATGAACAAAATCGTCGTCGACATGCGCCGCATGGGCGGTGGTTTCGGTGGCAAGGAAACCCAGGCCGCCAGCCCCGCCTGCCTGTGCGCAGTGGTGGCGCGCCTCACCGGCCAGCCGACCAAAATGCGCCTGCCGCGTATGGAAGACATGCTGATGACCGGCAAGCGCCACCCCTTCTATATCGAATACGACGTGGGCTTCGACGACAGCGGCCGCCTGCACGGGATCAACCTGGAGCTGGCCGGCAACTGCGGCTGCTCGCCGGACCTGTCCAACTCGATTGTCGACCGTGCCATGTTCCACTCCGACAACTCGTATTACCTGGGCGATGCCACGGTCAACGGCCATCGCTGCAAGACCAATACCGCGTCCAACACGGCTTACCGTGGCTTCGGCGGGCCCCAAGGTATGGTCGCTATCGAAGAAGTGATGGACGCCATCGCCCGCCATCTGGCGCTGGACCCGCTGGCGGTGCGCAAGGCCAACTACTATGGCAAGACCGAGCGCAACGTCACCCACTACTACCAGACCGTCGAGCACAACATGCTCGAAGAGATGACCGCCGAACTGGAGGCCAGCAGCCAATACGCCGAGCGCCGCGAAGCGATTCGCCTGTACAACGCCCACAGCCCAATCCTGAAGAAAGGCCTGGCGCTGACACCGGTGAAGTTCGGCATCTCGTTCACCGCCAGCTTTCTGAACCAGGCCGGTGCGCTGATCCATATTTACACCGACGGCAGTATCCACCTGAACCACGGCGGCACCGAGATGGGCCAGGGTTTGAACATTAAGGTGGCGCAAGTAGTGGCCGAAGTGTTCCAGGTGGAAATCGACCGCGTGCAAATCACCGCCACCAACACCGACAAGGTGCCCAACACCTCGCCGACCGCCGCTTCCAGCGGCGCGGACCTGAACGGCAAAGCCGCGCAGAATGCCGCCGAAACCATCAAGCAACGGTTGGTGGAATTTGCGGCGCGCAAATACGACGTGAGCGAGGCGGACGTTGAATTCCACAACGGCCATGTGCGCGTGCGTGACCAGATCCTGACCTTTGAGGCACTGATCCAGCAGGCCTACTTCGCTCAGGTGTCGCTGTCGAGCACCGGCTTCTACAAGACCCCGAAAATCTTCTACGACCGCAGCCAGTCACGCGGGCGGCCGTTCTATTACTTCGCCTTCGGCGCAGCCTGCTGCGAAGTGATCGTCGACACCCTGACCGGCGAATACAAAATGCTGCGCACCGACATCCTGCATGACGTAGGCGCCTCGCTGAACCCGGCCATCGACATCGGCCAGGTGGAGGGCGGCTTTATCCAGGGCATGGGTTGGCTGACCATGGAAGAGCTGGTGTGGAACAACAAGGGCAAGCTGATGACCAACGGCCCAGCCAGCTACAAGATCCCGGCGGTGGCGGACATGCCGTTGGATCTGCGGGTGAAGCTGGTAGAAAACCGCAAAAATCCGGAAGACACAGTGTTCCATTCCAAGGCCGTGGGCGAACCGCCGTTCATGCTCGGGATTGCCTCGTGGTGCGCGATCAAGGATGCGGTGGCGAGTCTGGGTGACTATCGCCATCAGCCGAAAATCGATGCGCCAGCGACGCCGGAGCGAGTGTTGTGGGGGTGTGAGCAGATGCGCAAGTTGGCTGCTGCGAAGGTAGTTGAGGCTGATACCGAGATGGCTTCGCTCTAGACCGAGGCGCTGCCATCGGGGGCAAGCCCCACTCCCACATTTTGATCTGTGAATACCTTCAAATGTGGGAGGGGACTTGCCCCCGATAGCGGCCTGACTGACAACAGTAATGTTGAGGTAAACATGAACAACTGGATCAGCGCCCTCGCCGACCTGCAAAACAGAGGCGAACCCTGCGTACTGGTGACCATCATCGAAGAACTCGGCTCCACGCCGCGCAATGCTGGTTCGAAGATGGTGAT
The DNA here is from genome assembly GCF_052113765.1 of Pseudomonas sp. W22_MBD1_FP4. Classification (NCBI taxonomy): domain Bacteria; kingdom Pseudomonadati; phylum Pseudomonadota; class Gammaproteobacteria; order Pseudomonadales; family Pseudomonadaceae; genus Pseudomonas; species Pseudomonas sp. W22_MBD1_FP4. The sequence continues at coordinate 57,824 of NZ_JBGQOI010000002.1, read as the reverse complement.
CAGCGCCGCGCAGACCTTCGACACCATCGGTGGCGGGCACCTGGAATACAAGGCCATGCAGATCGCCCGCGACATGCTCGCGCGCGGCCAGCAAAACACTCATTTGGAGCGCTTCAGCCTCGGCGCCAGCCTGGGCCAGTGCTGCGGTGGCGTCACCGTGTTGCTGTTTGAACCCATGGGCCAGGTGCAGGCGCAGATTGCGGTATTTGGCGCAGGCCACGTCGGCCGCGCGCTGGTGCCCTTGCTGGCGAGCCTGCCGTGCCGGGTACGCTGGATCGATTCCCGCGATCAGGAGTTCCCGGAACATATCCCCCAGGGCGTGCGTAAAATCGTCAGCGAAGAACCGGTCGACGAAATTGCCGACTTGCCGGCGGGCAGTTATTGCATCGTCATGACCCACAATCACGCGCTGGACCTGGAACTCACCGCCGCCCTGCTCAAGCGCAATGACTTCGCCTACTTCGGCCTGATTGGCTCCAAGACTAAGCGCGTCAAGTTTGAACACCGCCTGCGTGACCGTGGCTTCGACGCCGCGCAGTTGCAACGCATGCGCTGCCCCATGGGCCTGACCGAGGTGAAGGGCAAATTACCGGTAGAAATCGCCATCTCCATCGCCGGCGAAATCATCGCCACCTATAACGCTAATTTCGGCCAGCACACCGCGAGCGCCGAACCCATTGCCAAATTGCTGCCGGTGTCACGCCGCAGCCAAGCCACGAATTGAGATAACCATGCCTTTGACTCGCAAAGCCTACCGTGCCGCCATCCTGCACAGCATCGCCGACCCCGCCATCGTTGGGATCGAAGCGTCCTATGAGTATTTCGAAGACGGCCTGCTGGTGATCGACAACGGCCAGATCAGCGCTGTCGGCCATGCTGGCGACCTGCTGCCGACCCTGCCGGCCGACATCGAAGTCACCCATTACCAGGACGCGCTGATCACCCCAGGCCTGATCGACACCCATATCCACCTGCCGCAGACCGGCATGGTCGGTGCTTATGGCGAGCAGTTGCTGGACTGGCTCAACACCTACACCTTCCCGTGTGAAAGCCAATTTTCCGACAAGGCCCACGCCGACGAAGTCTCGGATATTTTCATCAAGGAACTGCTGCGCAACGGCACCACCACGGCGCTGGTGTTCGGCAGCGTGCATCCGCAGTCCGTGAACTCATTCTTCGAAGCGGCCGAGAAACTCGACCTGCGCATGATCGCTGGCAAAGTGATGATGGACCGCAACGCGCCGGACTACCTCACCGACACTGCCGAAACCGGCTACCAGGAAAGCAAGACGCTCATCGAGCGCTGGCACGGTAAGGGCCGTCTGCACTATGCCGTCACGCCGCGATTCGCGCCGACCAGCACGCCGGAACAACTGGCATTGGCCGGGCAACTGCTGGGCGAGTACCCGGACCTGTACATGCAGACGCACATCAGTGAGAACAAGCAGGAAGTCGAATGGGTGAAGGAGTTGTTCCCAGAGCGCAAAGGCTATCTGGATGTGTACGACCACTACAACCTGCTGGGCGAGCGTTCGGTATTTGCCCACGGCGTGCACCTGTGTGATGACGAGTGCGCGCGGCTGGCAGAGACCGGCTCGGCGGTGGCGTTCTGCCCGACGTCGAACTTCTTCCTCGGCAGTGGGTTGTTCAACCTGCCAATGGCCGAGAAGCACAAGTTGAATGTGGGCCTGGGCACTGATGTGGGCGGCGGCACCAGTTTCTCGCTGCTGCAAACGTTGAACGAAGCGTACAAGGTCATGCAACTACAAGGGGCGCGGTTGAGCCCGTTCAAATCGCTGTACCTGGCGACCCTCGGCGGAGCGCGTGCACTGCGCCTGGAGGACAAGATCGGCACGTTGCAGCCGGGCACGGATGCGGACTTTTTGGTGCTGGATTACAACGCCACGCCGTTGCTCAGCTATCGCTTGAAGCAGGCGAACAACATTGCCGAGACGTTGTTTGTGCTGATGACGCTGGGGGATGATCGGACGGTGTTGCAGACCTACGCTGCCGGCCAACTCGTGCACCAACGCTGATCTCAACCGCTACACAAAACCAAACGTGGGAGGGGGCTTGCTCCCGATGGCAGTGGTTCAGTTAGTCATGTGTTAACTGATCCAGCGCTATCGGGAGCAAGCCCCCTCCCACATTTGTTTCCGGGTGAACCGGGGAAATTACAGTTTGACCGAAGAACGCCCCGGCTTTTTGGTCTGCAGCAAATGCGAAAACACCGCATGCAAATCATCCGACGCACTTTCCTCGTCGAGGTTGAGCTTGCTGTCGATGTGATCCATGTGATGCATCATCAAATTCACCGCCAGTGTCGCGTCCCGCGCTTCAATCGCGTCGATCAACTGGGTGTGCTCATCATACGAACAGTGCGAGCGGTTGCCGCTTTCGTACTGGGCGATGATCAGTGAGGTCTGGGACACCAGGCTGCGCTGGAAGCTGATCAGCGGCGCGTTCTTTGCCGCTTCGGCCAGCTTGAGGTGGAATTCGCCGGAGAGGCGGATACCCGCACCGCGATCACCACGGGAGAAACTGTCGCGCTCGTCGTTGACCATCTGGCGCAGCTCGGCCAGTTGTTCGGCGGTAGCATGCTGCACCGCCAACTCGGTGATCGCCCGCTCCACCAGACGCCGTGCCAGGAACACTTGGCGCGCCTCTTCCACGCTTGGACTCGCCACCACCGCGCCGCGATTGGGCCGCAGCAGCACGACGCCTTCATGGGCCAGGCGCGACAGTGCGCGACGAATGATGGTGCGGCTTACGCCGAAGATTTCGCCCAGTGCTTCTTCGCTCAATTTGGTGCCGGGCGCCAGGCGTTGTTCGAGGATGGCCTCGAAGATATGCGCATAGACGATATCGTCCTGGGTTCCGCTGCGACCGGCCTTGCCGGCTCGCGGTTGTTTCTTGAGAGGTTGCAACTGTTCGTTCATGGGCACTCGGGTTTGGAGAACGGCGGCGAATTAACGGTAATACGGCAAGCGAGGGTCGCTGGCAAGTATCACCTAAAAACACGGCACATTGTACACAACCCAATGCGCCAACACACTGTACGGCTGATTGCGCCGGCGGCTGTATTGCAATGACTAGTTACGTTTGAGTTTAGGCTTGAATCTGCGCCATCACCGGCAAATACCCAGGTAAAAGGAACACCTCTCCATGACCGAAGCCACTCAAGCGCCTTTGCGCCCGCTGGCCGACACTTCTCCATCGGCCATCGTCGCGGGTTTCATTGCGATGATGACCGGCTACACCAGTTCCCTGGTGCTGATGTTCCAAGCCGGACAAGCCGCCGGCTTGACCACCGCGCAGATTTCCTCATGGATCTGGGCAATTTCCATCGGCATGGCGGTGTGCAGCATCGGCCTGTCCCTGCGCTATCGCACACCGATCACCATTGCCTGGTCCACGCCTGGCGCGGCGCTGTTGATCACCAGCCTGGGCGGCGTGAGTTATGGCGAAGCCATCGGTGCCTATATCACCTGTGCGGTGCTGGTGACGATCTGCGGGCTGACCGGCAGCTTTGAAAAACTGGTCAAACGCATTCCTGCCTCACTGGCGGCGGCCTTATTGGCAGGGATCCTGTTCAAGATCGGCAGCGAGATTTTCGTTGCCGCGCAGCATCGCACCGGCCTGGTGCTGGGAATGTTCTTCACGTATCTGATCATTAAGCGTCTGTCGCCACGTTATGCGGTGCTGGCCGCGCTGGTGATCGGCACCGCGCTGTCCGGGGTGATGGGGCTGTTGGATTTCAGCGGCTTCCACCTGGAAGTCGCGACGCCGGTCTGGACCACGCCGCACTTCTCACTGGCCGCGACGATCAGCATCGGCATTCCGCTGTTTGTGGTGGCAATGACTTCGCAAAACATGCCCGGCGTCGCCGTGTTGCGCGCCGACGGCTATAACGTGCCGGCATCACCACTGATCACAGCCACCGGCCTGGCCTCGCTGGTGCTGGCACCTTTTGGCTCCCATGGCATCAACCTGGCGGCGATCAGCGCAGCCATCTGCACCGGGCCCCATGCCCACGAAGACCGCAACAAACGCTACACCGCGGCCGTGTGGTGCGGGGTTTTCTACGGGATTGCTGGCGTGTTCGGCGCCACGTTGGCGGCATTGTTCGCAGCATTGCCCAAGGAGCTGGTGCTGTCGATTGCGGCATTGGCGTTGTTTGGCTCGATCATCAACGGCTTGAGTATCGCCATGAATGAGCCGAAGGAACGGGAAGCGGCGCTGATCACCTTTATGGTCACCGCGTCAGGCTTGACGTTGTTTTCCATCGGGTCGGCGTTCTGGGGGATTGTGGCGGGGGTATTGACGCTGCTGATTCTGAACTGGCGCAAGGCATAAAAAAACGGCGACCCTCAGGTCGCCGTTTTTTTCAGTATCACTTAGCCGCGTTGATCGGCTTTTCCGGATACCACACGTCCAGCAACGGGCTGACTTCAGCCTTGGTCAGCTCGGAACGGGTTTTCAGCCAGGCTTCAACAGCAGCGCGCTGCTCTTCGGAGACCGAGCCACGCTTCTGCAGGCAAACCAGACCGAAGTCATCGCCGCCGACATAGCCCAGACCGTTGGCTTCCATGGCTTCTTTGATGAATGCTTCGAGGAAAGCGTCGATAGCTTCTTCACTCAGGCCTTCGTTGAAGTCCAGGTTCAGTTCGAAACCCAGCTCTTGAAATTCATCAACGCACAGTTTTTTGCGCAGACGCTGGGAACGGTTAGTCGCCATTGGAACAATCCTCATAAGTAATAACGGGCGGCACTTTAGCAGTTTAAGGCGACGATTGCCCGACTCTCTGGGACAGGCGGCACTTTGCCTGTAAAAAAAACGCTGATTTCCAGCTATGGTTCAGCCACAAGCGCGCCCACCTTGGGGCATAATGCCGACACTTTCATGACCAATGAGGGATTTTTCCTATTTACCCCTCGCCTTTTTCACCCTCCTCAGCAGTAGGGTTTCATTTCTTATGATCAAATCTTTACGTTCAGTCTTGCTAGCCGGTCTCCTCTTGCCACTGGCCCTCAGCGCCACAGCTGCCCCAGTCAATAACACCCTCCCCCCGAATGTTCAGCAGGCCCTGGCCAAAGCCAAGCTGCAAAACACCGCGCTGTCACTGGTGATGATCCCCCTGAACGGCCCTGGCACCCCCACCGTCTTCAACGCTGACGTCTCGGTAAACCCCGCGTCCACCATGAAGCTGGTTACCACCTACGCCGCCTTGGAAATGCTCGGCCCCAACCACCAGTGGAAAACCGAGTTCTACACCGACGGCACCCTCAGCGGCGGCGTGTTGCATGGCAACCTTTACCTCAAGGGCGGCGGTGATCCCAAGCTGAACATGGAAAAACTCTGGCTGCTGATGCGCGACCTGCGCGCCAATGGCGTACAGCAAGTCACCGGCGACCTGGTGTTGGACCGTGGCTTCTTTATCCCGCCACAACTGCCGGAATTCAATGACGACGGCAACGACGAGAACAAGCCCTTCTTGGTTAAGCCCGACGCCCTGCTGGTCAACCTCAAGGCCCTGCGCTTTGTGACCCGCAACGACTCAGGCCGTGTGATCGTATCGGTGGAGCCGCCGATCGCCAGTATTCGCATCGACAATCAGGTCAAGGTTTCCAACGCCAAGCAATGCACCGGCGACGTGCGCTACAACCCGGTCACTGCCGCCGATGGCAGCGTGACGGTCACCGTCAGTGGCCAACTGGGCGACGGCTGCAGCTCCCAGACGTACCTGTCGCTGCTCGACCATGCCACCTATACCGCCGGCGCCGTGCGGGCAATCTGGCAGGAGTTGGGCGGCAGTATCCAGGGCCGTGATATCCAGGCACCCGTGCCCAAGGATGCCAAGGTGTTGGCCCGCGCATTCTCGCCGGACCTGGCGGAAATCATTCGCGACATCAACAAATACAGTAACAACACCATGGCGCAGCAGTTGTTCCTGAGCCTGGGCGCGCAGTTTCGCAACGATGCCGACGGCGACGACGCCAAGGCCGCGCAACGTGTAGTGCGTCAGTGGCTGGCGAAAAAAGGTATCACTGCACCGCATCTGGTGATGGAGAACGGCTCCGGGCTGTCCCGTGCCGAACGGGTCAGCGCCCGCGAGATGGCCGCGATGCTGCAAGCCGCCTGGAAAAGCCCTTACGCTGCCGAATACATCAGTTCGATGCCGATTGCCGGCACCGACGGCACCATGCGCAAACGCCTGAAGACCACTGCGATGCGCGGCGAAGCCCACGTCAAGACCGGCACCTTGAACACCGTACGCGCCATTGCCGGGTTCAGCCGCGACAACAACGGCAATACCTGGGCGGTGGTGGCGATTCTCAACGATCCGAAGCCATGGGGCGCTTCGTCGGTGCTGGATCAGGTGCTGCTGGACCTGTATCGCCAACCTAAATTGGCAGCTTCAGCCCCAGTACTCTGACGCTGAACTGGGGCCTGTGGTGAGCGGCTTGCCCGCTCACCACAAAGGTCACTCAACACAGCGGCGTCGCCTCTACCCGATCCCTGCCCGCCTGCTTGGCGACATAAACGGCCGAGTCGGCGCGCAGCAACAACCCATCAATGCCTTCGTCGATCCGCCAACTGGCCACACCAAAACTGGCAGTGACGATGCCCACCGCTTCCATAGGCTCGTTGCGCAGCGACTGCCACAATTCCATCGCCAGGCTGTAGGCCTGTTCGCCACCGGTGTTGGGGCAGAGCACCATGAATTCCTCGCCACCCAGCCGACAGAAAACGTCGGAACGACGCAAGCGTTGGCCGATGCGTTTGCACAACTCCTGTAACACCGCGTCGCCGACCGCGTGACCATGCTTGTCGTTGATGCGCTTGAAGTGATCGATATCGAGCATGATCACCGACAATGCCCCGCTGGTCCGATTGAGCCTCACCATCTCGGCCCTGAGTCGGTCCTGAAAATAGCGGCGATTGTGAATTCCGGTCAGGGAATCAGTGATGGACAGTGCGCGTAGCTCCTCTTCAACCCGCTTCAAATCGGAAATGTCCGACACGTAGCCATGCCACAGCGTACCGCCACCCGGTAACTCTTCCGGTGTGGCTTCGCCGCGAATCCAGCGCAGCCCCCGTTGTGGCAACTGCACCCGGTACTCTTCGCGCCAATGGCTCAACTGCAACGCCGACAGGCGAATCGAGGCTCGTACCCGCTCCACGTCCAGCGGGTGGATACGCTCGAAAACTTTCTTCGCGTCCTGCTGCAACACACCGGTTTCGATTTCATAAATGTCGCGCATACCATCGCTGGCATAGATGAACCGCCAGTTTTCGCGGGGCTCCAGGGTGAACTGGAAGATACCGCCGGGCACATGGGCGCTGAGTTTCTTGAGCAGGCGGTCACGGGCCGCCAATGCTTCGTAAGCGCGTTTTTGCTCGGTAATGTCCAGGTAAATCGCCAAGTGCCCGATCCACAAACCGTGATCATCCAGCAACACAGTGGCCAGCATGTTCACAGTCAACTGGCTGCGATCCTCGCGCACCAAGGTCCATTCCCGGGCTTCGTGCAGGTTATCCGGGCTCTCGACCAGCATCGCCTGACTGGCAGGGATTCGCTTGCCCAAGGCCACGCTCAGGCTAGCTGCACGGGCTTCCAGTTCCGACGCCAAGTGCAAGCTTTCCAGGGTCAACTTACCCACCACCTGCTCGGCTGAGAACCCGAGCATTTGTTCGGCACCGGCATTGAAGGTGTTGATGACGCCGCGTAAGTCGGTGGCAATGATGGCGACCTGGGTCGCCGCATTCAGCACACTGCGCAGTTGGCCATGGGCACCGCGTAACTCCTGCTCACGCAGGCGCAACTGCACGGTACGCTGTTCCACCAGCTTCACGGCGCGCTGGCGTTGGCTGACCAGCACATAGAGCAAGGCGCTGAGCAACAGGCTGAGCAACCCGCCCATCGTCAGGATCGTGATCAACGAAGAATGGTTAGTCTGGTCGAACACCTGGCTCGGACGCAGGGTCAGGGCATAAACGTGGTCCCCCAAGGTAAGACGGCGCGCACCGATCAGGTCGCCGTTTGCCACGCTATTGCTCGATTCGTAGAGCACACGTTTCTGTAGGTCGGAGGTATCGACGATCTGCATCACCAGGTTGTCCCGTTCCGGCTTGGGCAAGCCGTCAGCTACTAACTGGCGCATGCTGATCACGGCCATCACGTAGCCAAAGGGCTCATGCTGGGACTGCTCGGAAGTGGACAGGTGACTGACCGGCGCCACCAGCAATACCCCAGTGGCATAAGCAGGCTCAACGCCTACCAGTTGCATGGGCTGGGAAACCGCCAGCTTGCCGCTTTTTTGTGCGCGCTCAAGGGCTGAGCGCCGCAGGGGCTGGGCCAGCAGATCAAAACCCAGTGGCGAGCCCAGCAGACTTTGAGTCTGGCTGTAGAGCACCGGCACGTATTCATCACGCTCAGGCGCCGGGGCCAGTTCTCCGGCGCTATTTAACTCACGGATGACAAAGGGCGCACCACGCTGGCGGGACACCTCTTGTTCGAACTGGCTGCGTTGATCGCGAGACACGCGCGGCGCCCAGGCGTAGGCCCGGGTGCGCAATAGCAAAGGCTGGGCGAAACCATCGAACTCTTCACGGGACACATCGTCGGAATTGACGAAGAACCGCCGCAGGCTGTTTAAGCGCTGTTCCTGATCTTCGAAGCGTTCCTGCAGGCGGGTATACCGCTCGTTGACCAGCAACTGGAAACGCTGGCGCACCTGTTGTTGATAGAGATCGAAGGACGCCCAGGCGACGATGAGCGTCAGGGTACAGCCCGCCAGAAACACCACCAATGCCACCAGCCAAGCCGACGCCTGTTCACTGATAAAGCCTAGGATTTTCGGGCGAACGGCTTGCATCGGCATAAGCAACACTCACAACGCCAGCGTGCGGGGGTGTCACTTTGGCTAGGCCTTAAGTTATAGCTATCGGCCCAGAGTTTGACCAGCGTAAAAAAGCCGCAAGACCGGATTAAACCAGGCTTGCGGCTTCAGGCTGTTGGTTAACCGCGAGCGGTGATTTTCCAGGCCCGATGGATCTTGGCGTTGCGCGCAAAATCCGGATCGATGGTCTTGTCGCTGATTTCCTCGACCGTGTAGCGCTCGCTGAGGTTTTCCTCCAGCGCGAACTTGCGGAAGTTGTTCGAGAAATACAGCACACCACCCGGTGCCAGGCGTGCCATCGCCAGGTCCAGCAACTGCACGTGGTCACGCTGCACGTCGAAAATGCCTTCCATGCGCTTGGAATTGGAGAAGGTCGGCGGGTCGATGAAGATCATGTCGAACTCATCGCGGCTGGCCTCCAGCCAGGCCATCACGTCACCCTGCTCCAGGCGGTTCTTGTCGGAGAACCCGTTGAGGGAGAAGTTACGACGCGCCCAGTCCAGATAGGTCTTGGACAGGTCAACGCTGGTGGTGCTGCGCGCGCCACCCTTGGCTGCATGCACACTGGCGGTGGCGGTGTAGCAATACAGGTTAAGGAAACGCTTGCCGGCCGCTTCCTTCTGGATACGCATGCGCATCGGGCGATGGTCTAGGAACAGGCCGGTGTCGAGATAATCGGTGAGGTTGACCAGCAGCTTCACGCCGCCTTCACTGACTTCGGTGAACTTGCCTTGGGCGCTCTGACGCTCGTACTGCTTGGTGCCGCTCTGGCGCTCACGACGCTTGACCACCACGCGGCTCTTGTCGATGTTCAGCGCCTGAGGGATCGCCGCCAGCGCATCGAACATACGTGCGGAAGCTTTTTCCGGGTCAATGGACTTCGGCGCGGCATATTCCTGCACATGCACCCAATCGTGGTACAGGTCGATGGCCATGGAGTATTCGGGCATATCGGCGTCGTACACGCGATAGCAATCCACCCCTTCACGCTTGGCCCACTTGCCCAGCAGCTTGAGGTTCTTCTGCAGGCGGTTGGCGAACATCTGCCCGCCTTCGCTCAGGCGCGCCTGCTCGACCACAGGAGCCGGGGCTGGCTTGATCGGGTTGCCGTTCTTGTTGTACTGGCGCTCTTGTGGCTCGACCGGGGCTTGGTCGTAAACGGCCTGCTCACGTTCAGCCTGGCGCTGTTCCGGGGTACGACGCTCGCCGGTAACGAACTGATCCGGGTTGACCTTGATCAGCAGCAATTTGCACGGCAACGCGCCGTTCCAGAACGAATACTGCTTGTGGCTGCGAATGCCCATGCGCTTGCCCAGGTCCGGTGCGCCGGTGAACACCGCGGCTTCCCAGCCCATGCAGGCCTGGCGCAGACGCTCGCCGAGGTTCTGGTAGAGGTACAACAGGCTGGCTTCGTCACCCAGACGTTCGCCGTAGGGCGGGTTGCAGATCACCAGGCCTTTCTGGTTCTGGTCCGGGCGCGGCTCGAAGGTGCCGACTTCGCCCTGGTACACCTTGATCCAATGGCTCAGACCAGCACGCTCGATGTTGTTGCGCGCGGGCTGGATCAGACGGGGGTCAGCCTCGTAGCCACGCACCCACAGCGGAGTTTTGTTCATGCCGATGGCGGCACGTTCAGTGGCTTCTGTATGAAGTTTCTTCCACAGCGCCGGCACGTGGCCAAGCCAGGTGGTGAAGCCCCACAGTTCGCGGTTGAGGTTGGGGGCCATGTCGGCGGCAATCATCGCGCCTTCGACCAGGAAGGTCCCCACACCGCACATCGGGTCAGTCAGCGCGCCGCCTTCGGCAGCAATACGCGGCCAGCCGGCACGAATCAGGATCGCCGCCGCCAGGTTTTCCTTCAACGGCGCCGCGCCCTGCTGCAGGCGGTAGCCACGCTGGTGCAGGCTGTGGCCGGAAAGATCGAGGGACAGGATTGCTTCGCCACGGTCCAGGCGCAGGTGAATGCGCAGGTCCGGGTTGATCTTGTCGATGGACGGGCGTTCGCCGGTCGGGGTACGCAGCTTGTCGACGATCGCGTCCTTGACCTTCAGCGCGCCGAAGTGTGTGTTGTCGATGCCCGAACCGTGACCGCTGAACTCCACCGCCAGGGTGCCGTCGGAGACCATGTGGTCGGCCCATTCGATGTCCAGCACGCCGTGGTAGAGGTCTTCGGCATCCTTCATCGGGAAGCGCTTGAGCACCAGCAACACGCGGTTGGCCAGGCGCGACCAGAGGCACAGGCGATAGGCGGTTTCCATGTCGGCCATGCCGCGCACGGCCGAGGTGTGCTCGCGGGCTTCCTCAAGGCCAAGCCCGACGGCTTCCTCGATCAGCAGGCCTTCGAGGCCCTTGGGGCAAGTGAGGAAGAGTTCAAAACGGTCCGACATGGGGCATTCCAGGCTTTTCAGCAATAAATGAACGGGCGACGCATCACCGGTTCGGTTTTCAATCAAGCACTTTTCTCGAAGAGTGCTCGCGTGGCACGAATGTGCCGTCCCACCCCGTCTGACGGGCCCTTGAGCCTTTATTGACGGGGCAGAGTGATTTTTTTAAGCAACAAAAAGAAATATTCCGACCCTTCGTCGAATAGTAACCGACCGCAACGGGCCAGCATTCTCACTAAAGGATTAAACCCATCCTCTTTGCAGGGTGCATCATAGCTGGCTTTGCCTCAAAAAAGGGGCGAAAAGCCATCCCAGCTTATGGCTATAGCATCGTAATCGTTACGTGCTTATGACAAAACGATCATTGAATCCGTGTGACCTATTGGTTAGAACTCAACACAGGTTGGCGCCGTAACGACGCCAACACCTAGGCTCGCCACGCCGGCAGCGAGCCCACCAACGGCAGAAAAACTCTGCCCGGCCTCAGACGAGGCCGAAGGATATCAAGACAGTCAACAAGTGAGGGAAACACCCTATGAGAAGACTTAAGCGTGATCCGTTGGAAAGAGCTTTTTTACGCGGATATCAATATGGCGTTCATGGCAAATCCCGTGAGCTTTGCCCATTTACTCTACCGTCGGTACGCCAAGCCTGGATCAACGGCTGGCGAGAAGGACGAGGCGACAACTGGGACGGTATGACTGGCACTGCGGGAATCCACAGACTCAACGAACTTCACGCCGTCGGCTAATCAAGGGCACTTAATTCCGACACCACCACGAATAGATGACGACTTAACCACGCACGCCCTCTCAAGGCGGCGGGCTTCGGCCCAGGGGCTCCTTTTAAGGAGCCCTTTTTATTGGGCGATCTTTCAACGCAATGCCGCTATCGCATCCACCGATTGACGAATAAGCGCCGGGCCTTTGTAGATAAACCCGGAGTACAACTGCACCAGGCTCGCGCCGGCAGCGATCTTCTCGGCTGCGTGCTTGCCTTCGGTGATACCGCCCACTGCAATGATCGGCAAACGCCCGGCCAACTCAGCAGCCAACACCTTGACGATATGGGTGCTCTTGTCCCGCACCGGCGCACCTGACAGGCCACCGGCTTCGTCGCCATGGGCCAACCCTTCGACGCCGACACGGCTTAGGGTGGTGTTGGTAGCGATCACTGCGTCCATACCCGAATCCACGAGGGCTTGGGCCACCAGTACGGTTTCCTCGTCACTCATGTCCGGGGCGATCTTGATGGCCAGCGGCACGCGCTTGCCATGGCGCACTGCCAAATCTTCCTGGCGCTGGCGCAGGGCTTCGAGCAATTGCTTGAGGGAGTCACCGAACTGCAGGCTGCGCAAGCCCGGTGTATTCGGCGAGCTGACGTTGACGGTGACATAGCTGGCGTGGGCGTAGACCTTGTCCAGGCAGATCAGGTAGTCGTCCACCGCTCGCTCAACCGGTGTATCAAAATTCTTGCCGATATTGATGCCGAGGATGCCCTTGTACTTCGCAGCCTCAACCCGCGACAGCAGGTGATCGACGCCGAGGTTGTTGAAACCCATGCGGTTGATGATCGCCTCGGCTTCAGGCAGGCGGAAGATCCGCGGCTTGGGGTTACCGGGCTGCGGCCGTGGCGTCACGGTGCCGATCTCGACAAAACCGAAACCCAGTTGCGCGAAGCCATCGATGGCCGCGCCGTTCTTGTCCAGGCCAGCGGCCAGTCCGACCGGGTTGGGGAAGTCGAGCCCCATCACTGATACCGGCATTTTTGCGGGTGCCTTGCACACCAGGCCGTTGAGCCCCAGGCGGCCACCGGCGCCGATCAGGTCCAGGGACAGATCGTGGGAGGTTTCCGGGGAGAGTTTGAACAACAGCTGGCGGGCCAGGGTATACATGGGCGGGCTAGACTCGGATGGCGGCGAAAGGTGGCGGCGATTATAGCCGGGGTGACGGGGTGCACGCGAGGCGTGCTACCCAAACATCAATAGCGCTGCTGTACGAGCAACTCATAGCGTGCCCAGATTTTCTCTGCATAGCGCATGCGCAATGCGTCGCGCTGAGGGCCTGAGCCGGCGCCAACATTGTAGGAACCTACCGCCGTCCAGTTGTAGCCAAAACGCTGAATGAAATCGGCCAGTATGGAAGCGCCTACTTCCACTGAGAGGCACGGCTCACTCAACAGCCGCTCCTCGGTAATGCCCAGCTTGAGCAAGCGGGGCAAATGGATACTGTTGATCTGCATCAGGCCGATGTCACGCGTACCATTCTGGTTTGCGTGGTTGATCGCATCTGCACGAAACCCCGACTCCACGGCAGCGATAGCCTGCAGCAATTCAGGCTCGATACCGTAGCGACTGGCGGTTTCCTCCCAGCAGTAGGCAAACGCCTGGTTTGCGCTGATCAATAGGCTGAGCAACAGCAGCCTGCGCCACAGCTTAGCCACGCCTGAGCTGGCCACAGGCCGAACACAGGTGCTGCGCGGCATCCGTATGCCCGGCCCCATGCCGCTCAACGTTCACCGGACAGGTGAAGCGATACCCACGACCGTAGATGGTCTTGATAAAACCCTTGTCGGCTCCAAGATGCTTGCGCAGCGAGTAAATGCAACGGGTCAGTGACTCCTCCGCGACCTCCCCTTGTGGCCAGGCCAGTTCAAGCAAATGATCCTTGGTCATCAGGACACCGCCAGAGGCAAGCAGCAACCGCAAAACATGCAGCTCCTTGGGCGGCAACTGAACATCGCTGACTTTACCGCTTAGACGACCATCGCCATGCAGTATCCACTGGGAGAAATACAGGGAAGTCGCAGTCAACCCATCATTCACGACGGCCATATCCACCTCGGCATCCGACTCATTCCTTATTTCCAGTACTGGCTCTTGTGCCCACGTCATGACTATAAAAAACCGCCTTGCAGCCCACGCTAGGAAAAAACCCATACAGCCGCCGCTTTTCAGCATCACCCTGTAAGACCGTTCATTTACAACTGTCAGATGCCCCTTTTCGATAGACCTCGTGCAATTCAATCCCCAGGCGATCCTCCAACTGCACCAACTCCCCCAACGCCAATAGCCGGCCGTTAACCCGAACCTCCACGCAGTGGTTGATTCCAGGCGCCAATGGCAGCACCTTCCCAGGCGCAAAGGCTGAAAGGCGCCTGAAACTGACCAGTTGTTCCTGTAGAAGAATTTCCATATGCACGGGTTAGCACCTTTTTCACGGAGAGATATCGCGACCCGGGTGCACAAACGCACGTTGCACACGTTCGTATTGCGCCGCAGTCAACGGTGGCGCACCAACGCCTGCCGGTAAGGCCTTCTCGCTACCCACGGCCCGGGACTGAATCACAAACAGACGAACCTTGGCCGAGCCATTTGATACGGCGTTTCGTCCCTGCTCATTGGCCTCACGGCTAAACGGCCCCAACCACAGGCGCTTGCCCTGCGGCACTTGCACCACGCTACTGACACTCACCCGTCCGACCGCGCTCGGTTTGCCGCGCCGACCTACCTGGCTCATCTGGCGACCATCCTCAACGTGGAGAAGCATCTCGATCTGATTCGCTTCGGCAAAACGCGGTAACACGCTGACTTGGGAGCCGTAATGCACAGGCTTCCAATCAGCATGATCCTGTCCGGGAGCGGGCAGATAGAAGGTGTGGTTATCCTGAAATACCGCTGGCACGTTCTCTTGGGTGAGAATCACCGGTAACGTCATCACTTTCGCTCGCCGCCGATGCTCCAGCGTGGCGATTTGCGCCATCAAGCGGTTATCGTCAATCGGTTCCAGGATTCGCGTGGCCTGACCCTTCGCCTCCTTATCCCAGGCAGGCTCCAGTTTTTTCAGGTCGTCACGCTCCACGTCCACCATCCAGAGCGAGACTTCGACAGACCGCTTGGGTGTGTCCAACTCGGCGATCAATCGCTCGATGAAACCCAATTGCTCAGGTTCGCCCTTGATCAGCAGGCTGTTGGTATCCAAATAGGGGATCACCGCCAGACTCTTGTCGGCCAGCGGTCCGTCCTCCTCAGACGCCAGCAGGGTGTCGATCAGCGACGCGATCCCCGGCACCGTGACCTTTTCCGGGCCCATGGAGTACACCCGGTCAGCAACATGGGTGTTGAGTACCTGGACGACAGCAAACGCCTGGGTACCCACGCGCAAATCAGCACGTTCAAGGTCCATCAATTGGGCCAGTTGCAACACCTGATCGACATAATTAGGCGGACCCGACACGGAGAATGTCCGAGCTCCGCTGATCCTAAGGGGGTAGCGCGTTTCATCAACCCCAGAGCGGCGCATGAGGGCACGAAACCTGTCGACGGATATATGCAACAACGTCACGGTCGAGCTTTTTGCTTCGCTGACGTCATAGAGGTAGAGCGCCTGCCCGTCGCCGTACCAGATCAAGCCGTATTGCAATGCAAGCGTCTCCAGGGCGTGTTGAGGTGTATCGAGGTCAATGACTTCACTGATGCGTGTGCGCGCCACTTCACTGCTCACGACAATGGGCAGGCCCATAGGCACGGACAAGGCAGTAAAGACGGTATGCAGGCTCTCGTCCTGCGCCTGATAGGTTTCGCCATGGGCATCGGCACCTCCCAGCATCAGCGCGGCAAGCAGTAGCCAGAGGCAGGGAGTCGTTAAGGGGAAGTCAGCGTACACCGTAGGTTTCCTGGGCGGCCTGGCAGTGAGAGGCGGCCATACTGAGAGGCCGTCCATTTTCAATCTTGATGGAAAGGTGACGGCCGACAGCGCTTCCAGGCCCGTGGCATGTGCCTTGCTTTGCACTCGGTATCAGAGCGCACTCCAACGGCGGAGCGAGCTTACGGACAAAGGCGTCGTTACCCGCAATGGCCTTGCATCGCCATCTGAGGGAACGGCGCTTTTTTTTGAAAGAAAAGGTAGGTGTTGATGAACGATTCGGTTGGCAGCAGCCCGACAAGAGACCCACTGGCCTGGGTCAACGGCAGTGATGCTCCGGAAAAGAGCAGCCTCGACCTGGGCTTCATGGCTTTGAGCGACTGCGCCTCCTTGGTGGTGGCGGCAACCCAGGGCTTCGCTCAACCTTATGGCCTGACGCTAAACCTCAAGCGCCAATCCTCGTGGGCCAACCTGCGGGACAAACTGGTCAGCGGTGAACTGGACGCCGCCCACAGCCTGTACGGGTTGATCTATGCCGTTCACCTGGGCATCGGCGGCGTCGCACCCACCGACATGGCCGTGCTGATGGGATTGAACCAGAACGGTCAAAGCATCAACCTGTCCCACGCCCTGCAACGACAAGGGGTGGTCACTCCTGAGGCATTGGATCGTCACGTGCACCAAAGCCGAACAAAACTGACCTTCGCCCAGACCTTTCCCACAGGTACCCACGCCATGTGGTTGTACTACTGGCTCGCAAGTCAGGGCATTCATCCGTTACAGGATGTGGACAGCGTCGTGGTACCGCCCCCGCAAATGGTTGCGCACCTGCAAGCTGGTCGGATTGATGGCTTTTGCGTCGGAGAACCCTGGAGTGCCAGCGCAGTCGCGCAAAACCAGGGCTTTACACTGGCAACCACCCAAGCGATCTGGCCGAACCATCCAGAAAAGGTGCTCGGCTGCACACAGGCCTTCGTCGACCAATACCCCAACACCGCCCGCGTATTGGTCATGGCTATTCTCGAAGCCAGCCGTTTTATTGAAGAAAGTATCGAAAACCGGCGTTCCACCGCGCAGTTGCTCAGCGGCCGCGAGTACCTTGACGCGCCTCTCGACTGCATCGAACCCCGCCTGCTGGGCATTTATGACGATGGACTGGGCAACCACTGGCAGGATCCCCATGCCCTGCGCTTTTTCGCCGATGGCGAAGTGAACCTGCCATATCTCTGCGATGGCATGTGGTTCATGACCCAGTTTCGACGCTGGGGCCTGCTGCGCGAAGACCCTGATTACCTGGGCGTTGCCCGCCAGGTCCAGCAACTGGCGCTGTATCGCCAGGCGGCAGACGCGCTGGGCATCAATGCGCAACGCCAGGACATGCGCAGCAGCCAACTGATCGACGGCAAGGTGTGGGACGGCTCGGACCCCGTCGGCTACGCCCGCAGTTTCCGATTGCATGCCATCGCCGACCACGCCAACCGCCAAGCCTTGCGCTGACAGGAGCACTTCTATGCTGCGAATCCTGTTGATCAATGACACCCCGCGCAAAGTCGGGCGCCTGCGTACGGCGCTGATCGAAGCTGGCTTCGAGGTGATCGATGAGTCCGGCCTGACCATCGACTTGCCAGCACGCGTCGAAACAGTGCGCCCGGATGTGATTCTGATCGATACCGAGTCACCGGGCCGCGATGTGATGGAGCAAGTGGTGCTCGTCAGCCGCGACCAGCCCCGGCCTATCGTGATGTTTACCGACGAGCACGACCCGAACGTGATGCGCCAGGCCATCAAGTCCGGTGTCAGTGCCTATATCGTCGAGGGCATCCAGGCCCAGCGCCTGCGACCGATCCTCGACGTGGCCATGGCCCGCTTTGAAAGCGACCAAGCCTTGCGCGCCCAGCTTCAGGCGCGGGACCAGCAGTTGGCCGAGCGCAAGCGCATCGAACTGGCCAAGGGCATGCTGATGAAAATGAAGGCCTGTAATGAGGAAGAGGCCTACACACTGATGCGCCGCCAAGCCATGAGCCGCCAACAGAAACTGATCCAAGTGGCAGAGCAAATCATCGCCATGAGTGAACTGCTCGGCTGATGTGGCGCGGGACTTGCTAAACAATCATCACAGGTAACCAACGGCGGTTGCCCCTCCACGACAAAGACGTCGCACATCCGGTTTGCCCTCGCGAACCCGATGGCGGCGTTTTTTCGTTTTGGCCCCAGCAGCACGGGGCCGGTGGGGCGGCCCCAGCCGGCTGCTCCATCACTAGGCCTTCTTACAAGACTCCCAACCGTTGAGGTGCGTGATGAAATCAAGCTTCTGGAAATCCGGGCACACCCCGACCCTGTTTGCCGCGTTCCTGTATTTCGATCTGAGCTTCATGGTCTGGTATTTGTTGGGCCCGCTGGCGGTACAGATTTCCGCCGACTTGCACCTGACCACTCAACAACGCGGCTTGATGGTGGCGACACCGATCCTTGCGGGCGCTGTGTTGCGCTTCCTGATGGGCATGCTGGCGGACAAGCTATCGCCAAAGACAGCCGGGCTGATTGGCCAGGTGATTGTGATCGTCGCGTTGTTCGGCGCCTGGAAACTGGGGGTTCACAGCTACGAACAAGCCTTGTTGCTAGGGCTGTTCCTCGGTATGGCCGGCGCATCCTTTGCAGTGGCGTTGCCGTTGGCGTCCCAGTGGTATCCAGCCGAACACCAGGGCAAGGCCATGGGCATCGCCGGCGCCGGTAATTCGGGCACAGTGTTCGCTGCATTGTTGGCCCCGGTACTGGCGGCGGCCTTTGGCTGGAGCAACGTGTTCGGCTTCGCACTGATTCCGCTGATCCTGACCCTGATCGTGTTCGCCTGGCTCGCGAAAAATGCGCCTGAACGCCCTAAAGCCAAGTCCATGGCTGATTACTTCAAGGCTCTGGGCGACCGCGACAGTTGGTGGTTCATGTTTTTCTACAGCGTGACCTTCGGTGGCTTTATCGGCCTGGCCAGCGCCCTGCCCGGCTATTTCAACGATCAATACGGCCTGAGCCCCATGACCGCCGGCTACTACACCGCCGCCTGCGTGTTCGGTGGCAGCCTGATGCGCCCACTGGGCGGCGCCTTGGCCGACCGTTTCGGCGGGATCCGCACACTGCTCGGCATGTACAGCGTCGCAGCAATTTGCATCGCGGCAGTCGGTTTCAACCTGCCCAGTTCCTACGCGGCGCTGGCGCTTTTCGTCTGCACCATGCTCGGTTTGGGCGCAGGCAATGGCGCTGTGTTCCAACTGGTACCACAGCGTTTTCGCCGAGAGATCGGCGTGATGACCGGCCTGATTGGCATGGCCGGCGGCATCGGCGGTTTCGCCCTGGCGGCGGGCATGGGCGCGATCAAGCAGAGCACCGGAAGCTATCAATTGGCCTTGTGGTTGTTCGCGAGCCTGGGCGTATTGGCCTGGTTCGGTCTGCATGGCGTCAAGCGCCGCTGGAGAACTACTTGGGGTTCGGCCGCTGTGACCGCCGCGCGCGTCTGATGAGCCTGCAACTGAGCATCGCCCACGCCAGTGCCATCGGCCCACGGGCGGAAAACCAGGATGCGCTGCGGGTGGTTACCCCCGCTGCGGAACTGGCGGCGAGCAAAGGCTATCTGTGCGCCATGGCCGACGGCGTGAGCCAGTGTGCAGACGGTGGCCTGGCCGCCCGCTCAACTCTGCAGGCCCTGGCCCTGGATTACTACGCCACGCCGCAAACCTGGGGCGTGGCACAGGCACTGGAGCGGTTGCTACTCGCACAGAACCGCTGGCTGCAGGCCAATGGGGGAGGTCAACCGTTGCTGACCACCCTCAGCGCCTTGGTCTTTCGCGGCCAGCGCTTCACCCTGGCCCATGTCGGCGATTGCCGGGCATATCGCTGGCTGGACGGCGAGTTGCAGCGCATCAGCGAAGACCATGTGTGGGAACAGCCGGGCATGCAGCATGTGCTCAAGCGTGCCCTTGGCCTGGATCAACATCTGGTCCTGGATTTTCTCGACGGTCAATTGCGCGAGGGTGAGTGTTTCCTGCTGCTCAGCGATGGCGTGTGGGCGACCCTGGCCGATCACAGCATCAGCGCGATCCTGCGTGAACAAACCGACCTCGACCTGGCGGTAAGCACCCTGATCAACGCCGCGCACCTGGCGGGTAGCCAGGACAATGCCAGCGCCCTGCTGGTGCGTGTCGACACGGTCGGCGAGGCCACACTCGGTGACGCCTTGGTGCAGCTGCAGCAATGGCCCTTGCCACCGCCGCTCAAAGCCGGGCAACACTTTGAAGGTTGGCAGGTCGACGCCGTCCTGGCACACAGCAGGCAGTCATTGTTGTACCGGGTACGCGATGCCCAGCAGCAACCCTGGCTGCTGAAAACGCTGCCCCTGAGCCGCGATAATGACAGCGACGGCGGTCAGGCATTGTTGTCGGAAGAATGGTTTCTGCGACGGGTTGCCGGGCGGGCGTTTCCGGAAGTCCATACGGCCAGCGGGCGTCAGCATTTGTACTACGTGATGCGTGAATATCCCGGTATGACCCTCGCCGAGCTCTTTCAGCGCCAGGGCCCACTGCCCCTGGCGCAATGGCAGTCCGTCGCCGAGCGTTTGCTGCGCGCGGTGGGCATGCTGCATCGACGGCAGATCCTGCACCGCGATATCAAGCCGGAAAACCTGCTGCTGGGGGACGACGGAGAATTGCGAGTCTTGGATTTCGGTCTGGCGTATTGCTCCGGCCTGTCAGAGGATCGCGCCCATGTGCTGCCCGGCACTCCGAGCTTTATCGCGCCTGAGGCGTTCAATGGCGACCGTCCTACAGCACAACAGGATTTATATAGCGTTGGTGTGACGCTGTATTTCCTGCTGACCGGGCACTACCCATACGGTGAAATCGAAGCTTTCCAACGACCTAGATTTGCCCAATCCGTCACCGCCAGCCGCTATCGTCCGGACCTCCCGGACTGGCTCCCTCTGAGCCTGGAACGCGCTGTGGCATCGCAGCCGGCGCATCGCTACGAGACTGCCGAGGAATGGCTGCTGGTGCTTGAGCAGGCTGACCGCCAAGAGCTGAGCATCCGTCCGAGGCCACTCCTTGAGCGCGAACCTTTGAAGGTTTGGCGCACCTTGGGCCTGGTCTCGATGCTGATCAATCTGATTCTTCTGTATTCACTCTTTCATAGCTGACGTCAGCTCTAGACGAGGAAAAACACATGAACGCAAAAGTCTGGCTGGTGGGCGCAGGCCCCGGCGACCCAGAACTGTTGACCCTCAAAGCCGTACGAGCAATGAACGAAGCCGATGTAGTGTTGATCGATGATTTGGTCAACCCGGCCGTACTGGAGCACTGCGCCGAGGCTCGTGTGATTACCGTGGGTAAACGCGGTGGCTGCCGCTCAACCCCGCAGGATTTTATCCATCGCCTGATGCTGCGTTACGCCCGCCAAGGCAAGTGCGTGGTGCGGCTCAAAGGTGGCGATCCGTGCATTTTCGGACGCGGTGGTGAAGAGGCCATGTGGCTGCGCGAGCGTGGCGTCGAGGTGGAGTTGGTCAACGGGATCACCGCAGGGCTGGCGGGTGCGACGAACTGCGCGATTCCTCTGACATTGCGCGGTGTCAGCCGCGGCGTGACGTTGGTCACGGCCCACACTCAAGACGACAGCAGCGTTAATTGGCGCGCGCTGGCAGAAGGTGGAACGACATTGGTGGTGTACATGGGGGTGGCCAAGCTGGAGGAGATTCGCCAGCAATTGCTCGGCGGCGGGATGGCAGCTGATATGCCAGTGGCGATGATCGAAAATGCATCACTGCCCCAGCAGCGCGAATGCCGTAGTGAGCTGTCACGCATGCACGAGGATGCTCATTCCTTTGCCTTGAAGAGCCCTGCAATCCTGGTGATTGGCAGTGTTGCCGCCACCGACCAAGTGGCCTACACCACGGCAGCGGCCAGTGCCTGAGGCAAATTCCAGGCGAAAAAAAGCCCGGCCTGAGCCGGGCTTTTTTCTACTCAGTAATTACTGAGCTTGAGCTTCAACCGACGCTTCTACACGACGGTTAACAGCACGACCTGCTTCAGTTGCGTTGTCAGCAACTGGGCGGGATTCGCCGTAACCAACAGCAGTTACACGGCTAGGAGCAACGCCGTCTTTAACCAGGACTTGCTTAACAGCGTCAGCACGACGCTGGGACAGCTTCTGGTTGTAAGCGTCTGGACCTACGGAGTCAGTGTGACCAGCAACTTCTACGTTGGTAGCTGGGTACTGAGCCATGAAGTCGGCCAGGTTTTTCACGTCGCCGTAGCTGTTAGGCTTAACAACGGATTTGTCGAAGTCGAACTTAACGTCCAGCTCAACACGAACAACCTGAGCAACTGGAGCTTCTGGCTCTGGAGTTGGCTCTGGAGCTGGTGCTGGAGTAGGAGCTGGAGCAGCTGCGCCAGCGTTACCGCCGAAGTTTACGCCCAGGCCGACCAGTGCGGAGTAGTCCCACTTGCCGTTGTCCAGACCGTAGTCAGCTTCAACACCGGCACGAGCGTACAGGTTGTTGGTGAAGTAGTACTTCACGCCAGTACCGACGGTAGCGAAAGTGGTCTGATCGCGACCGCTGTGGCCGTCAGCTTGTACGTTGCCACGGCTCTGGTGGCCGAAACCGCCTTCAACGTATGGACGCAGGCTGTCAACACCAGCTTGACCGAAGTGATACTGGGCAACCAGGCTGCCGGTATCGCCTTTGATCTTCTGGCTACCAGTACCGTCGTTCGAACGGGTGTGGTTGGTTTTGTCGTAGGACAAGTTCAAGGACAGGTCGTCGGTCAGGAAGTAACCGATGCGAGCGCCAGGATTGAAGCCGTCTTCGATGTGCTTGACGCTATCGTTGTACTGCTTCTTGTAGAACAGCTCGCCTTCAACTGCGCCTTGGCCTTGTGCCAGAACGCCGAAAGAAGTTGCGGCAATAAGAGAACCAATGGCCAAGCCCAAGGTGTTTTTCAGTTTCATCCGTTAAATCCCCATCTGGTGATTGTAAAGCAGTCCCACAAACCGGGGGACAACTCGGCGACAAGTCTAACAGAACTTGCCTACACGTAAGAGATATTTGCCACGCACTAAGTTTCAGTCTCGCCCGCAAATTTCTCACGTAATTTATCTAGAGCACGTTTGTAACGCATTTTTGTAGCACTCAAACCCATGTGCATGATGTCAGCGATTTCCTGGAACTCGAGCTCTGCGACAAATCGCAGCACCAGAATTTCCCGGTCAATCGGGTTCACATACACCAGCCAGCGATCGAGTCCGCCCTTTTCCTCGGGTGCCGGCGACTTCTCTTCAGTCGCCTCCTCAAGGGGGTCCAGACTCAAAGCGTCCATCAAGCGACGCTTTCGCCGTTCCTTCCGATACTGCGTGATGCACTCGTTGTACGTGATGCTGTAGAGCCAGGTCTTGAACTTCGATTTACCCTCAAAGTTCTTCAGGCCGTACAACACCTTGAGCATCACTTCCTGACAGACATCGTCCGCATCTCTATCGTTCCCTAAATACCTTGAACAAACGTTGAACAGAGTGCGTTGATATCTGCGCATCAATTCTTCGTACGCGCGAGTGACGTGAAACAGCTCCGTGTGCGAGCGCGCGACCAACTCCTCATCAGAGAGCTCACGGGGGTCATAGCGCGTGGACAGCGTTTGGGCTTTATTCAAAACAAGTCGTGCCGACAGTCAGGTCAATGTCCGCTACAGCCCGGTCAGCCGAGCTTGCGGCGGCGTACATTAGCAGGGTTTACCGGATTAGCGGCTACTGACCTGCTGCTCCAGGAGAATCCGATTGGACAACGACACCAGGTCACCGTCATCGGTCAGCACCGTCGTCTTGACCGTGCCGATCTCCTCGATTTGCCCTTCGACCTCGCCTACACGCACCTGTTGCCCAACTTGATACAGCTCGCGCACATAGATTCCCGCAAGAATCTGACCCGCAATTTCCCGGCTTCCCAAGCCCATGGCCAGCGCAACGGCCAGACCAACGGTAATCAAAACGATCACAATTACGTGGTTGAGCAGGTCAGTCTTGACCTCCAACTGGCTGATCGCGACCGAAATACTGATGATGATCACCAACCCCTGGGCAATTCGCCCCAGGCCAGCAGCATAGTCCAGCCCCACGCCTTCGGCAGCGCCGCGCACCAGCCCATTGGCCAGTTGCGCCAGCAGAACACCTACCAGCAGTACCAGCGCGCCGCCGAAAACTTTCGGTAAATACAGCGCCAGCATGTCGAGCGTAGCTGAAACTCGCTCAAGTCCAAGGGATTGAGCCGCAGAAACCAGAAAAATCAGCAAAACGAACCAATAGACGATCTTACCGATCAACGTGGAGATCGGCACTTGCAGCCCGGCACGCCCCAGCAGCTTGGTCAGGCCAGTGCCTGCCATCAGGCGATCAAGCCCGAGTTTAGCGAGCAATTTGGACAGCAGGGTATCGAGCAGTTTGGCTACGACAAAGCCCAGCAATACCAGGACCAGAGCACCAAACAGGTTGGGAATGAAGTTCGCCACCTTGGTCCACAATGCGGTCATTGCAGTGACCAGGCTCTGGGTCCAGAGATCAAGTTCCATATTCAATCAGCCTTATCAGCAGTGCGAGCAAGAGGTTTACGACGGGAAACCGGTGAAACGTGGGCCGAACCGTTGTTCAAGGCCATCATCAACGCCGGCACCCAGCGGCCGAGCAGACCGAACAGGTCACCCGCGCCCACCTGGCGGTTAGCGGTTTTCAACACGCGGCCCAGGCAGGCATCGTCGTCACGGTTGGACGGCGAGGCATTGAGCATGTCACGTAAAGACTGTTCGAACGGATCGTGCATAAAGACCTCTCGCAAGTGTTTTAAAGACGAGGGGAAAATTCCTGGGGTCACATAGGACCCTTCCTACATTCAGGTGATATTCAGCTCAAACCCAGCGTAACCGCCGAAATAGCCACCATTGTCCGAGGGCCACCGACACCATCAACAGGCACGCAATGATGAAGCCATAGGGGCTCTGAGAGAAAGGTATGCCTCCCACATTTATACCCAGTAAGCCGGTCAAGAAGCTCATGGGCAGGAAGATTCCAGTGATGATCCCAAAGCGATACATCGTGCGGTTCATGCGCACGCTCAAGCGCCGGTCTTCGGCCTCCAGCACAAGCCCCACGCGCTCGCGGGTCAATTCGAGCTCTTCCAGATAGCGGGTCAGGCTGTTGTTCAATTCGTTCCAATAGTCGGCATCGTCATCGCAGAACCATGGCAATTTGATCCGCGTCAGTTGAGCAAAAATGTCCCGCTGCGGCGCGAGGAATCGCTTGAGCCCTGCCGCTCGTCGACGGATCTGCAACACGCTGCCGTGCTCCGGAGTATACCGTTCGTCGGTATCGAGTTTTTCTTCCTCGGAATCCACGACTTCAGAGAGGTCCGTGACCAGATCCTGCACTTTATTGGTCAGGTACTGCGCCATATAAAGGATGAGTTCAGACGCAGTTCTTGGCCCTTTTCCCTCCGCCAGTTGCACAAGCAGTTCATCGGTAGCGCGCAGCGGGCGCAGGCGCAAGGAAATCACGCGGCTGGCGGCGGCGAAGATACGCACCGACACCATGTCTTCGGGCTCTGCACCCGGATTGAGGTTAACCCCGCGCAGGAACAAGAGGAGCTCGCCCTCTGGCAGCGGCAACAAGCGCGGGCGGGTGTTCTCCTCCAGCAGCAGGTCGCAGGCAAATTCGCTCAGGCCACTGGATTTACGCAGCCAGGTCTGGGTCTGCGGATGGCTGCGATCCCAATGCAGCCACAGGCTTTCCTGGGGCTGCAGTTGCAAGTCGTCGAGCTCAGTCCGGGCAATCGAACGCGCACCGCCTTTACCGTCCAGCACCAGGGCATGCACCAGCCCCCATTGCGCGTTTTCTTCCTCGAACATCCTCACCCCGTCGGTTATTGCGGTTTATTCAGGCATTTTCAGCGGGCTTGGCGACACAATCACGCCATTATTATCCGCATAGATGTACTCACCCGGACGAAAGGTCACGCCGGCAAATGTGACCACCACATTCAAGTCACCAATGCCGCGCTTGTCGGTCTTCATCGGGTGGCTGGCCAGGGCCTGGACGCCAAGATCGGTCTGCGCGATGACATCGACATCACGGATGCAACCGTAGATCACCAACCCTTCCCAGCCGTTTTTTGCGGCTTTCTCGGCGATCATGTCCCCCAACAACGCGCGCCGCAGGGAACCGCCCCCGTCGACCACGAGCACCTTGCCGGCGCCCGGCTGGTCGGCTTGCTCCTTGACCAGCGAGTTATCTTCGAAGCACTTGATGGTGACAATCTCGCCGCCAAAGGAATCTCGGCCGCCAAAATTACTGAACATCGGCTCGACCACCTGCACCAGATCCGGGTAGGCGTCGCACAGGTCGGGGGTCACGTAATGGTTCATCGAAAAATTCCTTTCTGCCAGAGAAGTGTCTTTCAAAGAAGTACCGGCCGAAGCGGACGGGGAACATCCCTTTCGCCTCGCCGCAACGCAAGAGCCACTGCGCGACTGAATATGACCAGAAGCGTTCAGCGCGTCATATCTTAGCCGCAACCTCGCACAAGCGAAACGCCCTTGGCAGAGCGCTGCGTCAAACCGTCGCCACTGTAGCGACCGGGGCGCCAAGCAACGGTGTGAGCGGATCTTTTAACCATTGCGCCACCAGCGGCCACACTTCGGCCTGCGCGGCCTTGCTCACCAGCATTTCCACATGCCCGAAATCCTCGGTAAAACCTTGCTGGCGGCCCAGGCAAAGGTATTGCCGATGCTCAGAACCGATTTGCTCGAACAACTTGCGACATGCCCAATCAGGGTCCTGTTGATCACCGGCAGCACTGACGGCCAACAGCGGCACATCGACGGTTGCCAGGCCTTTCCACCAGTCCTGCTTACCCTCGCCAAAGCGTCCAAACAGGCCATTCCAACGCATGGCTTCGATCAGCACGCCTGCGGGCTCATCCTCCGGACCGCGCTTGAGGCGCGAGCCGGACAATTCCCCGAAGCGTTTCAGAAGCAATCGACCGGTCCACTCCACCGGAGGAAGCTTCAATGGCCAGTGGGTGCGACTGACCTGGCAACCAAACAAGGCCACGGAAGCCACTGCCGGCGCGCCAAGGTGCTCACCACCCAGCGCCGCCGCCAAGGCTGTGCCGCCCAGGGAGTGCCCGATCCAGTGGGGGATCTGCGCACTTTGCTCTCTCACAAACGCGCCGATAGCCGGCAAATCATAGCGCGCGTAGTCGGCGACTCGATTTTTGGCGTAGTCATGATTGCGCTTGGACAAACCATGGCCGCGCATTTCCGGTATCCACACATCGAAGCCCTGGCGCGCCAGGAAAGCACCCAAGCCGATGCCTTTAGGCGAATACCAGAAACGCCGATTGGAAAAACTGCCGTGCAACAAAATAACCGGGATGCCCCGGTTTTCCGGGACATCGGCAAGGCCCAAACGGGTAACTGCCAGCTCAACGGTGCCGTCGGGGCTATTACCGGGTTTGAGGCGATATACATCTTCACTCAGGTCGCCACGACGCTCAGCGCTGATCAGGGCGACGGGAAACAGATTGCTGCTGCTTTGCATAATGCTCTTGCACAAAAAAGGGCGGCGTCCGGAAGGAGATCCGCCCCGCACAGATAAGAATGCCGGTCACCCACAACGAGTGACCGGCACTTTTGACGTAGCGACTTTAGGCGGACGCTTGGCCTTCCGCCAGGAAGAACCAGGTTTCCAGCACGGAGTCGGGGTTCAGCGATACGCTTTCGATGCCCTGTTCCATCAGCCAGCGGGCCAGGTCAGGGTGGTCGGAAGGGCCTTGGCCGCAGATGCCGATGTACTTGCCGGCCTTGTTACAGGCCTGGATAGCATTGGACAGCAGCTTCTTAACCGCAGGGTTACGCTCGTCGAACAGGTGAGCGATGATCCCGGAATCGCGGTCCAGGCCCAGGGTCAGTTGGGTCAGGTCGTTGGAACCGATGGAGAAACCGTCGAAGAACTCCAGGAACTCTTCGGCCAGGATGGCGTTGGACGGCAGCTCGCACATCATGATGACGCGCAGACCGTTTTCACCACGGGACAAACCGTTTTCAGCCAGCAGGTCCACGACTTGGCTCGCTTCGCCCAGGGTTCGGACGAACGGCACCATGATCTCGACGTTGGTCAGCCCCATCTCATTACGTACACGTTTCAGCGCGCGGCATTCCAGCTCGAAGCAATCACGGAACGCTTCGCTGATGTAACGCGAGGCACCACGGAAACCCAGCATTGGGTTTTCTTCTTCCGGCTCGTAAAGCTTGCCGCCGATCAGGTTCGCGTATTCGTTGGACTTGAAGTCCGACAGGCGCACGATGACCTTTTTCGGGTAGAACGCCGCCGCCAAGGTGCTGATGCCTTCCACCAGCTTCTCGACGTAGAAGCCCACCGGGTCGTTGTAACCGGCGATGCGCTTGTCGACGCTTTCCTTGATATCCAGCGGCAGGCCGTCGTAGTTCAACAGCGCCTTGGGGTGCACGCCAATCATACGGTTGATGATGAACTCCAGGCGGGCCAAGCCCACACCGGCGTTCGGCAACTGCGCGAAGTCGAAGGCACGGTCCGGGTTGCCGACGTTCATCATGATCTTGAACGGCAGGTCCGGCATGGCGTCGATGGAGTTTTGCTTGATGTCAAAGCCCAGTTCGCCTTCGAAGATGAAACCGGTGTCGCCTTCGGCACAGGACACGGTCACGCCTTGACCATCCTTCAACAGTTGGGTGGCGTTGCCGCAACCTACAACTGCCGGAATGCCCAGCTCACGAGCGATGATCGCCGCGTGGCAGGTACGCCCGCCACGGTTGGTGACGATAGCGCTGGCACGCTTCATCACTGGTTCCCAGTCCGGATCGGTCATGTCGGAGACCAGTACGTCGCCTGGCTGGACCTTATCCATCTCGGACACGTCCTTGATGATCCGCACCTTGCCGGCGCCGATGCGCTGGCCGATGGCACGGCCTTCCACCAGCACGGTGCCGGTTTCCTTGAGCAGGTAGCGCTCCATGACGTTGGCCGAAGTGCGGCTCTTCACGGTTTCCGGACGGGCCTGCACGATGTACAGCTTGCCGTCGTCGCCGTCTTTGGCCCATTCGATGTCCATCGGGCACTTGTAGTGCTTTTCGATGATCATCGCTTGCTTGGCCAATTCGCTGACTTCCGCGTCGGACAGGCAGAAACGTGCACGCTCGGCCTTGTCCACATCAACGGTTTTCACCGAACGACCGGCCTTGGCCTCGTCGCCGTAGATCATCTTGATGGCTTTGCTGCCCAGATTGCGGCGCAGGATGGCGGGACGGCCAGCTTCAAGGGTGTGCTTGTGTACGTAGAATTCATCCGGGTTGACCGCGCCCTGAACGACGGTTTCGCCCAGGCCGTAGGCGCCGGTGATAAACACCACGTCACGGAAGCCCGACTCGGTATCCAGGGTGAACATCACGCCGGCGGTGCCGGTTTCCGAACGCACCATGCGCTGCACACCGGCAGACAACGCCACCAGCTTGTGGTCGAAACCTTGGTGTACGCGGTAGGAAATGGCGCGATCGTTAAAGAGAGAGGCAAACACTTCCTTGGCGGCGCGGATCACGTTTTCCACGCCACGAATATTAAGGAAGGTTTCTTGCTGACCGGCGAAGGAGGCGTCGGGCAAGTCTTCGGCGGTGGCCGAGGAGCGCACGGCGACAGCCATGTCCGGGTTGCCGGCCGACAATGTGGCGAAGGCGGTGCGGATTTCTTCGTTGAGCTTCTCGGGGAACTCGGCGTCCATGATCCATTGGCGGATCTGGCTGCCGGTCTTGGCCAGGGCATTGACGTCATCGACGTCCAGGGCGTCCAGCGCGGCGTGGATCTGAGCGTTCAGGCCGCTCAGTTCGAGGAAATCGCGGTAAGCCTGGGCCGTGGTGGCGAAACCACCGGGCACCGAGACACCAGCGCCTGCAAGATTACTGATCATCTCGCCGAGGGATGCGTTCTTGCCCCCCACGTGCTCTACATCATGGACGCCGAGCTTATCGAGGGAAACTACGTACTCTACCAAGGTGATCTCTCCACTTTCTGTGTTGGAAAAGCTCAGGACGCCGGCGGCTCAGTAGGAGCTAACGCCCGCGCTTGTGGCCTGGACCTGGAAAATAAGTGAGAATGCGGCCCACTGCGGGACGGCAAAATCGCGCCTATCATATCCAAGATTCGCCATCAGCTTAAGGCCCAGGGCTCAAATGAAACGATCTGCTTTCTTTATCTCCGACGGCACCGGCATTACAGCCGAAACATTGGGTCAGAGCCTGCTCGCGCAGTTCGAAAACAATACCTTCGCCAAATTCACGCGGCCCTATATCGACAGCGTGGATAAAGCGCGGGCCATGGTACAACAAATCAATCTTGCGGCTGAAAAAGACGGCTTTCGGCCGATCATTTTCGACACCATCGTCAATCAAGACATCCGTGAGATTCTCGCAACGTCGAATGGTTTCATGATCGACATCTTCTCGACCTTCCTGGCGCCATTGGAGCAGGAGCTGAGCGAACATTCCTCCTACTCCGTAGGAAAGTCCCATTCCATTGGGCATAACTCCAACTATATGGAGCGTATCGAGGCGGTGAACTTCGCCCTCGACAACGACGATGGCGCCCGCACGCATTACTACGACAAAGCCGACCTGATCCTGGTGGGCGTGTCGCGCTGCGGCAAAACGCCCACCTGTCTGTACATGGCCATGCAATTCGGCATCCGCGCGGCCAACTACCCGCTGACCGAAGACGACATGGAGCACCTGACACTTCCGACCGCCCTGCGCGCTCATTCCCACAAGCTGTTCGGCCTGACCATCGACCCGGACCGACTCACCGCCATCCGCAACGAGCGCAAGCCCAACAGCCGCTATTCAAGCTATGCCCAGTGCGAGTTCGAAGTGCGCGAAGTGGAAAATCTGTTCCGTCGCGAGAATATTGCGCACATCAATTCCACGCATTTTTCGGTGGAAGAGATTTCGGCGAAGATTCTGGTGGAGAAAGGTGTGGAGCGCAGGTTCAAATAACCTGTGAGAGGGGGCTTGCTCCCGATGGCGACGTGTCAGTTGACAGATTAATTGACTGATCCACCGCCATCGGGGGCAAGCCCCCTTCCACATTTGGGTCGGCGTACATTCAACTCTACAGATGGAACCTGCCCCCACCCTGCCCCAACGCCGTCGCCAACGCATCAAACCCCGCTCGCAACAACTGATCATCTCCAGAGGTATTGCAGATACTCGCCCGAATAAACTGCGGGACCGCCGTCTGCCCTACGGCAAATGCTTCGGCGGTGGCGATCAGGTAATTGTTCTGCTTGAGCTCCGCCTCGATTTCCGACGCACGCCACGGCTCCGGCACTTCAATCCAGAAGTGCGGGCTGTTGAGGTGGGTGCGGTATGCCAGGCCTTCCAGCAGGTCACTCACCAAGGCTTTACGCCGGCTGATCTCGTTGATCTGTTGGCGCAGCAGGTATTCGGCCGTGCCATTTTCGATCCATTGCGTGGCCAGTTCCAAGGTCACCGGCGTAGCCATCCAGCACGTAGAACGTAAGGCCGCCGAAATACGGCTGACCAACGCCGGCGGCGCATGCACATAGCCCACGCGCAGCCCGGCGGAAACGGCTTTGCTCAGGCTGCTGATCAAAATCGTGCGCTCGGGGGCGAAATGGCTGAGGGGCGGCGGCCGGTCTTCTACTAATACGCCATGAGCTTCGTCTTCAAGGATCAGCAGATTGTGCTCGCGACACACCTTGACCAGCGCTTCGCGGCGCGCCACCGATAACACGGCGGTGGTGGGGTTCTGGATCGTCGGCGTGCAGTACAGCGCCGAAATCCGGTGGTTTCGACAGACTTCGTCCAGCGCATTCGGCAACACGCCCTCGTCATCCATCTCCAGGCCGATCAGGCGGATGCCAAGCATGCGCGCCGCGGTGATCAAGCCTGGGTACGTCAGTTGTTCGGTCACCACCGTATCGCCGGCCCGCAGCAAAGCCATCATCGCGCAGAGCAGGCCGTGCTGGCCGCCATTGACGCAGATGACCTGCTCGGGAATCGGATGAAAATCCCTCTGCACCAGCCATTGCGCACCCGCTTCGCGGTAGCGCGGCAGGCCAGCGTCCGGGGTATAGGCGCTGATGTCCTGAAGGAACTTGGCGTTGGTCGATAAGGTTTGGAAGCTCTGGGCCAGGAACGCCGTCTCCTGCCCGGGGATATGCATGTTGCGGCTCATATCGAAGTACTGGCGCGGCTCCTCGCTGACGTTGCGAAAGCCTTCATCGCGCTGGCGCTCCATCCCACGCTTGCGCACGAATGTTCCGTCACCGACTCGCGCAACCACCAAGCCAAGGCGCTCCAACTCACCGTAGGCCCGGCTGATGGTGCCGATGGTCACACCCAGATTGTCGGAAAGCACCCGATGGGGCGGCAGTTTTCGTCCCGGCTCAATCAAGCCTTCGAGGATGCCCCGTTCCATGACATCGGACAGGCGCTTGTACTTCACGCCCTGACCGTTGGACAAGCCCTCACGCATAATTGACACCATGTCAATATTTGTTTTGACAGCCATCTTTCGCCCTAATAGTGTGCTTTTACGGGTTCAATCGCCGAATTTCATAACTCATTACAAGTTCAATATAGAGTTCAATTCCGGCTCAGGGAAGTAATAAACGATGCCAATGTCCGCCGTTATAGAAAACACCGCCAAAACCAACACTCAAAAACAGTGGTTGGCCGGGCTGATCACCAGTGTGATGTTCCTGATCGTGTGCCTGAGTTGGGGCACGACCTGGCTGGGCATCAAAATTGCCGTGGAAAGCGTGCCGCCACTGACCTCTGCCGGCCTGCGTTTCCTGATCGCGTTCCCGCTGTTCCTGTGTTTTGCCATGGTGCGGCGCGAGCCGATCCTGTTTCCCCGCGAAAGCCGCTGGTTCTTCGTGTTCGTGACCCTGTCCTACTTCAGCGTTCCCTACTACTTGCTCAACTATGGCGAGATGCATGTCTCGTCCGGCCTGACCGCCCTGCTCTTCAGTTGCATGCCGGTATTCATCCTGATTTTCTCCGCGTTATTTCTGCGCGAGCGCATCTACTTTTCCCAAGTGGTCGGCATCGGCATCGGCTTCGGCAGCCTCTACATGATCATCAGGAGCCAGGGATTGCACCTGGACCACGCCGAGTTCTTCGGCGTGCTGGCGATTCTGACCGCCGCGATCATGCATGCCTTGTGCTACGTGATTACCAAGCAGAAAGGCAGCGCCATCAGCGTGATCACCTACAACACCCTGCCCATCGGCATCGCCGGGCTGATGCTGTTCGTCGCCGGGCTGTGGTTTGAAACACCCACCTTTGAAGACATCACCCTGCGCTCCTGGAGTGCCCTGTTCTACCTCGGACTGGTGGCCTCGGTGGGCGGGTTCATCGTGTACTTCATGCTGCTCAAGCGCTTGAGCCCGATCATCCTGTCGTTCGTGTTCATCATCTTCCCGGTGTTCGCGGTGATCATCGGCGCCTGGTACGAAGGCGTGGCGATTTCACGCGACCTGATGCTGTATTCGGCCATCCTGCTGGCTGGCTTTGCGATCACCAAGTTGCCGATTGAAAAACTCATGGCCAAGAAAAATTGACCCACAACCAACGCGAGAGAAACATGGAAGTCCTCCGCCCCACCGTCCTGGAACAGATCTACGCCCACGCCAGCCGCAGCTATCCCGAGGAATGCTGTGGCTACGTCTTTGCCGACGGCAGCGTGTACCTGGGCAGCAATATCCAAAATGAATTGCACCACAAGAACCCCGAGATGTACCCGCGCAGCGCGGTCAGCGGCTACACCTTCTCGGTGGCCGACACCCTGCTGCTGAACAAGGCATTTCGCAGCGACAACCCCGTGGTGGTGATCTACCACTCCCACCCGGACGTCGGCGCGTATTTCAGCGACGAGGACCAGGACAAGGCGCTGTTCCTGGGCGAGCCGATCTACCCCGTGAGCTATCTGGTGGTGGATGTTCGCCAGGGCCAGGCCCTCGGTTCCAAGCTATTTGCCTGGGATGGCAAACATTTCGCCCTTCAACCCTTCAACGACCTGCACACGGAGTTGTCCATGAACGCTGTCTCTTTCCCCGATATCCTGGTTCGCGTGGCCAAGCTGCCGGAATCGACCCTTGAGAGCACCGGATCGACATTGCGCGAAGTCATTGAAAACCTCTGCACCAGCCACCCGCAGTTGCGTGCGCACCTGTTTCACGAGAAGAACAACCAGCTCAAGGAACACTTCCTGTTTACCGCCGAAGAAGAGCTGATCGGTGCCGACGAACCCTTGCCGGAACAAGCCAAAATCGAAGTGTTGCTCGCCACGTCCGGCGGCATAGACCTCGACACCCTGAGCAACGAGGAAGTACAGCGTTACGTGCGCCACATCACCCTGCCGGGCGTCGGCCGCGAAGGCCAGTTGAACCTGAAAAAAGCCAAGGTATTGATCATCGGCACCGGTGGCCTGGGCTCCCCCATCAGCCTGTACCTGGCGGCGGCCGGTGTCGGCACTCTGGGCCTGGTGGATTTCGATGTAGTAGAAAGCAGCAACCTGCAACGCCAAATCGTCCACGGCAACAGCACCCTCGGCATGCCCAAGGTCGAATCCGCCAAGCAACGCCTGCAAGACCTCAACAGTCATATCCAGATCAACGCCCACGACACCGCCCTGAATGCCGACAACGCCCTGGAGTTGGTGAGCGCCTATGACCTGGTGATCGACGGCACCGACAATTTCGACACCCGCTACCTGGTCAATGACGCCTGCGTGCAGCTTGGAAAACCCTTGGTGTATGGCGCCATTTACCGTTTCGACGGGCAGATCAGCGTCCTCAACTACAAGGGCGGGCCGTGCTACCGCTGCCTGTTCCCCAGCGCACCGCCCGCAGAGCTGGCACCCAATTGCAGCGCCGGTGGCGTGATAGGCGTACTGCCCGGCGTGGTGGGGATGATCCAGGCCACCGAGGCAATCAAGTTACTGATCGGCATTGGCGAGCCGCTGTCCGGGCGCTTGATGCGCTTCGATGCGCTGGCGATGAAATTCAGTGAAATCCGCTTCAAACGCCGCGCCGACTGCCCGTGCTGCTCCGAACTGCGCCACAGTGAAACGGTCGCGCCAGCCGTATGCGCCGACACCATGCCCAGCGCACCGTCACTCGCCGAAGAGCGCTACATCAAGCCGCGCGTTCTCAAGCAATTGCTCGAACACCCGCGCAGCGCCGACGTGCTGCTGGACGTGCGCGACGCCAGCGAACTGGAGGTGTGCAAGTTACCGGGGGTGGTGCACATCCCCCTCGCCGAGCTGGACGGTCAACTCGACCGCCTCAGCCGCGACAACACTCATTACCTGATCTGCTACGCCGGCACCCGCGCCGAGCAAGCGGCCAGTACGCTTCTCGCGGCAGGTTTTGCCAACACCAAAGTCCTGCAAGGCGGCATGAAGCACTGGGTTCGCGACGTCGAACCCGACATGCCCTTGTACTGAGTTGAGGACTGACTGATGTTGCATAACTCGATCCTCGATGCCATCGGCCACACGCCCATCGTGCGTCTGGCGCAGTTTTCCGAAGACCTCGGCATCGAGGTCTACGCCAAGCTCGAATCCCTCAACCCCGGCGGCAGCCACAAGGCGCGCATCGCCCTTGGCATGATCCTCGACGCCGAGCGCCGGGGCGTGCTGATGCGCGATTCCGGGCAAACCATCATCGAGCCCAGTGGCGGCAACACCGGCATCGGCCTGGTGATGGCCGGTAACGTGCTGGGCTACAAGGTGGTGCTGGTGATTCCCGACAACTACAGCCCTGAAAAACAGAAGCTGCTGCGCCTGTACGGCGCCAAGGTGGTGCTGTCGGACAGCCGCCTGGGCAACAATTCCCACGGTGAAAAATGCATGGAGTTGCAGCTGGAAAACCCCAACTACGTGATGCTCAACCAGCAACGTAACGGCGCCAACCCGCAGACTCACCGCGACACCACCGCGCCGGAAATCCTCCGCGCCTTTGGTGATCGCCGCGTGGACTACTTCGTCAGCGGCATCGGCACCGGTGGCCATATCACCGGTATCGGCGAAACCCTCAAAGCCGCCTGGCCGGCACTACGCGTAATGGGCGTGGAACCGGAAGAATGTGACCTGCTGAAAAACCAACACGCGCCGCACCATATCCAGGGCCTGTCGATTGGGCTGATCCCGAGCATCCTCAACCTCGATGTGATTGACGGCATGCTCAAGGTTTCGCGCCAAGACTGCATCGACATGATGAAACGCATCATGCGCACCGACGCCATCAGCCTGGGCCTCTCCTCCGCCGCCAACATGGTGGCCGTCGCCAGGCTTGCCCCCGAACTGCCGCCCGAAACGGTGGTGTTGACCATGGTCTACGACAATGCCGACAGCTACCTGCCCAGCTTCGAATAACCGGTTTTCCAACCAGCCAGAATGCGGGGGTTCCTCCATGGGCGGCTTTATCGACATGCAACACCTGCATGATGAGTTGCTCACCCAACTCATCAAGACCCTGACGCCTGCGCAAATGAAACAGTTGGAACCGCACCTGGCGCCGCTGATCCAGAGCGCCGCCCAATCGGTGGCCGAAGACCTGATCGCCTATGCCTACCGCGACCCGGCTTCACGCGGTCGCGGCGAGCTGATTCTGGAATCCTATGCCTCGTTCAAGGCGGTGCTGTATTACCGGCTTGCGCACCTGGTGTGGAATTTCCCCGACCAGACCAACGGCGTGTTCTCGCGCATCGCCCTCAAGCTCAGCAACCAGGGCAAAGTGCTGTCCGGCGCCGAGATACACCCGGCGGCGCGCATCGGCCGGCGCTTTGTGCTGGACCACGGCTACGGCACGGTCATCGGTGAAACCTGCGAGATCGGCAACGACTGCTACATCCTCTGCGGCGTGACCCTCGGCGCTCGAGGCATTGCCAACAACCCTGACGGCAAGCGCCATCCACGCCTGGGCAACAACGTCGAAGTCGGCTCCGGTGCCCGGGTGCTGGGGTATGTGTTAATTGGCGATAACGTGTTTATCAGCCCGTCCTGCGTGATCACCCAGGACGTGCCCGCCGGGACCAAGGTCAAGGTGGTCAACCAGATCCAACTGCAGAAAAACGATGAATCGGACCACAGCAGCTACCTTGGCGCCTTCGCCCTGGAGGAGCGCTTGCACGTGGTCGGCGAGGTCAACGCCAGCCACAAGGTGACGGTGCTGGATGCCGACTTCCACCCTTTGCCTGGGCTGATGCTGGAGCCGACAGTGAAGGAGCGTCATCACCTCCAATTTCGTCTGCACCGGGTCGAAGCCGGCAATCAACTGCCGCGCCTGCCGCTGAACCTGAAAATCTGCGGCCCGGAATTTGAAATAACCCTGCTTTCCCCCCCTGGCTTGAGTGCAATGGTGCGCCACCTGTTGCAAGCCAGCCCACTGATCGTCGGAGGTTGAACATGTCCGTGCACTCCATGGAAACCCTGGCACTGTATGACAGCGCGCCCTACCAGAACGCATTCAGCGCCCGGGTGATTGCCGTAAGCGAACACGGCATTGCCCTGGAGCACACACTGTTCTACCCCACCGGCGGCGGACAGCCGGGCGATACCGGCCACTTGACCTTACCCGATGGTACGCGGGTCGAAGTGATCGGCACCGTACGCGACCAAGTACTGCGCTCGATCATCTGGCACCAGGTTGAACACTGCCCCGAGCAACTGGTTGCCGGAGTACAGGTGGATGCCGGGCTGGATTGGGCACGGCGCTACCAGCACATGAAAATGCACACCTGCCTGCATTTGTTGTGCTCGCTCATCGATGCACCGGTAACGGGCTGCAGCATCAGTGCCGACAAAGGTCGCCTGGATTTCGACCTGCCGGAAATGACCCTCGACAAAGACAGCATCACCCGCGACCTCAACGCGCTGATCGAACAGGCTCACCCGGTGAAAACCCTGTCGATGGCTGCCACGGAATACTCCACCCTGCTGCAGATCACCCGCACCCAGGCGGTCGCCCCCCCGGTGATCCAAGGTTCGGTACGGGTGATTGAAATTGCCGGGATCGACATCCAGCCGTGCGGCGGCACCCACGTGATCAACACTGAGGAAATCGGCCGGGTGTTCTGCGAAAAGATCGAGAAGAAGAGTAAGCACAATCGCCGGGTGATCCTGCGGTTCGAATGAACGCAATTCAAATGTGGGAGGGGGCAAGTCGAATCGTCACGCCGCCCTCCCACATTTTTAGTTTTGCGTCGCCTGCTAGATCACGAACAGGTCCATGAAGCGGTTTACAGCTGTGGCCTCAAGCTTCGCCTGGTCCTTGCACAACGCAAAGATCTCGGCGCTGCGTTGCGCGGTAAACCGCGTCGCCAGGTTGGCCTTGAACTTGTCTTCCAGCAACGGAATGCCATCCACGCGACGGCGACGATGGCCGATGGGATATTCCACCGCCATCTGCTGGGTGCTGGAGCCATCCTTGAAGAACACCTGCACTGCATTGGCGATGGAACGTTTGTCGGCCTCCAGGTATTCGCGGCTGTAGCGTGGGTCTTCGACAATGACCATCTTGTCGCGCAGCTCATCAATGATCGGGTGGGCTGCATGGAATTCATCTTCGTACTGCTCGGCCACCAGATTGCCGAACGCCAGAGGCACGGCGGTCATGTATTGCAGGCAGTGGTCGCGATCAGCGGCATTGGCCAACTGACCCACCTTGGAAATGATGCGGATCGCCGACTCATGGGTAGTGATCACAATGCGCTCGATCTCATGCAGTCGATGTTTGACCTGCGGATGCAAAGTCACCGCCGCTTCGCAGGCTGTTTGCGCATGGAACTCGGCGGGGAAGCTGATCTTGAACAGCACGTTTTCCATCACATAGGTGCCGTACGCCTGGGAAAGACTGAACGCGCGCTTGTCCTCGGGCTTGAGCGCCAGGTCCTTGTTGGTGTGGCTGAACAACACGTCGTAAAAGCCCCACTGCGGCGCGCTCAAGACACCGGGAATGCCCATCTCGCCACGCAGCGCGATATCCGCCAGGCGCACGCCACGGCTTGATGCATCACCCGCCGCCCAGGATTTGCGCGAGCCGGCATTCGGCGCATGGCGGTAAGTGCGCAGCGCTTGCCCATCCACAAACGCGTGGGACAAGGCCGCCAGCAGTTGCTCACGGGTGGCGCCCATCAGCTTGGCAGTGACCGCCGTCGAGGCGACTTTGACCAGCAGCACATGGTCGAGGCCGACACGGTTGAACGAGTTTTCCAGCGCGATAACGCCCTGAATTTCGTGGGCCATGATCATCGCTTCCAACACCGCACGCACGGTCAGCGGCGCATCTCCATTGGCCACACGTTTTTGCGACAGGTGATCGGCCACGGCCAGAATGCCACCGAGGTTATCCGAAGGGTGGCCCCATTCAGCGGCGAGCCAGGTGTCGTTGTAGTCGAGCCAACGCACGATGCAGCCGATGTCCCAGGCGGCCTTGACCGGATCCAGGCGCAACGACGTGCCCGGCACTCGCGCACCGAACGGCACCACCGTGCCCTCGACGATCGGCCCCAGGTGCTTGGTGCACTCGGGAAAACGCAGCGCCAGGAGGCCGCAACCGAGGGTGTCCATCAGGCAGTTGCGGGCAGTGTCGAGGGCGGCTGGGGAGTCGATCCGGTAGGTGAGGACGTAGTCGGCGATGTCCTGCAGAACCTGGTCGTAGTCGGGGCGGTTGTTCTGGTCGACGTTGGTGCTCATGGCAGATCTCCAAAGTGAGTTAGGGTTGTTGCATCCTCAGGGTCAGGGTTGATCGTTTCGCAGGTCTGAATGCCTGCTTATGACTGTGGGGGGGGGGGCGGTGCGACAATTCGACTTGCCCCCGATGGCGATGGGTCAGTGATGAATGTGTCGACTGACACACCGCTATCAAGGACAAGTCGAATTGTCGCACCTCCCCTCCCACAAGGGATTGGTGTTGGACTTTAGAAAGAGTCGCCGGGTACGCGGACGAAACCTTCCATCAACACCCGTGCACTGCGGCTCATGATGGCTTTCTTCACCACCCACTCACCGTTCACCTGGGTGGCTTCAGCCCCCACGCGCAACGTGCCGGACGGATGCCCGAAGCGCACCGCATTACGTTCAATGCCGCCTGCGGCGAGGTTGACCAATGTCCCGGAAATCGCCGCTGCCGTACCAATCGCCACGGCAGCCGTGCCCATCATGGCGTGGTGCAGCTTGCCCATGGACAGGGCGCGCACCAGCAGATCCACATCGCCAGCCTTGATCGCCTTGCCGCTGGACGCCACGTAATCCGCAGGCTTGGCCACAAACGCGACTTTCGGCGTGTGCTGGCGCTGGGCGGCTTCGTCCAGGTGTTTGATCAGGCCCATGCGCAACGCGCCATAGGCCCGCACGGTCTCGAACATGGCCAAAGCCTTGGGGTCGCCGTTGATCGCGCCTTGCAGCTCGGTGCCGGTGTAGCCGAGGTCTTCGGCGTTGATGAAAATCGTCGGGATGCCGGCGTTGATCAGCGTGGCCTTGAAGGTGCCGACACCGGGCACTTCCAGGTCATCGACCAGGTTGCCGGTGGGAAACATCGAGCCGCCGCCGCCCTCTTCTTCTGCCGCCGGGTCCATGAATTCCAGCTGCACTTCGGCGGCCGGAAAGGTCACGCCGTCCAGTTCGAAGTCGCCGGTTTCCTGCACAGCGCCGTCGGTAATCGGCACGTGGGCGATGATGGTCTTGCCGATATTGGCCTGCCACACACGCACCACGGCCACGCCGTTGTGCGGAATGCGAGCCGGGTCGACCAACCCGGCGGTGATGGCGAACGAACCCACCGCCGCCGACAGGTTGCCGCAGTTGCCGCTCCAGTCGACAAAGGGTTTGTCGATGGAGACTTGGCCAAACAGGTAGTCCACGTCGTGCTCGGCGCGGGTGCTTTTGGCCAGGATCACGCTTTTACTGGTGCTCGATGTGGCGCCGCCCATGCCGTCGATTTGTTTGTCGTAGGGATCGGGGCTGCCGATCACCCGCAACAACAAGGCATCGCGGGCAGCGCCCGGTACCTGCGCCGAGGCGGGCAGGTCCTGGAGGCTGAAAAATACGCCCTTGCTCGTGCCGCCACGCATATAGGTGGCGGGGATCTTGATTTGCGGTACGTGTGCCATGGTCGTCCTCTTAAGCGGTCGCCGCCGATTCCAGGAAGTCCTGGGCAAAACGTTGCAACACGCCGCCCGCCTCGTAGATCGACACTTCTTCGGCGGTGTCGAGGCGGCAGGTCACCGGCACTTCGACACGTTCGCCATTCTTGCGGTTGATCACCAGGGTCAACTGCGCACGCGGGGTGCGCTCGCCGACCACGTCATAGGTTTCACTGCCGTCGATGTGCAAGGTGTGACGGTCGGTCCCCGGCAAAAACTCCAGCGGCAACACGCCCATGCCCACCAGGTTGGTGCGGTGGATGCGCTCGAAACCTTCGGCGGCAATCGCCTCCACACCAGCAAGGCGCACGCCCTTGGCCGCCCAGTCGCGGGACGAGCCCTGGCCGTAATCGGCACCGGCGATGATGATCAGCGGCTGCTTGCGCTCCATGTAGGTTTCGATGGCTTCCCACATCCGCGTAACCTGGCCTTCCGGCTCGATGCGCGCCAGGGAACCCTGTTTGACCTTGCCGTTTTCCACCACCATTTCGTTGAACAGTTTCGGGTTGGCGAACGTTGCGCGCTGCGCGGTCAAATGGTCGCCGCGGTGGGTTGCGTAGGAGTTGAAGTCGACTTCCGGCAGGCCCATTTTCGCCAGGTATTCACCGGCAGCGCTGTCGAGCATGATCGCGTTGGACGGCGACAGGTGATCGGTGGTGATGTTGTCCGGCAGCACCGCCAGCGGGCGCATGCCCTTCAGCGGACGCGCTCCGGCCAGCGCACCTTCCCAATACGGCGGACGGCGGATATACGTGCTCTGCGGACGCCAGTCGTACAGCGGCGCGACTTTGGGGCCGGTGTCTTCGTGGATCGCAAACATCGGGATATACACCGCGCGGAACTGCTCCGGCTTGACCGAGGCCTTGACCACCGCGTCGATTTCTTCGTCGCTCGGCCAGATGTCCTGCAGGCGGATTTCTTTGCCGTCGGCGTCGAGGCCAAGCACGTCCTTCTCGATGTCGAAACGGATGGTGCCGGCAATCGCATACGCCACCACCAACGGCGGCGACGCGAGGAAGGCTTGCTTGGCGTAAGGGTGAATGCGCCCGTCGAAGTTGCGATTACCCGACAGTACGGCGGTGGCGTACAGGTCGCGGTCAATGATCTCTTGCTGGATCACCGGGTCGAGCGCGCCGGACATGCCGTTGCAGGTGGTGCAGGCAAACGCCACCACGCCGAAACCGAGCTTATCGAGTTCGTGACCGAGGCCGGCTTCTTCCAGGTACATGGCCACGGTTTTCGAACCGGGTGCCAAGGAGGATTTGACCCACGGCTTGCGCTTGAGCCCCAGCTTGTTGGCATTGCGCGCCAACAGCCCGGCGGCGATCACGTTGCGCGGGTTGCTGGTGTTGGTGCAACTGGTGATGGCGGCGATGATCACAGCGCCATCAGGCATTTGCCCCGGCACTTCATCCCACTGTCCGGAGATACCTTTGGCCGCCAGGTCGCGGGTGGCGACGCGGGCGTGGGGATTGCTCGGGCCGGCCATGTTGCGCACGACGCTGGACAGGTCGAAGGTCAGGCCGCGCTCGTACTGCGCGCCTTTCAAATCATCCGCCCACAGACCGGTGTGACGCGCATATTGCTCGACCAGTGCGACCTGTTCATCTTCACGACCGGTGAGTTTCAGG
Organism: Pseudomonas sp. W22_MBD1_FP4; assembly: GCF_052113765.1. NCBI lineage: Bacteria > Pseudomonadati > Pseudomonadota > Gammaproteobacteria > Pseudomonadales > Pseudomonadaceae > Pseudomonas > Pseudomonas sp. W22_MBD1_FP4. The sequence continues at coordinate 14,985 of NZ_JBGQOI010000002.1, read as the reverse complement.
TAGGCGATGGTTTGTTGGTCGATGTAGAACATCGCTGCCGTGGCGCCGTATTCCGGGGCCATGTTGGAGATGGTCGCGCGGTCGCCCAAGGTCAGGTTTGATGCGCCTTCGCCAAAGAACTCCAGCCATGCGCCGACGACTTTCTGTTGGCGCAGGAACTCGGTCAGCGCCAGCACCATATCGGTGGCGGTGATGCCCGGCAGCAGCTTGCCCGTCAGCTCGACACCGACGCTTTCCGGCAGGCGCATCCACGAGGCGCGACCGAGCATCACGCTCTCCGCTTCCAGGCCGCCGACGCCAATGGCGATCACGCCCAGAGCATCCACGTGGGGCGTGTGGCTGTCGGTGCCGACGCAGGTATCCGGAAACGCCACGCCGTCACGCACCTGGATCACCGGGGACATTTTCTCCAGGTTGATCTGGTGCATGATGCCGTTACCCGGCGGGATCACGTCGACGTTCTTGAAGGCCTTTTTGGTCCACTCGATAAAGTGGAAACGGTCTTCGTTGCGACGGTCTTCAATGGCGCGGTTTTTCTCGAACGCATCGGGGTCAAAACCCCCGGCTTCGACGGCCAGGGAGTGGTCAACGATCAATTGGGTCGGCACCACCGGGTTGACCTGGGCCGGGTCGCCGCCTTGCAGGGCGATGGCATCGCGCAGGCCGGCGAGGTCGACCAGCGCGGTCTGACCAAGAATGTCGTGGCACACCACACGCGCCGGGAACCAGGGGAAGTCGAGATCGCGCTTGCGTTCGATCAACTGGCTCAGGGAAGCATTGAGAGTGGCCGGGTCGCAGCGGCGCACCAGGTTTTCTGCCAGTACGCGGGAGGTGTAGGGCAAGGTGGCGTAGGCGCCAGGGGTGATTGCTTCGACTGCCGCACGGGCGTCGAAGAAATCCAGGCGGCTGCCGGGGAGCGGTTTGCGAAACTCTGTGTTCATCGTCAGGACTCGGTCACGGTGATTACAAAAGGAAGACCTGGGCCGATCCAGAATTGAAATGCGATCAACGTGTGGGAGGGGGCTTGCTCCCGATGGCGGTGGATCAGTTGCTATGAGTGTTGAATGACACACCGCTATCGGGGGCAAGCCCCCTCCCACATTTGATTCGATTACCACTTCAGGATCGTCAGCCTTCAGCGACGTTCGATTGGCACGAACTTGCGCTGTTCGACGCCGGTGTACTCGGCGCTTGGACGGATGATGCGGTTGTTGGCGCGTTGCTCGAATACGTGAGCTGCCCAGCCGGTAAGGCGCGAGCAGACGAAAATCGGCGTGAACAGCTTGGTCGGAATGCCCATGAAGTGATACGCCGAGGCATGGTAGAAGTCGGCATTAGGGAAGAGTTTTTTCTGTTCCCACATGGTCTTGTCGATGGCTTCGGAGACAGGGAACAGCACGGTGTCGCCCACTTCGTCAGCGAGTTTTTTCGACCAGCCCTTGATCACTTCATTACGCGGGTCGTTGTCTTTGTAGATCGCGTGGCCGAAGCCCATGATCTTGTCTTTGCGCGCCAGCATGCCGAGGGTGCCTTCGACAGCCTCCTCTGCCGAACCGAAACGCTCGATCATTTCCATCGCCGCTTCGTTGGCGCCGCCATGCAGCGGACCGCGCAGGGAGCCAATGGCGGCAGTGACGCAGGAGTAGAGATCGGACAGGGTCGAGGCACACACACGAGCGGTGAAGGTCGACGCGTTGAATTCGTGCTCGGCGTAAAGGATCAGCGAGACGTTCATGACCTTCTCATGCAGCTCGCTCGGTTTCTCGCCGTGCAGCAGGTGCAGGAAATGACCACCGATACTCGGCTCGTCGGTCACGCAGTCGATGCGCTTACCGTCGTGGCTGAAGCGGTACCAGTAACACATGATTGCCGGGAAGGCGGCGAGCAAGCGGTCGGTGACATCGCGCTGCACGCTGAAGTCTTTTTCCGGCTCGATGTTGCCCAGGAACGAACAACCGGTGCGCATCACGTCCATCGGATGGGCGTCGGCGGGGATGCGTTCCAGCACTTCCTTGAGCGCTTGCGGCAGGTCGCGCAGCTTGCTCAGCTTCTGGCTGTACGCAGCCAGTTCGGCTTTGGTCGGCAATTCGCCGTACAGCAGCAGGTAGGCGACTTCCTCAAACTGCGCATCGGCAGCAAGTTCGCGAACATCGTAGCCGCGATAGGTCAGGCCGGCACCGGCCTGGCCCACGGTGGACAGTGCAGTTTGCCCGGCGACCTGGCCACGCAGGCCGGCGCCACTCAGTACTTTTGCTTCAGCCATGGTTTTTCTCCAATTTTGTCGTTATTCAGGGAGACGTGTTCGTCACTTCTTCGCGGCGAACAGCGCGTCGAGCTTCTGCTCGAAGGTGTGGTAGTCGATGCGATCGTAAAGCTCCATGCGGGTTTGCATGGTGTCGATCACGTTCTGTTGGGTGCCGTCGCGACGGATCGCGGTGTAGACGTTCTCGGCGGCCTTGTTCATGGCGCGAAAGGCCGAGAGCGGATACAGCACGATGGAAACATCAGCAGATTTCAACTGTTCGGTGGTGTACAGCGGCGTCGCGCCAAATTCGGTGATGTTGGCCAGGATCGGCGCTTTCACACGGGCGGCGAACAGTTTGTACATCTCCAGTTCAGTGATGGCTTCCGGGAACACCATGTCGGCGCCGGCTTCGATGCAGGCGGCGGCGCGTTCCAGGGCGGACTCCAACCCTTCGACGGCCAAGGCATCGGTACGCGCCATGATCACGAAGCTGTCATCGGTGCGCGCATCCACGGCGGCCTTGATGCGGTCGACCATTTCCTGCTGGGACACGATTTCTTTATTCGGACGATGCCCGCAGCGCTTGGCGCCGACCTGGTCTTCGATATGAATCGCGGCGGCGCCGAACTTGATCATCGATTTGACGGTGCGCGCCACGTTGAACGCCGAGGAGCCAAAACCGGTGTCCACGTCCACCAACAGCGGCAGGTCGCAGACGTCGGTGATACGGCGCACGTCGGTGAGCACGTCATCCAGGCCAGTGATGCCCAGGTCGGGCACGCCCAGGGAACCGGCCGCCACGCCCCCGCCTGACAGGTAGATCGCCTTGAAGCCAGCGCGCTTGGCCAGCAGCGCGTGGTTGGCGTTGATTGCGCCGACGACCTGCAACGGCTGTTCACTGGCGACTGCGTCACGGAAACGCTGGCCGGGTGTGCTTTTATTGTTCGAACTCATGACTCACCTCTATCAGGGGCGCCGTCCGGGAAGTGACGGGCAATGTTGCGTTTGGACGCGCCGATATGACGGCGCATCAGCAGTTCGGCCAGTTCACCGTCGCGATCGGCAATCGCGTCAAGAATGCGGTGATGCTCGGCAAAAGCCTGGCGTGGACGATTGGGAGTGGTGGAGAACTGAATGCGGTACATGCGCACCAACTGGTACAGCTCGCCGCAGAGCATTTGGGTCAGGGTGCGGTTACCGGCGCCTTGAATTATCCGGTAATGAAAGTCGAAGTCGCCTTCTTGCTGGTAGTAGCCGACGCCGGCCTGGAACGCAGCATCCCGTTCGTGGGTGTGCAGCACTTGGCGCAGCTCTTCGATTTCGGCGTCGGTCATGCGCTCGGCGGCCAGGCGGCAGGCCATGCCTTCCAGAGATTCGCGGATTTCATAGAGTTCGATCAGCTCGGCGTGGCTCAGGGACACGACCCGCGCGCCCACATGGGGCACGCGCACCAGCAGGCGCTGGCCTTCCAGGCGGTGGATCGCCTCACGCAACGGGCCACGGCTGATGCCGTAGGTGCGGGCCAGTTCCGGTTCGGAGATCTTGCTGCCGGGGGCGATCTCGCCTTTGACGATGGCGGCCTGGATGCGCCGGAAAACGTTCTCCGACATCGTTTGGGATTCGTCCGACACGACTATCGGAGCTTCAGGCTGAACCAGCATATTGTCGACACCTTGAAAAGCAATGCCGCAAAAACTAGCCAATCAGACCTCGATAGTCAAAGAATAAATACACATTGTCGACAATCGTCTAATAACCCTTGTTGCACGCGCTCGGAGCATGGCCGCCTGCCAGCGGTGGCGCCAAAAAAGCATCATGTTAGAATGCCGCCGCATTTGCCTGACATCGCTTGATGAAACGGCGCACGAGGGAGTTTGCGCAGCAATGCCAGTCGCCTTGAATTGAACATCGCACTGCACCGCCTCAGGATCTATGAGACTCAAGCCCTTCCCCCTGTTTTGCCTACTGTTCATCCCCGGCCTTGGCGTTGCCGCCGAGAAGACCGTGTATGGCCTCAATGAATATGCCCAATTGGCTGGCATCGACCTTGAAGTGGCCGCCAAGCTGGACACCGGCGCCAAGACCGCCTCCCTCAGCGCCCGTGATATCAAGCGCTTCAAGCGCAACGGCGAATCCTGGGTGCGCTTCTACCTGGCCATCGACACCGCCCATTCCCACCCCATCGAACGGCCCCTGGCCCGCGTCAGCAAGATCAAGCGCCGCGCCGGTGACTACGACCCCGATGAGGACAAGAACTACACCGCCCGTCCAGTGATAGCCCTGGATATCTGCATGGGCACCGCTTTACGCAGCATCGAAGTGAACTTGACTGACCGCAGCGCATTCCAATATCCGCTGCTGATCGGCTCCGAAGCGTTGAAACGCTTTGATGCGCTGGTCGACCCCAGTCTTAAATACGCAGCAGGCAAACCCGCCTGCGCCGCCGACGCTCATACCGCCGAGTAAACCGAATGCGCTCTCTTACCCTGCACCTGAAAATCCTGATCGCCATCCTGGTGGTGCTGGGTATTTCGGTCACCGCCTACCAGATCTTCGTGCTGGGCATTCCTGTCACCGAGGACGCGACCGACGATTTGTGGAACATCGACGCCAAGGTCGAGTTCGTCGCCAATCCGAAGGACCCGGTGAAGATCCAGATGTTCGTGCCGCCCCTGAGCCGCGACTTCGTCAGCCTTAATGAGAGCTTTATCTCGAACAACTATGGGGTGAGCGTCAATCGTATTGACGGTAACCGTAAGGTCACCTGGTCGGCACGCCGCGCCAACGGCAACCAGACCCTGTATTACCGCCTGGTGCTGACCAAGCGTTACAGCGGTGAAAAAACCAAGATCAAAGGCCCAACGTTCCGCGACAGCATCGCGGTGGAAGGCCCGGAAAAAATCGCCGCCGAAGCCCTGCTGGCGCCGATCCGCCAGCATTCGGCCGACGTCGAAACCTTCATTACCGAAGCCATCAAGCGCACCAACAACCTCAACGACGACAATGTGAAGTTGTTGCTGGCCGGCGACCCGTCCACGCCTCACAAAGCCAAGATCGTCGAGTTGCTGCTGTCCATCGCCCACGTGCCGGTGGAAAAGGTCCACACCATCCGCCTGGTCGCCGACCAGCCGCAAACGCCCGAACTCTGGCTGCGCAGCTTTAATGGCAATGACTGGCTCTACTTCAACCCGGAAACCGGCGAACAGGGCCTGCCCAGCGACCGCTTGCTGTGGTGGACCGGCGATGAAAACCTGATCACGGTCGACGGCGGCAAGAAAGCCATGGTGACGTTCAGCCTGAACAACAGCGAAATGAACGCGATTCGCCTGGCCAAGCTGACGGATGAAAACACCGACGCCAACTTCCTCGAATACTCGCTGTACGGCCTGCCACTGCAAACCCAGCAGACGTTCATGATCATGGTGATGATCCCGATTGGCGTGCTGGTGATTCTGATCCTGCGCAACCTGATCGGCCTGCAGACCCTGGGCACGTTCACGCCAGTGCTGATTGCCCTCGCGTTCCGCGAGACGCAATTGGGCTTCGGAATCGTGCTTTTCACCATTATTACGGCACTGGGGCTGTCACTCAGGTCGTACCTGGAACACTTGAAGCTGCAAATGCTGCCGAGGCTGTCGGTGGTGCTGACCTTCGTGGTGGTGCTGATCGCGGCCATCAGTCTGTTCAGCCATAAACTGGGGCTGGAGCGCGGGCTGTCGGTGGCACTGTTCCCGATGGTGATCCTGACCATGACCATCGAACGCCTGTCGATCACCTGGGAAGAGCGCGGTGCCAACCATGCGTTGAAAGTGGCGATTGGTACGTTGTTCGCTGCCTCCCTGGCGCACTTGATTATGAGCGTGCCGGAGTTGGTGTACTTCGTGTTCACCTTCCCTGCGATCCTCCTGATCCTGGTGGGCTTCATGCTGGCCATGGGTCGTTATCGCGGCTACCGCCTGACCGAGCTGGTGCGTTTCAAGGCGTTCTTGAAGGCTGATAAGTAATGTTCGGTTTCTGGAAGACCTGGAAGGCCCTGGAAGCGCGGGGAATCATGGGCATCAACCGGCGTAACGCCGATTACGTGCTCAAGTACAACAAGCGCAGCCTGTACCCGATCGTGGATGACAAGATCATCACCAAGGAACGGGCAATCGCGGCGGGTATCCACGTGCCGGAAATGTATGGAGTGATCTCCACCGAGAAGGAAATCGACAAGCTCGATGAAATTATCGGTGGGCGCAGCGACTTCGTGATCAAGCCGGCCCAGGGCGCCGGCGGTGACGGCATTCTCGTGGTGGCCGATCGTTTTGAAGGGCGCTACCGCACGGTGTCCGGCAAGATCATCAGCCATGAAGAGATCGAGCATCAGATTTCCAGCATCCTCACCGGCCTGTATTCCCTGGGCGGCCACCGTGACCGCGCGCTGATCGAGTACCGCGTGGTGCCCGACCAGATCTTCAAGAGCATCAGCTACGAAGGCGTTCCGGATATCCGCATCATCGTGCTGATGGGCTACCCGGTGATGGCCATGCTGCGGTTGCCGACCCGCCAGTCCGGCGGCAAGGCCAACCTGCACCAGGGCGCCATTGGCGTCGGTGTGGACCTTGCCACCGGCCTGACCCTGCGCGGTACCTGGCTGAACAACATCATCACCAAACACCCCGACACCACTAACGCGGTGGATGGCGTGCAACTGCCCAACTGGGACGGTTTCATGAAGCTGGCCGCCGGCTGCTATGAGCTATGCGGGCTGGGCTACATCGGTGTGGACATGGTGCTGGACCAGGAAAAAGGCCCGCTGATCCTGGAGCTCAATGCGCGGCCAGGGCTGAACATCCAGATCGCCAACGATTGCGGCCTGACCTTGCGCACCCACGCGGTAGAAGCACGACTGGAAGCACTCAAAGCCGCCGGCGTGACGGAAACCCCGGAAGAGCGGGTGAAGTTTGTGCAGGAAATGTTTGGGCATATTCCCCCTGTGGAAGGCTGATCCGGTCTTCGAACTGTCTATCGCCGACATCCCCTCTAGGAGCAAATCCTACAGGGGACTACAATTCCCTCCCCCGCGCCTTGGCTGATCCACCCTCGCATGTCGACCTGTTCAGTACACCCGCTGCCCTATCGGGCCAACCCCGCCGAGTATTTTGCGGCGATTCGCCATGCACCCGGCGCGGTCCTGCTCGACAGCGGCCGACCTGCTGCCGAACGCGGTCGTTATGACCTGCTCAGCGCCTGGCCCGAGGCGACTCTTGCAGTGGATCCTGACGAAAGCGGCAGCAACTTCCTGCGGCGATTACGGAAAAACCTTTCACAGTTGGGTGAAGCGAAATTGCCCGACGGCTATGAGTTGCCGTTTGCCGGTGGCTTGATCGGCTACCTGAGCTACGACTTTGGCCGGCATTTGGAACAGCTGCCGCACTTGGCGGTGGATGATTTGCACCTGCCGGATGCGCGTTTTGGACTGTATGCCTGGGCGCTGATCAGCGACCACTTGGCACAGACCAGCCAACTGGTATTTCACCCGGCGCTGGCCGGTAGCGAACGGCAGCGACTGATCACGCTGTTCAGCGGTGACGCTGCCACCGCCCCTGCAACCTTCAAATTGCAGGGCCCCATGGCGCCGGATCTCAGCGTCGAGGCTTACCAGCAGGCCATTGAGCGCATCCAGGATTACATCCAGGCCGGCGACTGCTACCAGGTCAACTTCGCCCAACGTTTTCGTGCGCCGTGCAGCGGTGATCCTTGGGTCGCCTATTGCGCCTTGCGCGAAGCCTGCCCGACGCCCTTCTCCGGATTCCAGAGCCTGCCCAATGACGGCGCGGTATTGAGCCTGTCACCGGAGCGTTTCGTGCGCGTCAGCGAGCGCCAGGTCGAAACCCGCCCGATCAAAGGCACTCGCCCACGCGGTGTCACGCCTGAAGAAGACGCCGCCCACGCCACGGAACTGCTGGCCAGCCCCAAGGATCGCGCCGAAAACCTGATGATCGTCGACCTGCTGCGCAACGACCTGGGGCGCAGTTGCCGCACCGGCTCGGTGAGCGTGCCGGAGTTGTTCAGCTTGGAAAGCTACCCCAACGTGCACCACCTGGTGAGCAGCGTCACCGGCACACTGGCCGACGACAAAGACGCCCTCGACCTGATCGCCGGCAGCTTCCCTGGTGGGTCCATCACCGGCGCGCCGAAGATTCGCGCCATGCAGATCATCGACGAACTGGAACCCACCCGACGCGGCTTGTACTGCGGTTCGCTGGTGTACCTGGACGTACGCGGCGAGATGGACAGCTCCATCGCCATTCGCAGCTTATTGGTCAAGGATGGGCAAGTGTGCTGCTGGGGCGGTGGCGGGATTGTCGCGGATTCGCAGTGGGAGGCCGAGTATCAGGAGTCGCTGACGAAGGTGCGGGTTTTGCTGCAAACGCTGGAAGGGTTGTAGCAGGTAGACCTCTTGTGGCGAGGGAGCTTGCTCGCGTTGGACTGCGCAGCAGTCCCATTCCGGGGGCAAGCCCGCTCACCACAATCCGCTTTAGAGGCTCAGCGACCGATTCGACGCCTTGATGAACTCTTTCTTCAAATCCTCAAACGTATGCACCGCCGGGAATTGCGGGAACTCGCGAATCACATTCTCCGGCGCATGGAACAGAATCCCACGGTCGGCCTCGCCCAACATGGTGGTGTCGTTGTAGGAGTCGCCAGCGGCGATCACGCGGTAGTAAAGAGTCTTGAACGCCAATACCGACTGGCGCTTGGGGTCTTTCTGGCGCAGTTGGTAGCTCACCACCCTGTCGGATTCATCGGTGATGAGGCGGTGGCACAGCAGAGTCGGGAAACCCAGTTGGCGCATAAGCGGCTGGGAAAATTCGTAGAAGGTGTCGGACAGGATCACCACCTGAAAACGCTCGCGCAGCCAGTTGACGAACTCGATGGCGCCGTCCAAAGGCTTGAGCGTGGCGATCACTGCCTGGATATCGGCGAGCTTGAGCCCGTGCTCGTCGAGAATGCGCAGGCGCTGCTGCATCAGCACGTCGTAGTCAGGAATGTCCCGGGTGGTGGCCCGTAGCGATTCAATACCGGTTTTTTCGGCGAAGGCGATCCAGATTTCCGGTACCAGTACCCCTTCCAGGTCAAGACAGGCAATTTCCACAAGACACTCCTATTGGATGTTGTTAGTTGAGCGAGCAAAAGGACTGCCGAACTCTAGCCATTCAAGCTCGCCGCCGCAACGCGGAGCGGATTTTGATACCATCGCTCCCCTATAGAGCGCTCAGCGCCACTGACCTGTAGGAACCGTCCTGATGAACCAAGCCTTCGACGTCGCTGAACTCGCCGCGACTTACGCCAACAAATCCGCCCAGGACATTCTCAAGCTGGCGTTCAGCCAGTTCGGCGATGACCTGTGGATCTCCTTCAGCGGCGCCGAGGACGTGGTGCTGGTGGACATGGCCTGGAAGCTGAACAAGAACGTCAAGGTGTTCAGCCTCGACACCGGCCGTCTGCACCCGGAGACCTACCGGTTTATCGAGCAGGTGCGCGACTTCTACAAGATCGACATCGAACTGATTTCGCCGGACCAGAGCAAGCTGGAGCCCTTCGTCAAGGAGAAAGGTCTGTTCAGCTTCTATAAGGATGGTCATGGCGAATGCTGCGGCGTGCGCAAGATCGAGCCGCTGCGCCGCAAGCTGTCGGGCGTGACTGCCTGGGCCACCGGCCAACGCCGTGACCAGAGCCCTGGCACCCGCAGCCAAGTGGCGGCGCTGGAGATCGACACCGCCTTCTCTACCCCGGAACGCACCCTATACAAATTCAACCCGCTGGCGCAGATGAGCAGCGAAGAGATCTGGGGCTATATCCGCATGCTGGAGCTGCCGTACAACAGCTTGCATGAGCGCGGTTTTATCAGCATCGGGTGTGAGCCGTGCACCCGGCCTGTGCTGCCGAACCAGCATGAGCGAGAGGGTCGTTGGTGGTGGGAAGAAGCCACGCAGAAAGAATGCGGGCTGCATGCCGGGAATATCATCAGCAAGGCCTAAGGGCTGACGCGGTTAGAAAATGTGGGAGGGGGCTTGCCCCCGATAGCGGCCTGTCAGTCAACCTATGTTTGACTGGAAAACCGCTATCGGGGGCAAGCCCCCTCCCACATTTGTCTTGTGTTGGGTGTTGGAGATGTACACATACATGTAACCATCGGTGCCATTTATGTGTGCAATTCTTATTCGGCCGCACCATAACGTAACACCTCTCCCCTCCCCTCGATTGGCCTGGCAAATCGCATACTGGCAACCCAAAAATAAATAGCTGTTCAGTCGGTCAATTTATATCTCTTTAAATTCAGTTATTTATTTAACAAACCTATAAAAACGAAATTACCCAGGACTTTCATAGATCCAAAACTGGCACGCATGTGGCTTAAGGTGAATTGCGCTTTGTATACAATAAATACAAAACATACATACACTTTGCCATCTGCCTCTTCCCGGCAGATATGCTGGAGCCTGCCGGAATGCGTACAAGCCTCTCGAACAATATCGCACTGGATCTGCCCTCCTCCGCCCTGAACCCGGACGCAGCATGCCCCGGCCCGTTAGTGCTCAGCCCACGCCTGCACAATAAAGACCTGGCGCCGACCAAGATCGAAGGCCGTCGATGGGGGCGCTACAGCATCTTTGCGTTGTGGACCAATGACGTGCACAACATCGCCAACTATTCGTTCGCCATTGGCTTATATGCACTGGGCCTCGGCGGCTGGCAGATCCTGTTATCCCTGGGGATCGGTGCGGCGCTGGTGTACTTCTTCATGAACTTGTCGGGGTATATGGGGCAGAAGACCGGCGTACCGTTCCCGGTCATCAGCCGTATCAGTTTCGGCATTCACGGCGCACAGATTCCCGCGTTGATCCGTGCGGTCATTGCGATTGCCTGGTTTGGTATCCAGACCTACCTGGCCTCGGTGGTTTTCCGCGTGCTGCTGACGGCAATTCATCCAGGGTTTGCCGACTATGACCACAACTCAATCCTCGGCCTGTCATCCCTTGGCTGGGCGTGTTTTGTGGCGATATGGTTCGTACAACTGGTGATCCTGGCCTACGGCATGGAGATGGTACGGCGCTATGAAGGCTTCGCCGGGCCGGTGATTTTGCTGACTGTGGCGTCGCTGGCCGGTTGGATGTACTTCCAGGCAGGCGGCAACATTGCCTGGTCGATCCGCGAACCGCTGAGCGGTGGCGAGATGTGGCGCAATATCTTTGCCGGCGGCGCGCTATGGCTGGCGATCTACGGCACGCTGATCCTCAACTTCTGCGACTTTGCACGCTCTTCGCCGTGCCGCAAGACCATCCTGGTCGGCAACTTCTGGGGCTTGCCGGTGAATATCCTGGTGTTTGCCGCAATCACCGTGCTGCTCTGCGGCGGACAATTCCAACTCAATGGCCGGGTGATCGAAAGCCCGACCGAAATCATCGCGGCCATCCCCAATACCTTCTTCCTTGTGCTGGGCTGCCTGGCGTTCCTGATCGTCACCGTGGCGGTGAACATCATGGCCAACTTCGTTGCGCCTGCCTTTGTGCTGAGCAACCTGGCGCCCAAGTACCTGAACTTCCGCCGTGCGGGTCTGATCAGCGCCACCGTGGCTGTATTGATTCTGCCGTGGAACCTCTACAACAGCCCGCTGGTGATCGTGTATTTCCTCTCTGGCCTCGGCGCACTGCTAGGCCCGTTGTACGGGGTGATCATGGTCGACTACTGGCTGATCCGTAAAAGCCAGGTGGACGTACCGCAGCTGTATAGCGAAAACCCGAATGGCGTTTATTACTACAGCCGTGGGGTGAATATGCGTGCAGTGGCGGCGTTTATTCCTGCGGCCATCATCGCCATCCTGCTGGCGCTGTTGCCAGGATTTGCCAGCGTCTCACCGTTTTCCTGGTTGTTTGGCGCCGGTATTGCAGGGTTGCTGTACCTGCTGATCGCCAAGCGCCAGCCGTTCTACGCCGATGTCAGCGGCGAAAGCATTGCCGTCGATAACGTCAGTCACTGAGTAAGGACCTTCCATGCGTATCCTCGTGGTCAACGTCAACACCACCGAATCCATCACTGAAACCATCGCCCAGCAAGCGCGGGCCGTGGCCTCGCCGGGCACTGAGATTGTCGGGCTTACCCCGTACTTCGGCGCGGAATCGGTTGAAGGCAATTTTGAGAGCTACCTGGCCGCCATCGCCGTGATGGACCGGGTAATGGCTTACGACCAACCGTTCGATGCGGTGATACAGGCCGGCTACGGCGAACACGGCCGGGAAGGTTTGCAGGAGTTATTGAATGTGCCGGTGGTGGATATCACCGAAGCGGCGGCCAGCACGGCGATGTTCCTGGGCCATGCCTATTCGGTGGTGACCACCCTGGACCGCACCGTGCCACTGATCGAAGACCGCCTGAAACTTGCCGGCCTGTACCAGCGCTGCGCTTCAGTTCGGGCCAGTGGCATGGCGGTTTTGGAGCTGGAAGAAGACCCGTTGGCCGCGATGGAAGCCATCGTGCGCCAAGCGGAACTGGCCATCCGCGAGGACAAGGCCGAAGTGATTTGCCTGGGTTGCGGCGGCATGGCCGGGCTGGATGAGCAGATTCGCCAGCGCACCGGGGTGCCGGTGGTGGATGGCGTGACGGCGGCGGTGACCATCGCCGAATCCTTGGTGCGGCTGGGGTTGTCGACGTCGAAGATCCGGACTTACGCGACGCCTCGGCCGAAGAAGGTCATTGGCTGGCCGACCCGGTTCGGCCGCTGAAAATCAAATGTGGGAGCAAGCCACCTCCCACATTTCAAGCTGCGTCTGGTTTTAGATTGCGCTGAACCTTTGCCCCAGTTTTTTTTCGGCAAACTGCTCAATGATGAAGTCCACAAACGCCCGGGTCTTGCCGGGCAGCAGTTTGTGCTCGGCGTAGTAGATGGAAATATTGCCGTCGTCGACGTACCAGTCGGGCAATACCCTTACCACCTCGCCGCTGTCGAGGAACGGCACGGCCATGGGCATGCTCACCAGCGCAATTCCCAAGCCTTGAGCGCTGGCGCGGCAGGCGGCTTCGGAGTCGCTCATAGTCATGCCGGGGTTGAGCACCAGCGGGCGGCATTCACGTTCGACACTGGTCAACTGCCAGGAACGGATACGCCCGGTTTGCGGTGAGCGGATCAGGATACCTTTGCACCGCGACAAGTCTTCAGGCTCGCGCACCGGTGGGCGTTGCGCCAGGTAACCCGGTGAAGCCACCAGCACCCGGTGCGCGGGCGTCAACTTGCGCGCCACCACGCCTTGGGGCAGTTCAAAACCGCCGCCAATCGCGGCATCAAAGCCTTGGCCGATCAGGTCCACCTGGCGGTTATCAAAATGCCAGTCCGGGCTGATATCCGGGAAACGCCGCATAAACTCCCCCAGCAGCGGCACCACATAGCGATTGCCGAACACCGTGCCCATGCTGACCTTGAGCGTACCCACCGGTCGCCCTTCGGCGCTGGCCAGGTTGGCGACGGCGTTCTGGATAGTGGTAAGGCTGGCGCTGACCTCTTCTAGAAACAGCTTGCCGGCTTCAGTCAGCGTGAGGCGCCGAGTGCTGCGCTGGAAGAGCCGCACACCGAGGCGCGCTTCCAGCTTGGCGACGCTTTTACCGACCGCCGCCGGGGTCAGGCTCAAGTGCCGCGCCGCTTCGGCAAAGCTGCCACCTTCGGCGCTGCGCACGAAGCATTCGATACTTCCAAAGCTTTCCATCACGCCCCACTCTAAACTTTTGGTTTACACAGACTATAGCAATCACGGTCTACCGGTAGGACTGGGTGAAGTCGATACTCGGCTCCAACAACAAGGCAGCCTGCCTTGAACAGCCAGGAGATCGACATGACCACACTCAACCTCAGCGGCAAAGTCGCCTTGATTCAAGGCGGTTCCCGCGGTATCGGCGCCGCCATCGTCAAGCGCCTCGCCGCCCAAGGCGCAGCGGTCGCCTTTACCTATGTCAGCTCGGCCGCCAAGGCAGAAGAGTTGCAGAACAGCGTAATCAGCGCCGGCGGCAAAGCCCTGGCGATTCACGCCGACAGCGCCGATGCCACTGCGATCCGCAACGCGGTCAATACCACCGTGGAAGCCTTTGGCCGCCTGGACATCCTGGTGAATAACGCTGGCGTGCTGGCCATCGCACCGCTGGAAGACTTCAAGCTGGAAGACTTCGACCAGACCTTGGCGATCAACGTGCGCAGCGTGTTTATCGCTACCCAGGAAGCCGCCAAGCATATGGGTGAAGGTGGTCGGGTGATCAACATCGGCAGCACCAATGCCGAACGCATGCCCTTTGGCGGTGGTGGCCCGTACGCGATGAGCAAAGCGGCGCTGGTGGGCCTGACCAAGGGGTTGGCGCGGGATCTGGGACCGAGGGGCATCACCATCAATAATGTGCAGCCTGGGCCGGTGGACACCGATATGAACCCGGCAAACAGTGATTTTGCCGAGAGCCTGATCGGGTTAATGGCGGTGGGACGTTATGGGCATGTGGAAGAGATTGCCAGTTTCGTGGCCTATCTGGCCGGACCGGAAGCGGGGTATATCACCGGTGCCAGCCTGACCATTGATGGTGGGTTCAGCGCCTGATTTTCTGAATCCCTGCAAAACCAAATTTTCTGAATCCTGCAAAAACAAATGTGGGAGGGGGCTTGCCCCCGATGGCGGAGTGTCAGCCAGCTCAATGGTGACTGACACTCCGCCATCGGGAGC